>JANYCC010000132.1 GCA_025360495.1 Verrucomicrobiota bacterium | reverse complement strand
GTCCACGACGCGGGAGAGGCAATGGTAGAAGCCCACCGGCCGCTCCGGGGAGACCTTGAGGCGTGACTGTCGCATGCAGGGCACCCTGCCACCCCGCCCAATCACCGTCACGTCCATTCGACTATGGACCTGTCCCTTTGTATGACGTTCCATTTGTTTGGGTCTTGTGGGTCTTGTGTTGGTTCTTTGAAGGTGAGGACGGGGAGTTTCCGTTGCCTGGCTTATCCCTTTGATCAGCGATTGTTCTCCTAGCCACTCCCTAACGTCCGATGACGCGATGGAGGACGTCCGGGCGTCTCATCAGGACCCAGACGACCATCAGCAGCATGCCTCCGATCAGTACACCGGCGACGGTGAAGGCAAAGGTCCGGATGCGTCCGATCGTTTCCAACAGATTCTCGGATTCGGATTGGCGGCTCGCTTCCCAGAGGGCAAGGCGTTCATCCAACAGCTTCTGCGCCCGTGCCGGATCGACCAACTGGCACACCAGCCACGCCGCCTCCGGATCGCGGAATCCGGCCTGCAACCCTTGGATCGCCGCGGGGTCCGCCCGTACGAACGTGTGGCACCAGAAGGGGGCGTCCTCCAGCGTCCATAACCGCGCCACCCCCAGGTTTCGCGCGACAATCTGCATCCGGCCCCAGAGCTCGGCCCGGATCGCGTCGGCGTCCGTGCCGGGGAAGATGGCTTCGCTGTGTAGCAATCCTTCCGAGCCGTCGAGTTGGAGGCCGATGGCCCCTTGAAGTTGACCCTCCTCGCCGGGGACGACCTGAAATTCGGTGACGAAGCGCTCAAGTTCAATCCACGGTAACCCGGCACGTTGCCATAGCGCCTGCAATGCGGGCAGATCGTCAACGTTCGCCTTCCGGGCGGCGGGACGGATGGGTTCCACGGGGCTGGAAGCTACGTCGCTCCCGGCCCCCGGCAACGTCTGATTCATGCTGCCGATTTGACCGGCCCGGTCCCGATTCGTCCCTCTGCCCCCACTTGGGGAGGATCCAGTTCAGGGTTTGTCCGGTCGGAGTCGGATGAACGCCTGTGGGCCGGCCCCCACGGTTGTCAGTCCATCGAACGTGAAAAACCCGGAATCCGGGACCTGATAGCGGGTGAGTTCGCGCCAATTCACCAGATCGGACGAGATTTCCACCGAACCGAGTTCGCCCGGCATGCCCTGCAGTACCAGGTCCACCTTTCCGTCGGGTCGGACCGATGCGTGGGTGCTGCCAGTTCCCGAAAACCCAATGATGAATTCGGCAAGGACACGGGTCTGATCCGGGGTTATCAAATGTGCCGCGACCCGGTCCGAGCCGGAGACGCCGGGAAATGAGGTGTACGTGAGATCGGGGAAGTCGCCCTGTATGAAACCAGGGTTGGGCAGGATGAAGCTGGAGAGGCTCCATTCCTTTCGGGGATCGATTGCGAAGAACGGCAATACCAAGGGTTCCCCTGGGGCGAGGGTGAACGTGCGACGGTATGCCAGGTCGGCGCCGTCCCCCGCGTCACCATGCCGTACTGGAATCCTTACCCGCCCCCGAACATGGCCGGAATCCGTGACCTCCACCGTCAGGACACCGGTCCCCCAGAACCACCTGCGGAACGGAATCCGGATGAGCAGGTTGGTGTTGGAATCGACCGAGAGGCGCGGCCCTCCGTCCGCAGCCAGCAACGCCGGGATCATGGTGGCCGTATACGAGATGACCCCTTCGGCACCGGTGATGGAAACCGGGACTGTCACTTGGGGCTCATCCACTGTGGTCACGACGGAATCCGGCCCGGACAGGATGATGACCCGGGGACGCGACACGAAGGAGACCTCATCCGAAAACGGGCCGCCATTGCCACCGGCATCCACCGCCTGAACCGCGCCATAATACGTCCGGCCGTTCACCAAACCCGAAATCCGGCGACGATGACTGATGCCCGCATTTCCGGGGGCGGAAACTGTCCTCCACCCCGAGGACGTCGATTCCGGTGTGATCACGTCCCCGGCCCCGGGCGTGGTTCCGACCCTTATATTATAGGTGACGCCGCGTTCGACGTGCCCCGGGCCCGGCGTCCATTCCAGAAACGCCCCGTCCGCCTCCAGCACCACGCCCAAGCCCAAGGGGGGGGCAGGTGGCGTGGGTGCGGGATCGGACAACCGGTTGCCGAGGACGACAACCCGGATCGCGTCGGGGCTATGACCATCCTGCGCAGTCACCAACGCCACCACGTCGGGTCGACCGTCGCCGTCCACATCGCCTGTGGTGCAAGCCCGCACCACGTCAGGAAGAAGGAGATGTTGTTCGCCCCAATCGCCGCCAAGTCCCCGACGCCAGACCAACCGCCCGTCCGACAGGCTGGCAGAGAGGGCATCGGTGAAACCGTCCCCATCAAGATCCGTCAGACAATACGCGGAAGACAGGGCGAAGGGCACGGTGCCCTTCGCTTCGGCCGATCCGAGTGCGGGCCGGAACTGAAGGCCTGGGCGGTTCGGGAATTGCACCAGCGCATCCCATTTCCCGTCCCGATCGAGATCATTGAAATCGGCTGGTCCGGAGGTGTTCCAACCCAGCGGAGTCTGGTTCCAGCTGAGGTCGGGGTCCTGATGCAGGTAACCGAAACCCCCATTGGAACCCACGAGATCGGTGCGGCCGTCGAGATTGAGGTCGAGGGCGATGGCACCTTGGAAACTGACTCCGATGGGTTGGGGCGGATCGAAGGCCGCGCCATGACGGAACGCCGTCAGGGTCCCCACGGCGTCCAGTTCCCCGTTGTCATCGACATCGGCGAGAGTGGAAAGTTGCGACTGCGGGCCGAGCGGGTCCAAAACCGGCCCCAACGACCAACCCCCGGGACGATTCAACAACACGAATATCGTCGGCCGTCCGTCGGCGAACGCGGGTCCGTTTCCGATGCCGGCGATGTCGAGATGACCGTCGTGATCCCAGTCCGTCCAACGCACATAAGTGGGGTTATAATCAGTGTACCATGGCAGTTGCTGCAGGGGCCATGCGCCGGCACCTTCATTATGCCATAATAAGAGGCGGCCTGAACCGAGTGCGAGCAAGTCCTGGCGACCGTCCCCGTCATAATCGCCCAGTGCGGGTTGATGGGTCCCGTCCGGCGCGGGGAACGACGTCAACTCCGGAAGCACGCGCGGTTGGAAAGTGATCCGGAAGGCACGGGATGACATCGCTCCATCCGGGTCGGTCGCGCTGAGGGTTACCTGGGTCGAACCAAAGGTTGGCTGCGAGTTCGGGGCCGTCAATTCAACCAGGTTCGTGCCGACGATCCGGATTCTCAGGGAATCGGAAGGAAGCACGTCTTCGGCGGAGGACTGGAACTGGAACGTGAGGTCTGCGAGCGGCGATTCGGGATCGGAGACGACGAGACGGATGGGTGGGAGGGGTTCTCCCGCGAAGGCAAACTGGTCCGGAGGGCTCGTGATCCGGGGGAAATCGTTCACCGGGGTGATCGTCAACCGGAATTGGTTGGTCGCCGAATTTCCACCCAGATCGGTGGCGATCACCGTGACGATCGCCGTGCCGTTGGCGTCGGGCCGGGGCCGTCCGACGAGTGTCCGTTGAAGCGTGTTGGTGCGGTCGGCTGCGAAACTCAGGAAAAGGTCGGGAGAATCGACGGTGACGCTCACCCGGATGTCGGAGGGTGGTGAAACGTTGTCCTGCACGGTGAACGGGATCGTCTCAAAGGCATCCTCCTTGAAGGTGACATCATGGAGTCCGGTGATGACGGGCGGGATTCCGGGAAGCCGCGTGATGAGGGTTTCCTCCTCGGCAAAAGGTCCGCCCTGGCCGCCGGCATCCACGGCCTGAACGGTCCAAAAAATCACTTCCCCTTCGCGCTGGGACAAGTCGATGGAAACCGTATGACGATGGCCGGCATTCCCCGGACGGGACACCAACCTATATCCGGTGGGGAGTGCCAGGGAAGGGGCCAAATCGTTGCCGCCCGGCTTGAATCCGGCACGGACATTATAGGTAAGCGCGCCCGATTGGAATAGGTCGGTGGATTCGGCCCAATTCAGGGTCAGTTCCGTGCCGTCCAGTCGCGTCCGGAGGTTGGCGGGTGCGGAGGGTGGAACATTGAAGGACGGGAACACATTGACGAAATATTGACCCATCAATGAACCATTGCCTCCCCCCAGGATGACATCGGGCCGCGAATCACCATTGAGATCTGCGGCGTGCGGCCGGGGCGAATTCTGGGCCGGCGTGAGATAACTTTGCGGACTGAACCGTCCCTCCCCGTCATTATGGAACAGAAACCATCCGGCCTGTCCGTGCACCTGTCCGTAGGTCACCAGGTCGGGTGATCCATCGCTGTCAAAATCGCTGAACAAAGCGGTGACCGTGCCGCCAAGATTGTTGGGTGTGGTGAGGCTCCAAGACTCTTGGAACCCGCCCGGGGTCCAAGGCAGGATCGCAAGGCGATTGGTTGCGGAGGGGCTGGAGGCGGACCCGATCTGTTCCGCGAGCCAGAGGTCGGGTCGGCCATCGCCATTCACATCAACCAGACCCAGCGCAACGAAACGACCCAAGGGCAGCGTCATCGCCGACCGTTCGAACCGGCCGTGACCGTCGTTCAACCAGATTGCGGCAGTCGTGCGGGCGGGGGCTTGTGAGTCCTTGACCGACTCGGCCACAATAAGATCCAGATCCCCGTCGTCATCGACATCCCCGATTGCGGCGACCGCCCCCGGCACGCCGTCCATGAGGCGTTCGATATCAAAGGTTCCATCGCCGGCATTGCGGGCGAGGAACACCCCGGGGTTCGATTCGATCCCGACCGGGTTCACGACGATGAGATCGCGATCGCCGTCCCCGTCGAAGTCGCCGGAGAACGCCACCGCGCCCAAGGTCAACGGGATCGAGTTCGAGGACCCAAGCACGAAAGTGTTGCCGAAGGGAGTCAATGGATTGGAATGCCAGAATTCCAGTCGGCCGTGGGGGACATCCAGCGTGACGCAATCGATCTTCCCGTCGCCGTCGAAGTCATCCCAGACTGCTTC
>JANYCC010000258.1 GCA_025360495.1 Verrucomicrobiota bacterium | reverse complement strand
GGGTGGAACCTCGCCCTACCAAAACACACCACGCCGGTGGGCACTTCGAATCGGTAGGGCGAGGTTCCATCCGAGCCGCCCTGATGCCTTCGATGGGTGCCGTGCCAGGACGCGCCCCTCGCTCCACCCATTCCCGTCCGGGGCTGGAAGCCCCGCTCACTGGCGGGCAGGATGCCCGCCGCCACAACCCCCTTCCATGACCCGGACTTTCGCCAGCCTCCTGTTCCTGATGCTGCTGCCGGCCCTGCTCGGGCAGGGTCCCGGCTTCGGACAGGGTTTCGGACGTCGCCCCATCCGGATGGACCCCTATGGCGGCGGGCCGCTCGGGGGCGGCGAGATCGTGGTGGATCCCGCGATCAAGACCGCCCGCGAGGTCGCGACGCGCACCGGCCTGGAGATGCCGGTGTGGACCAATCCGCCGGCCTTCACCAAGGACGTGTTCACGTTCTGCCGCGTGCGGTATGACAAGCGGCCCAACGGCCCGTGGATCCCCCGCACCGGCGGCTGGAGCACGGATCTGCCCGACAGCGACATCAACCTCTCGTTCCGGTTGCAGCAGATGACCTCGATGCGCACCGACACCGACGGGCGGATCATCCGGCTCACCGATCCGGAATTGGTGAATTATCCTTACCTCTCCGCCTCCGCGCCCGGTGCCTTATACCTGACCGATGCGGAGGCGGCCTCCCTGCGGAAACATCTGTTGAATGGGGGCTTCTTCCTGCTGGATGATTTCTGGGGCGAGGATGAATGGGCTGTTTGCGAGGAGATGTTCAAGAAGGTGTTCCCCGAGCGGCATTTCTTTGAGCTACCCCTCTCGCATCCGCTGTATCACGGCGTTTTTGAGATCAAGGCCAAGTACCAATGCGCCAACGTCCGTCGCGGCATCGCCAGCGAGCACGGGGGCGAGACCTGGGAAAAGCCCGACGCCAAGGAGGTCCACCATCGCGGGATCGAGGATGACCACGGCCGTCTGATGGTGCTCACGCTGCATAACACGGACACCGGTGACGGCTGGGAACGCGAGGGCGAGAGCGACTATTATTTCCATAACTTCTCCGAGAAGATCGCCTATCCGCTCGGCGTGAACATCATCTACTACGTGATGACCCACTGACCTCCGTCCCCATGGATTCACTGCCGCCCACCACCCATCCCCCCGCCTCCCGTCCGCCCGGGCTATTGCCTGGACGCCGGACGGCGGTGTGCGCCGCGGTGGTGCTCGGCGGCGGGTTGGCGCTGGCCCAATGGCGGGGCGGACGGGGCGGGCGCGGCGGCTGGGGCGGTGGCGAAAGCTATGTCCCGCCCAATGCCCGCACCGCCCGGGAGGTCGAGTCGCACAGCACCGGCACCCCCGTATGGACCAATTCCCCGGGGTTCGAGGCGGACACCTTCACCTTCACGCGGGTGAGGTACCGGCACAGTGGGCGGCGCGGCGGCGGTTGGCAGACCGACACCCCCGACAGCGACCTGAACCTCTCCTATAGGTTGCAGCAGATGACCTCGATGCGCGTCAATCCGGACGGGCGTTACCTCTGGGTCACCGACCCGGATCTCTGCCGGTATCCGTTCATTTATATCGTCGAACCCGGCGCCCTGTCCTTCGATCCCGAGGAGGTCCTGGCATTGCGGCATTACCTGGAGAATGGCGGGTTCCTGATGCTGGACGATTTCTGGGGTGAATCCCAATGGGAAGCCATGGAGGAGGTCCTCCAGGAAGTGTTGCCGGGGAAACCATTTCTGGAACTGCCGCTCACCCACGAACTCTACCGTTCCGTGTTCACGATCCGTTCCAAGGGCCAGGTGCCGAATGTCCGGTTGGGCGAACAAAGCGAGTACGACCCCGAGCATCGCACCTGGGAACTCCCGGACGCCCGCGAGGTCCATCACCGGGCGATTTTTGACGACCAAGGCCGGATGATGGTCATCGCCACCCACAACACCGACAATGGCGACGGTTGGGAACGCGAGGGCGAAAGTGACTATTATTTCCACAATTTCTCCGAAAAAATCTCCTTTCCACTCGGCATCAACATCATCTTTTACATGATGACCCACTGAGTCCGCCGCACCCGGCACGCGAACGAACCCATCCCCATCCGCCCATGCCCGAACCCATCACCCCGCCCCTCCTGCCCACCGACGGCGACTCCCTGCCGGTCGCAACCGCACCGGTCCCGCCGCCCCCGCTGTTGGTGCCACCCGCGTCCCCCGTCCCACCCCCGGTTTCCCCCGCCCCCGCCCGACCGCCGGAGCAGGCGACCTATGAAAAACTGATTTCCGGTCGCGCCCGCCTCGAGACCGAACTGGCCAAGGTCATCGTCGGCCAGCGCGAGGTGATCGACCAGATCCTGATCGCGCTGTTCGCCGGCGGGCATTGCCTCATCACCGGCGCACCCGGCCTGGCGAAAACCCTGCTCGTCAAGTCGATCGCCCAGGTCTTCCATCTCCGCTTCCAACGCATCCAGTTCACGCCCGACCTGATGCCGGCGGACATCACCGGCACCGAGATCCTCCAGACCGATGGCGCCACGCGGCGGATGGAATTCGTGCCCGGCCCGATCTTCGCCAACATCCTGCTCGCGGACGAAATCAACCGCACCCCGCCCAAGACGCAGGCGGCCCTGCTGGAGGCCATGCAGGAACACCAGGTCACCGCCTCCGGCCACCGTCACACGCTGGAGGAACCGTTCTTCGTCCTCGCCACCCAGAACCCGATCGAGATGGAGGGAACCTATCCGCTCCCCGAGGCCCAACTCGACCGGTTCATGTTCAACGTGGTCATGGATTACCTGCCCGAAGACGATGAAGTGCAGGTCGTCGCCCGCACCACCGGCCGCGGTCCGGCAACCATCGAACCCCTGTTCACCGGTGCCGACGTCGTCGCCTTCCATGAATTGGTCCGACAAGTGCCCGTCGCCGAGGAACTCGTGCGCTATGCGGTGCGCCTGGCCGCTGCCTCCCGACCGCGCCAGGTGGGCACGCCGGAGTTCGTGAACGAATCCGTCACCTGGGGCGCCGGCACCCGCGCCGCCCAATATCTCGTGCTCGGTGGCAAGGCCCGCGCCCTCCTCCAGGGCCGCGCCCACGTCACGCTCGAGGACATCCGCACCCTCGCCCTCCCCACCTTCCGCCACCGACTCCTGCTCAATTATCGCGCCGAGGCCGAGGGCGTCCGGGTCGAAACCCTCGTCCGCCGCCTCCTCGAATCCGTGCCGGCGCCCACCACCGCGTGATTCCGATCCGCTAAATGAACGCCGGCCCCAATGCCGCCCTGGCCTCCGGATCGCTGATCAGCGCCCCGGCGCTGATGGCCATCCGCAGCCTCGAACTGCGTGCACGGGCCGTCGTCGAGGGCTTTTGGAGCGGGATCCATCGCAGCCCGCACCACGGCTTTTCCGTCGAGTTCACCGAGTATCGCCAATACACGCCCGGTGATGATCCGCGCCACCTCGACTGGCGGGTCTTCGGCCGGACGGACCGACATTATATAAAACGGTTTGAGGATGAGACCAACCTCCGGTGTCATCTCGTGGTCGATCGCAGCCGCTCGATGGATTTCGGCTCCACGGGCCACAGCAAGGCGGATTATGCCAACACCCTGGCGGCCACCCTCGCCTATTTCCTCCACCTCCAGGGCGACGCCATCGGGCTGCTCACCTTCGATGAGGTCGTGCGCGAGTATCTTCCCGCGCGACACCGGGCGGGCCATCTGCGGCACCTGATGCACACGCTCGAGGCCCCCGCCGCCGGTCACGCCACCGACCTCGCCGGCCCGCTCGAACGCACCGCCGAGATCGTGCGCAAACGCGGGCTCATCGTCCTGGTCTCGGATTTTCTCGCCCCCGCCACTGCCATCGAGCGTCCCCTCACCCGGTTGGCCGCCGCGGGCCATGAACTGGCCGTGTTCCAGGTGCTCGACCCGGCCGAACGCGATTTTGGATTCCGCGATCCCTCGGTCTTCGAGGATTCCGAGGACGGCCGCACGCTCTATGTTGATCCGGCCGCGGCCCGACCCGGCTACCTGGATCGGCTGGCCGCCCACAACGCATCCCTGCGCTCCCTGTGCGAACGGTTGGGCATCGGCTGGCACCCGTTGGGAACCGACCGCCCCCTGGAACTGGCGCTGTTCGATTTCGTCCAGAATCGCTCGCGCCGGGGACGTCGCACCGGCCGGCCCGGAACGCAGGGGGGGATCGCGTCATGAATTTTCTCGCCCCGCTGTTCCTCCTGGGTGCCGTGGCGATCGGCGGGCCCATCCTGTTTCACCTGATCCGGCGCACCACCCGCGAACGCACGCCATTCAGTTCGCTCCTGTTTCTCCAACCGACACCCCCGCGCCTCACCAAGAAAAGCCGGCTTGAGCATCTGCTGCTGCTCCTCTTGCGCGCCCTCGCCCTGTTGCTGCTCACCCTCGGGTTCGCCCGGCCGTTCTTCCGCCAACCCGAGGCCCCCGCCCCCGCCGCCGGTCCCGGAACCCGCACGGTCCTGCTCCTGGACACCAGCGCCAGCATGCGCCGCTCGGGCCTCTGGGACGACGCCCGTTCCCGCCTCGCCCGGCATCTCCGCGAAGCCGCCCCGGCCGACCAGATCGCGCTGTTCACGTTCGACCGTGAAATCGTTTCCAAGCTCTCGTTCACGCAATGGCAATCGGTCCCCGTCGGTGAACGTGCCGCCCTGGCCCTCGCGACTCTCGACGGCCTTTCCCCCGGATGGTCGTCCACCCGCGTCGGCCCGGCCCTGATCCGTGCCGCCGAGGAACTCACCGAGGACGAAGGCACCGGCCAACGCCGCCGCATCCTCCTCATCGGCGATCTCCAGGAAGGCGCGCGCCTGGACCCGCTCCAATCCTATGAATGGCCCAAGGGGATCGAGGTGGTCCCCGAAGCCGTCCGACCCCGCAACCCGGGAAATGCCGGCCTTCAATTGGTCGCCGAGGCACCCGATTCCGACCGCGGCACCGGGGCGGTCGTGCGCGTCCGGGTCGCCAACAGCCCGGACGCCAGGAAGGAACAATTCCAAGTCGGTTGGGCCAATGCGGACGGCACCGGTTTCGCGACGGCACCGACCGATGTCTATGTCCCGCCCGGACAGGGACGCATGGTCGCCATCGCCACCCCCACCAACGCCGTCGGCCTCACCCGCATCCTGCTCCGCGGCGACGACGAACCTTTCGACAACACGGTGTTTGTCTATCCCCCCGAACCCGCCCCGCTCGACCTCTTATACCTGGGGTCGGAGTCGCCGGCGGACTCGCACCAACCGCTGTTCTTCCTGCGTCGCGCCCTGCCCGACACCCGGCGGCAGACGGTCCACCTCACTGTGCGGAAGCCCGGGGAGACCCTGGCGACGGAAACCCTCGCGGCGTCCCGCATGATCGTGGTGACGGACCGGTTGCCGGACAATCTGGCGGATGCGGTGCGCGGACGGATGGAAGCCGGGCAGACGGTGTTGTTTGCGCCGACGGGGGACACGGCGGGGGCCACGCTGCAGCGGTTGCTCGGACATCCGGAACTCACCCTGGGCGAGGTCCGTCCGCCGACCTATGCGATGCTGGGGGAACTGGATTTCCGCCACCCGATGCTCGCGCCCTTTGCCGACCCGCGGTTCAGTGATTTCACGAAGATCCATTTCTGGAGATATAGGAAATTGGGCGAACCCCTTCCCGCCACGGCACAGGTGGTGGCCCGCTTTGATTCCGGTGCCCCGGCCTGGATCGATTTCCCGGTGGGCCGCGGACACCTTTTGTTTCTCGCGTCGGGCTGGGGACCCGACGACAGCCAGTTCGCGCTCTCCTCGAAATTTGTGCCGTGGCTCTACTCGCTGCTCGATCTCGCCGGAGCGGCGGCGCCTCCGTCCGCCAACCCCTTGGTCGGGGATCCGCTCCCCTTGCCGGCCGGTCGGACCACTGATTTCGCGGTGCGGTTGCCCGACGGCACGGTGACCAATCTGCCGCCCGCCACCATCCGGTTCGCCGGCACACTGCAACCCGGGATTTATTTCCTCGGCGCCGGGCCCACTGCCACATCCGTCGCCGTGAACCTGGATCCGGCGGAATCCCGCACGGCACCTTTGGGACCGGAAGAACTCGAACGGCTTGGCGTCCGGTTGGATCCGGCGCTGTCGACGGCCGCCGCCGAACCGAAGCCCCAAGCCGTGCCACCCGCCCAGGAAGCCGAGGGTCGGCAGAAACTCTGGCGCTGGCTCCTTGCCGGAACCCTCGCCGTCCTCTTGATTGAATCGTTGGTCGCGGGCCGCACCGCCCGCCAAACCTCACTGCCTGTGGAGGCCACATCATGAACACCCATCCCCTGTTCGCCCGGCTCCGCCCCGTCGTCCGACGCCGCCTCTGGGGACGCGCCGCCGGCGCCCTCGCCCTCGTGTGGTGCGCCACCGCCGCCGGGTCCGCCGCACTGCTCTTCGTGCTGCGCTGGCTTGGTGTCCCCGGCCTGATACCCGCCCTCCTGCTCGGGGTCGCCGGCTTGATCCTCGCCGGCCTCACCGCCCGTCGCATCCTTTCCGGGCCCGCCGACCTGCGCGGTGCCGCCCGGGTCATCGAGGCGCGGCATCCCGAACTCGACGGACTCCTGCTCACCGCGGTCCAGCAGGAACCGTCGCCCGACACCGGCTTTGGGTTCCTTCAACGGCGCGTGCTCGACGAGGCCCTCGCCCACAGTGTGGGGCACGACTGGCGCCATGCGGTTTCCCTGGGCCGCCTCTGCGCCCTTCAGACCCTGCAATTCGCCGCTTTCGTCGCCTTCCTCGCCGCGCTCGTCCTGATCCCCCGCACGGCCGGCGGTCCCCATGCCGGACCCGCCGCCCTGCTCGCCCGGCTCGGGTCCGGAGTGGACGTGACTCCCGGCAACACCTCGTTGGAACGGGGCTCCAGCCTGGTCGTGCTGGCCCGGTTCGGCGGCGCACCGCCCCGCGGGGCCGAACTCGTGCTGGCCGGCACCAATGGCGCCGACATTCGCGTCCCGCTGGTCCGCAATCTCGCCGACCCGGTGTTCGGTGGCACGGTTCCGGAAGTGACCACCAATTTCAGTTATCGCGTCGAATATGAGGGTGGCCGTTCCAAGGATTTCCAAGTCTCCGTCTATGAACATCCCCGGCTCGAACGTTCGGTGGTGGACCTGACGTTCCCCGATTACACCGGCCGTCCCCCCAAACACATCGAGGACACCCGCCGGGTCAGCGCCGTCGAGGGCAGCCGGCTCGACCTCGCCCTGCAGCTCAACAAACCCGTCGCCTCCGCCCTTCTCCAACCGCGCGCCACCAATCTTTCGACCGTCACGCTGACGGTCGATTCCAACCGCCCCATCGCCACGCTCGCGGCCTTCCGCCTCGCCACCGGCGGAACTTATGACCTCCGGTTGGTCGATGCTGAGGGCCGCACCAACAAGATCGGCGCCCAATTCGTCTTCGAGGTCCCGTCGAACCGCGTGCCGGAATTGCGCCTCGCCCTGCCCCGCGGCGATGTCCGCCCCTCGCCCTTGGAAGAAATCACCTTTGATGGCACGGTTTGGGACGATTTCGGGATCCCTGCTTATGGACTCGGATTGGTCCGGGTCGGGAGCGAGCCGGAGTATATCGAATTGGGGAAATCGGTCGCGGGCGGGGACCGGCGCCCCTTCCATCACCTGATGCGCCTCGAAGACCTGGCCGCCAAGCCGGACCAGGTGCTGGGCTGGTTCGTCTGGGCCGATGACACCGGGCCCGATGGTCAGGTGCGCCGGACCATGGGTGACATTTTCTTCGCCGAAGTCCGGCCGTTTGAGGAAATCTTCCGTGAAGGCGAGGGTTCCGCGGCCGGGGAAGGCGAAAAGGGGGAATCCGGCGGCGAAGGCAACAAGACGACGAAGCTCGCCCAACTCCAGAAACAGATCATCACCGCGACGTGGAAGCTGCAGGGACGACGTCAGGCCGCCCCTGCCCCGGCCACCAAGGGATCCCCGGGAAAGACACCCTCCGTCCCCGCCACTGCTCCGAAGCCGACTTCCAACCTTCCCCGGGTCGGCGGACCGGATCTGGGCTGGTTGCGGACCTCCCCGCAGTTCTTCGCCCAAGGGGCCGACCGCGGGACGGCCGAACCCGGTGCCACCCCGCGCGCCATTCGAGCCGCCAAGCGCCCGACCACCCCGGCCGTCCCGCCCGCAACGGGCCGCTATGAGGATGACCTGGGCGTGGTGCGCGATGCCGCCGGACAAGCCTTGGAACAGGCCCGGGCCGCGATGGAAGACCAGTCCGACCCTCGCCAGCGTGCCCTGTGGGCCGCCGCCGTCGCGGAATTGGAGCGGGCCGCCGCCCAGTTGGAAAAAGCCGCCAAATCGCCCGGCTCCCTTCCGGCCGCCCTGGACGCGGAACAGGCCGCCTATCAATCGATCCTCCAGTTGCAATCGCACGAGACCGAGGTGACCCGTTCGCGCAAGAAGGGCGGCGGACAAGGGGGACAGGGCGGCGCCAATCAACGCCAGTTGGAGCAGCTCGACCTCACCCAATCGGAGAACCGGTATGAGACCCAGAGCCAGGCCCGTTCACCGGTGAACGACGAACGCCGCGAACAACTCCAGGCCGTGAACCGTCTTCAGGAACTCGCCCGGCGCCAGCAGGACGCCAATGAACGCCTGAAGGAACTCCAGACCGCCCTCAAGGCCGCCGACGACGAAAAACAGCGCGAGGAACTCCGCCGCCAATTGAAACGGTTGCAGGAGGAGGAACGCCAGAATCTGGCCGACGCCGACGAACTCCAACAGCGGATGAACCGGCCGGAATCG
This sequence comes from Verrucomicrobiota bacterium, assembly GCA_025360495.1. GTDB lineage: Bacteria > Verrucomicrobiota > Verrucomicrobiia > Limisphaerales > UBA9464 > UBA6176. The sequence continues at coordinate 5,997 of JANYCC010000258.1, read as the reverse complement.
CAGTCCCAGACGGCCGACGAACGCCGCCGCCTCGAGGAGACCCGCGATGACATGCAACGTGCCGCCGACGCCACCGGGGAAGGCAAGGTCTCGCAGGCCCTCGCCGCCGGCACGCGCGCCCAACGCAAATTGCAGGAACTCCGCGAGGATCTCCGCAAGAAGAACGCCAACGAGTTCAACGAGGGGGTCCGTCAACTTCGCAACGAGGCCCGCGAACTCGCCAAGGAGCAGTCCGAGATCAGCCGTCAACTCGACCAACCCGAAGACCCCCGGCACCGCGCCCTGACCGACGATGGTTCCCGTCAGAAACTGTTGGATCGCCTCGCCGCGCAGCAGGGTCGCGTGACCAACCTCGTGGAGCGCGCCACCCATCTGTCCGAACAGGCCGAGACCACCGAACCGCTTCTGTCCCGCCAACTCGACGACACCCTTCGCAAGTTCAGCCAAGACGAGGCCGGCAACGTCAAACAGATGCGCCAACAACTGGCGCGCGAAGGACAATTGAGTCCGAGCCTGAACAAACATCTCGAAGACTCCGAGAAAGAGTCCGGTGCCAAGGCCCTCGACATGACCCGCGAGCTGCTGCGCAACGGTGTTGAGGGACCGGCCCGCGTCGCCGAACAGAAGGCCCGCGCCGGCATCGACACCCTCCGGCAGGGGGTCGAACGGGCCGCCGGCACCGTGTTGGGCGACGACACCGAGGCCTTGCGCGCCGCCCAGCAGGAACTCGAGGCCGCGGCGGAACAGCTCGCCCAGGAGATGGCGGCGGAGTCCGGACCCAAGGGTCAGAGTTCCACCAACAAACCTGCGGGCGGCAACGCCAGCGCGGCCGGCAAGTCTTCCGCGGCGCCCAACGGACCGGCGACTCCCGGCCAATCCGGTGATCCGAGTGCCGCGGGTGAACCCAGCGCGGATCCCACCGCATCCACGCCCGGCCAATCGCCAGGACAGACACCGAGTCAGAGTAAAGGTCAAGGTCAGGGTCAGACGCCGGGCCAAACACCGGGTCAATCGCCAGGCCAGACACCGGGCCAAGGTCAGGGCCAAGGTCAAACGCCGGGTGAAGCCCCGGGTGAAGCCCCAGGTGAAGCCCCGGGTAAAGGCCAAGGCGAGGGCGAAGGCCAGGGCGAGGGCCAATCACCAAGCCAGACACCCGGTCAAACACCGGGTAAAGGCCAAGGTAAAGGCCAAGGTCAATCTCCAGACCAAACACCGGGGCAGTCGCCGGGCGAGACACCAGGCGAGACACCGGGTGAAGCACCGGGCCAAACACCAGGTAAAGGCCAAGGCCAGGGTAAAGGACAGGGTCAGGGTCAGGGCCAGAATCCCGGGCAAGCCGCCAATCCGGGTGCTCCGGGCCGGAACCCGGGTGCCCGTCGCGGCGGACCCCAAGGGACTCCCGGTGGTTCCGAGATCGACCGGATGCTCGGCGGGGAATCCACCTCCCAAGGCGGCGGCGCCGCCATCGGTGGACCGTTGACCGGAGAGGGCTTCGGGCCGTGGTCCGACCGCCTCCGCAATGTCGAGGATTTGCTCGACGCCCCGGACCTCCGCAATGGGGTGGCCAATGCCCGCGACCAGGCCCGCCGGATGCGCATCGACTATAAGAAGGATCGTCGCAAACCGGATTGGGCCGTAGTCCAATTGCAGGTCCTCCGCCCCCTTGTCGAAGTCCGGGACCAGATCCGCGACGAACTGGCTCGCCGTGCGGCCGACGACCCGATGGTCCCGCTCGACCGCGACCCGGTGCCGGGACGTTATTCGGAATTGGTGAAGCGCTATTACGAGGATCTCGGCCGCGACAAATGATCCTCGCCTCCCTTATATTTCCCGGGACTTCCTGGTTGGCTCCCGCCGCCCTGATCGTCGTCCTGGCCGCCCTGCTGTTGGCTTGGAGCTACCGGCGCGGGCCGGAACCCCGCCTGCGCGCGGTGTGTTTCACGCTCAAGCTCGTCGGCATTGCGGCGCTCGCGTTCTGCCTCCTCGAACCCCTCCAGACCCGTCAGCGCGCCCGACCCGGTGCCAACCTGTTCGCCGTGGTCGCCGACAACAGCCAGGGCCTCCAGATCCATGATGCCGGGGCCCCGGCCAGCCGCGGCGAGGAATTGCGCACCGCCTTGGATCCGGCGTCCGGCCCCTGGCAACCGCACCTCGAGTCCACCTTCCAGGTCCGGCGTTACACCTTCGACACCCGCCTGCAGAACGTCCGCGATTTCTCCGGTCTCGATTTTTCCGGCCGCGCCACCGCCCTCGGTTCCGCCTTGCGCGCCCTCAATGAACGCTTCCGCGGGCGCCCCCTCGCCGGGGTCCTGCTTTTCACCGACGGCAATGCAACCGACCTCCCCGGGCCCTTGCCGGATCTCACCGGACTTCCCCCCGTGTACCCCGTCGTCGTGGGCCGGGCCGACGCCGTGAAGGACGTCTCCCTGCAACGGGTGGCGGTCACCCAAAGCGCCTTTGAAGACGCCCCGGTCTCGGCCCAGATCGACGTCGCCGCGCCGGGATTCGGCGGCGAACCCCTGCTGGCCCGGATCACCGACCGCTCCGGCAAGACCGTCGCGGAACAGGGGGTCACGGCGCGGGGTGCCGGCGGTGTCTCGACCCTGCGGTTCCAATGGAAGCCGGAGAAAGCGGGAGTCTCGTTCTACCAGGTGCGGGCCGGCACCGCGGCCGAGGTGCGACGCAATGCCACCGCCACCAACACCGCGGAGGCCACCTTCGCCAACAATGCCCGGGTCGTCGCCGTCGACCGCGGCCGCGGCCCCTATCGGATCCTTTATGTCGCCGGACGTCCGAACTGGGAATTCAAGTTTCTCAACCGTGCCGCCCTGCAGGACGACCAACTCCAGGTCGTCGCCCTCATCCGGGTGGCGCGCCGCGAACCCAAGTTCGCCTTCCGCGGCCGCGCGGGCGAGACCAGCAACCCGTTGTTCCGCGGGACCAGCGACCAGGACCGGGAGACGACCGAACGCTATGACCAGCCGGTTCTCACGCGGTTGAACACCCGCGACGCCCAGGAGTTGAGCGGCGGTTTCCCCCGCACGGCCGAGGAATTATATGCCTACCACGCCGTGATCGTGGATGACCTCGAGGCCGAGTTCTTCTCGCCCGCCCAGGCCCTGCTCCTGCAGAAATTCGTGTCCGAACGCGGCGGGGGTTTCCTGATGCTCGGCGGCATGGAATCGTTTCAACAGGGACATTATAACCGCACCCCCATCGGCGAAATGCTTCCCGTTTATCTCGATCACGCGGAATCGGCGGTGCCCACGGGACCGGTCCGTTTCCAACTGGCCCGCGAAGGCTGGCTCCAGACCTGGGCGCGCCTCCGCGACAATGAAACTGACGAAAAGGTGCGGATCGCCGGCATGCCCGCCTTCGATGTCCTCAACACCGTCCGCGACGTCAAACCCGCCGCCAGCATCATCGCCTCGGCCGTCGATGGCGCCGGGCACGAGCACCCGGCCCTGGCCATCCAACGGTTCGGACGCGGCCGCACCGGGGCGCTGTTGGTCGGGGACGTCTGGCGCTGGGGCATGAAGGACGCCGCGGCGCACACCGACATGGACAAGGCCTGGCGTCAGCTCTTCCGTTGGCTCGTCACCGACACCCCAAACCGTGTGGATCTCACCGCGGAACCGCAACCCGACGACGCCAACGGCGCCGTGCGTCTGCAGGTCCGCGCCCGCGATGAAAAATTCCAACCCCTCGACAATGCGAGCGTGAGTGTGCAGGTCGATGCCGTGCGATTCGACCTGGTCACCGGTGCCCCGACCAACGCCCCGGTCAGCGTCACCGCCGTCGCCTCGACCGAGGAACCGGGATTATATGAGGCGACTTTTGTGCCCCGGTTGACCGCCGGGTTCCATGCCGTGGCGACTGTCACCAACATGCTGGGGGCACCCGCCGGACAGGCCGAGGCGGGATGGAGCACGGATCTCGCGGCGGAAGAATTCAAGTCCCTGGTCCCCAATATCCCCCTGTTGGAAGAACTCGCTCGGCGCACCGGTGGCCGGGTGGTGCCCATGACGGCCTTGGGCGCATTGGTGGACGAATTGCCAACCCACTCGGCGCCGCTCATGGAGGCGTGGACCCAACCCTTCTGGCATACGCCGGCGATGTTCCTGCTCGCGTTGTTATGCCTCCTCGGGGAATGGGGACTCCGCCGTTGGAAGGGACTGCCATGAACGACCTCACCCGGCTTCCAAGGCTGCCCTTCCCCATCCGTGTCATCCGTGGTTTCCTCCGATGCTTCGCTGTCGTGCCGGGACTCCTGCTTGCGCCCTCCGTAACCCAGGCCGCTGAAACCAACGGCCCCCGTTTCCTCATTGTCGTCGGTGCGCCGGGTGAAGCCACCTATGCCACCAATTTCACCCACCAAGCCGACGCCTGGTCCGCGCTCGCCCAACGCACCGGAGGACATCCCCTCACCATCGGCTTGGACGCTGCGGTCACCAATGACCTGGAGGTGCTCCAACGGACCCTCGCGAGCGAACCCCCGGACGGACCCGCGCCACTGGTGCTGGTGTTGATCGGGCACGGGACCTTCGACGGTCGGGAGGCCAAGTTCAACCTGCGCGGCCCGGACCTCTCCACGACGAACCTCCAGGAATGGCTTCAACCGATCCGGCGTACGCTCGCCGTGATCCACACCGGATCGTCGAGCGCCCCGTTCCTCAACCGGCTTTCGCGGTCCAACCGCATCGTCATCACCGCCACCCGGAGCGGCAACGAACAGAATGCGACCCGCTTCGGCACCAGCCTCGCCGAGGCCTTGGACGATCCGAAATCCGACCTCGACCAGGACGGCGAGACTTCCCTGTTGGAAGCCTTCCTGAGCGCCTCCACGCGGGTCGCGGAATTCTATAAGTCCGAGGGAAGGCTGGCCACCGAGCACCCTTTGATCGACGACAATGGCGACGGACTCGGGACCCCGGCGGAGTGGTTCCGCGGGACACGGGCGACCAAGAAACCGGTCGGCGGTGCGACCTCGGACGGGTTGCGGGCGCATCAGTTCGCCCTGGTGCCCGGCCCGGAAAGCCGGCGTTTGTCACCGGAGGTCCGGGCCCGGCGCGATGAACTGGAGATCGCGGTGGCACGGATGCGCGAGACCCGTCCGGCCGAACCGGGCGATGACTACTACGATCGCCTGGAAGTGCTGCTGTTGGAACTGGCGCGACTGCAGCCACAATAATCTAAAAATCATATCCCATTTTGAGCCGCACCTCGAGGCGTTCATGGTCGTCCAGGTGCAATCCACCTTTGCCCCGCGAATCCGGCCAACCCCAGACCTGCGGCAACACCGTCAGCGTCGCCCACCACCGTTCCCCGCCGTAATGGAGGCACGGCCCCACGAAGGCGGCGACAAACTCCGAGCGGTCCAGGTCCGCATCCGCGAATTCGGTCTGGATGCGGGTTTCGAGGCCCGCGTACCAGTGCGGTGCGAAGCGATAGCTCATCCCCGTGCCCCATTCCATCTTCAGGCTCACGTCAAACCCGCTGGCACCGCCGCTTTTGACCCATTCCGGCTCGATGGTGTAATTGAACGTCCCGACCAGGGAGTCCTCGAACCAGTGTTTTTCCAGGATGAGTTTGCCCTCCAGCTCAATCTCCTGATGCCGCGAGCCGTCGGCTTCCTCGATGGTGCCGTATCCCGGCTCGAGATAGAGCGCGAGGCCGAAACCGTCCTTGTAAGGCGAAAGGACCTGGTACTTGAACTCCGCCGAAGTCCCGCTGACACCGAACCGGTTCCGATCATCGAACGTCTCGGTGCTTCCGTGGGCGTCCTGGGTGTTGAAATAATTATAGTTCAGGTAGACCGACCCTTGGAGCCGATCGGTGATCCCGGTCTCGATCTCGGTGCGGAAATCGGTGCCCAGGAAACGGCCGCTTTCCTTGCCGATACGCCCCGTCACCCATTGTTCCAATTCCCATTTCCCCTTGGGCAGGACATCGGAGGTATAGGTATAACCGAACAGATTCTCGTCGGCTCGGGCCGGG
>JANYCC010000222.1 GCA_025360495.1 Verrucomicrobiota bacterium | reverse complement strand
GATGCGGAGCCGGGTTTTCATTCTGACAGACGGACCGGATACATTGCCTCGAAAGAACGCAAAGAACGCAACCAGTCCGGCAGCCGACGGGGGCTCCGACCATTCCTTCATTTACTCACCGCATCACACCCCTTGCCGACGCACTCTCGAATCCCGGGACCGGTCGTGCCCGAGGAGCCGGTGCGGTGGGATCGTCCACCGGCGGCGGGCTGTAATGGGTGAAGATGGCGCGGATCTGGCCGGGGTCGCGCAGGGCGGCCTCGACATCCGTCCGTTCACCATCCTTGAGCAGCGGCCAGAGCGGCTGCGGGACGGTTGGGATCAGCGGAAACACGCCCTTCACCGAAGCCTCCCATTGCGCCCCATGGTGGAGCAGGTCATCCGGCAGGACCCACCCCCGGCAATCCGGCGCACCGCACAGGCAGCGGAGGGGTTCACGGATGTTCAACGTGCCATAGTCGCCCGTGAGTTCCTCGCCCGCCGGGATATCCCGCATCGCGATTTCAAAATCATAGCCCGCGCACAGGCAATTGGCCCGGCAGGAATGGTGTAATTGACATGACGCAGTTCGGTATCGGGATGAATCATGGGGACTTTCATTCGGGCCGCCGTCGACCGCGGGGAGGGCACGGGGGACAGCCCGGCCGGGAAGGGATGCGGGGATGGCAGCCCACCACGTCAGCGGGGGCGTGGTCTGGCTCCGGGTGATGGCACCGGGCCCAAGCATGCGGGCCGGACCGTGCCCCAGTGCCAGGGGCCATGCAAGTGCGACCACCGGGAAACCCCCGGGAAACCCCTTTACACACCGGGTTCCACCACCATCCTCCCGCCCATGTCGTCCACCACGGCGCTTCCAACCCGCCCGTCGGATCCGCAGGTCAGTCCCGATTCACCGCCCGGGGCCGTTCCCGGACTCGACGGGGCGGTCACCCGTTCCCAGAGCTTCCTGTTGTCGGAGTTCAAACCCGAGGGTTACTGGGTCGGTGAACTGCTGGTCGACGTGACCCTGGTGACCGACATGGTGATCTTCAACCATTGGTGGGGGAAGGTCGACCCGGCGTGGCAGCGCAAGGCGGTCAACCACATCTTCTCCAAACAGCTTCCCGACGGCGGCTGGAACATTTATCCGCATGGTCCGCCCGAGGTGAACGCCACCATCAAGGCGTACCTCGCGCTCAAACTCGCCGGCGTCGCCCCCACCGACCTGCGTTTCCTCAAGGCCCGTGCCGTCGCCTGCGCCCTCGGTGGCGTCCCGCGCATGAACACGTTTTCCAAGCTCTACCTCGCCCTCATCGGCCTGGTCGGCTGGAAACATGTCCCCACCATCCCCTCCGAAATCCTCCTCATCGGCAAATGGTTCCATGTCAATTTCTGGGACATGAGCAACTGGTCGCGGGCCATGCTCGTGCCGCTCGCGATCATCAACCATTTCCGTCCCACCCGCTCGCTCCGGGTCGATCTCGACGAACTTTATCCCAACGGCAAATGGGAACTTGATGAGGCGCTCCGGCCCCGGTATTTCGATTTCAGCCTGCGGAACATGTTCCTCTGGCTCGATCGCCTCCACAAATTCGCGGAATGGGTCAGCCGCCGCGGCTTCCATCCCTTCCGCGGCGCCGCCCTCAAGCGGGCGGAGGCGTGGATGCTCGAACGGTTCGAAGGCAGCGACGGACTCGCCGCCATCTTCCCGGCGATGCTCAACTCCCTGATCGCCCTGGTCGCCCTCGGCTATCCCGACGACCATCCCCAGGTGGTCCGCGCCCATCGCGAACTCCTCCGGTTGGTGCACGAGACGGACGACTCCGTGCGCATTGAACCCTGTTTCTCCGCCGTCTGGGACACCGCGATCGTCGCGATGTGCCTGCGGGAGTCAGGTGTGCCGGCCGAACATCCGAAGCTGGTGAAATCGGCGCACTGGCTCATGGACCGGGAGATCCGGTTCCGGGGCGATTGGATCCACAAGAACCCGGTTGACGTCGAGGCCTCCGGATGGGTGTTCGAGTTCAACAACCAATGGAATCCGGACGTGGATGACACCGCGATGGTCCTGTTGGCGCTGCGACAGACCCCGACGGATAATCCGCGGCGGCGCGATGAATGCCTGGCCCGGGGCCTGAAGTGGATGATGACCTTCCAATGCCGGGATGGCGGTTGGGCGGCCTTCGACAAAGATTGCACCAAGAGCATCCTCGAAAAGGTGCCGTTCGCCGATCACAACGCGATGCTCGACCCCGAGTGCGCGGACATCACGGCGCGGATCCTGGAGTTGCTAGGATACGAGGGCGAAACCGCGGCGCATCCCCAAATCCGGCGGGCCCTGGATTATCTCCGGGACCAGCAGGAACCCGACGGCTCCTGGTATGGGCGTTGGGGGGTCAATTATATCTATGGCACCTGGCAGGTGTTGCGCGGATTGCGGGCGATGTCGGTCGACATGACCCAACCGTGGGTGGTCAAAGGGCGCGATTGGCTGCGGAAAGTGCAATTGGCGGACGGAGGCTGGGGCGAACGGTGCAACACCTATGACGACCCGATCTATAAGGGCACGGGCCCGAGCACGGCCTCGCAGACCGCCTGGGCTGTCATGGGCCTGTGCGCATTGGGGGATCCCGAGGATCCGTGGTTGAAGCGCGGGATCGGGTATCTCATCCGGATGCAGAACCAGGATGGATCGTGGTCCGAGGACGAGATCACCGGGACGGGTTTCCCGAGGGTGTACTATCTCAAGTACGACATGTATCGGAACGCGTGGCCGTTGCTGGCCCTGGCGACGTACCGGCGGCTCCTGCGCGGCGAGCCGGCCGGGCGCGTGCTATGAGGGGGTGGGGGCACCATGGACGAATTGCCAATCGAGGAACGGGATCCGAAAGCCTGGGGTGAGGTGGTTCGCACCCGGCGGGAGACCGCCTATCCCGACTGGCTGAAACACTGGGTCACGCTCAGTTCCGCCGGTGTCATCGGCCTGGTTGCCATCCAAAGCGGCGCCAGAACCCAACATCTTTGGGCCGAGTGGATCCGGCTCGCATCGATGACCTGTTTCGGCACGGCGGCCGTGCTGGGGTTGTGGGCGCTCCGGGGGGAATCCGCCGCGCACGACACCCATCTTCGCACCGGTTGGGATTCCTCCCACATGGGTGGGAAGGCGGCCAAGGTGGTCTCCAGCAAGCCCGCCCGATATCGACAGGCCGCCCAGATCGGCCAGCTCCTGTTCGCCCTGGGTGTCGCCGGATTGGTGGTCTCGGGGGTTTTTGTCCAATTGGGGATCTGAGCCGTGCCGCAACACCCCCAGAGAATGAACCGCGGATGAGACGGATGGCACGGATGGAACGGGGG
>JANYCC010000121.1 GCA_025360495.1 Verrucomicrobiota bacterium | reverse complement strand
CCAAGACGCTTTCCGTCAAAACGCTCGCCACCGCCCTGCACACCCGTTTCTCCCGCATCCAATTCACCCCGGACATGCTGCCGGCGGATGTCGTCGGGACCCAGATCTTCAATCCCGGCCTCGGGACCTTCACCGTCCGGCGCGGCCCGATCTTCGCCAACCTCGTGCTGGCGGATGAGATCAATCGCGCCCCGGCCAAGGTGCAGTCCGCCCTGCTGGAGGCGATGCAGGAACGCCAGGTCACGATCGGCGACACGACCTTCAAGCTCGATGAGCCGTTCCTGGTGTTGGCCACCCAGAACCCGATCGAGCAGGAAGGCACCTATGCACTGCCCGAGGCCCAGGTCGACCGCTTCATGCTCAAGCTGAAGATCAGCTATCCGTCCCGGGCAGAGGAGCGACAGATCCTGGACCTGATGGCCCGCACGAGTGGTTTCCCCAGTTGCACGCCGGTCGTGGAGCCGGCCGCCATCCTGCGGGCCCGCGAGGTGATCAACGAACTTCACATCGACGAGAAGGTGCGCGATTACATCGTGGACCTGGTGTGTGCGACGCGCGATCCGGAGGACTATCACATCGGGGTGAAGGACCTGATCCAGCTCGGGGCCTCGCCGCGGGCGACCATCGCGTTGACGCTGGCGGCGAAGGCGCATGCATTCCTGCGGGGGCGCGGCTATGTGACGCCACAGGACGTGAAGAGCGTGGGGATGGATGTCTTGCGGCACCGGGTGGCGATCACCTATGAGGCGGAGGCTGAGGAAAAGACGCCGGAATGGATCGTGCAGAAGATCCTCGACGAGCTGCCGGTGCCCTGAACACGGGCCGAGGGTCCCTCCCACCCGTCCGCACCGCGCCATGATTCCCAAGGAACTGCTCAAGAAGATCCGGCAGATCGAGATCCGCACCCGGCGGCTGGTCACCGAGTCGCTGGCGGGCCAATACCATTCGGCCTTCAAGGGCATGGGCATGGATTTCGACGAGGTCCGCGAATACCAGCCCGGGGATGAGGTGCGGACCATCGATTGGAATGTCACTGCGCGGATGAACCATCCGTTCGTGAAGAAATTCCGCGAGGAACGGGAACTGACCGTGATGCTGGCGGTCGACCTGAGCGGGTCGGGTTTGTTCGGGTCGGGGGATCACTCGAAGCGGGAGTTGGCGGCGGAATTGGCCTCGGTGCTGGCGTTCAGCGCGATCCGCAACCAGGACAAGGTCGGCCTGGTGCTGTTCACGGAGACGGTGGAACATTATCTCCCGCCGAAGAAGGGGCGGCGTCACGTCTTGCGGGTGGTGCGTGACATCCTTTATCACACGCCGAAAAACCGCGGGACGAGTGTGAACGGCGCGCTGGAATTCGTGAACCGCGTGTTGCCCCACCGGGCGATCGTGGTGTTGGTGTCGGATTTCCTGGGCGAAACCAATCCCGGTCGCGCCAGCATCCTCGCCCATCTCCGGCGGAAGGCGCTCCATAGCGAGACACTCGGCCGGATGTCTTCCGCGGTCCTCCGGCAGGTTGCCCGACGGCACGATGTCGTCGCGGTGCAGGTGCAGGATCCCTTCGAGTTGAGCCTGCCGAACCTGGGTCGCCTGGTGTTGAAGGACGCGGAGACGGGCGAAGTGGTGGAGGTCAACACCAGCGATGAACGCCGTCGCCTGGCCTTCGAATCCCGCGGGGGAAAAACGGCCAGCGAACTCGACCGCCTGTTCCGCACCTCGAACGTCGATTCCATCCGGGTGCGGACCGACCAGCCTTATGAGCAGGCGTTGTCGCAATTCTTCAACACCCGCGAGAAAAAGAGGAGGCACCGATGACCCCGGGCCGGGATCGACGGCGCGGCGTGAGGGGATTCCGATCCTCCGTGCTGGCGGCGGGACTGGTGCTCGCCGGCGGTCGCGGAATGGCGTTGGCCGTGGTGACCAATCCCAGTCCCGTGATCGTGCCCGCGCCCACCCCCACGCCGGCGGTCGTGGGAACCAACGCACCGCTCCGCGACATCCATGGCGTGGTGGAAATCCCGGATCCGTGGCGGACGGCCCGCTGGGGGATCGGTGGCGGTTGCGTGCTCGCGCTGGCGGCAGGCGCGGCGTTCTGGTGGTGGCGGCTCCGGCAGCAGGCGGCCGCGCTCGGGGAACCCCTGGAATCCCCGGCCGTCGGGGCGCGCCGAAGATTGGCCGCAGCCCGGGAATGGATGGGCGATCCGCGCCGGTTTGCAGGGGTCGTGTCCGATGCGGTCCGACTTTATTTGGAAGAGCGTTTCGGCCTGCGCGCCCCGGAACAGACCACCGAGGAATTCCTTTCCGACCTGCGTTCGCGTCCCTTGCTGGATGTCCGTCATCAGGCGTCGCTGGCGGGATTCCTCGAGCAATGCGACCTGCTGAAGTTTGCCGGCGCCCGACCCGGTCCCGAGGAATTGGAGGAGTTGCTGGCGGCGGCGGGACGGTTGGTGGATGACACGGATCCGGCGGCGTCCGCGGGACCGTCGGGCGCGGCCGGGATGGATCCGGTTCCAGCCCCGGGGCAAGGGGTGGAACGATGAGGCTCGAATCTCCCTGGTGGCTGCTGGGATTGTTGTTGCTGCCCGTGGTGGCCTGGCTGCGGGGACGCACGGGCTGTGAATCCGCATTCCTCTATTCCTCGGTCAGCCTGGTGAAAGGCATCACGACCCTGTCGCGTTCGCGGGCCGGCGCCTTCCTCATCAACCTGCGCTGGCTGGTGCTGGCGCTGCTCTTCGTCGCGCTGGCCCGTCCCCAGGCCGGTTCGGGACGCGCCCCGGTCCGGGCCAGCGGGGTGGACATCGCCGTTGCCCTGGACCTTTCGGGATCGATGTTGTCGGAGGATTTTGAATTGAAGGGCGAACGGGCGAACCGGGTGGCAATCGCGAAGGAGGTGCTGAAGGGATTCATCGATGGACGGCCGAATGATCGCATCGGGTTGGTGGTGTTCGCCGGGCGGGCTTATATCGCGGCGCCGCCGACCCTGGACCACGATTTCCTCCTCCGGAACCTGGATCGCCTGGACGCCTTGCAGGAACAGGGGACCGCGATCGGATCGGCGTTGGGCACGGCGGTGAACCGATTGCGGGAATTGAAGTCAAAAAGCCGGATTGTGGTGTTGATGACGGACGGCCAGAACAACGCGGGCAGCATCCCGCCCCTGACCGCGGCGGACGCCGCCAAGGCGCTCGGCGTGAAGGTGTACACCATCGGGATCGGGACCCACGGCACCGCACCGATGCCGGTCGGGATCGATCAGTTGGGACGCAAGGTGTACCGTCAACTGGCGGTGGACATCGATGAGGACACGCTGAAGGAAATCGCGGCGCGCACCGGTGGGAAATACTATCGGGGAGACACCACGAAAACGCTCCGGGGGATCTATTCGGAGATCGACCGGTTGGAGAAGACGGAGATGGAAACGCCCAAGTTCGCGTATTGGGAGGAGCTGATGCCGTATCTCGCGGCCTTGGCGCTGGCATTCCTCCTGTTGGAGATTGTCCTGGGCAACACCGTGTGGAGAAAACTGCCGTGAAACACCCGGATTTCCGGACCCATTGATCATGCATTTCGCCGCCCCCGTTTTCCTGATGCTGCTGGCCGTCATGGTCCCGGTGCTGGCTGGTTTCCTGATCTGGTCGTGGCGCCTGAAACAACGGGCCGTCGCCCAGTTCGTCCGTTCCCGGTTATTGGCACAGCTCACAATCGGTGTCTCCCTCTGGCGCCAGCAGGCCAAACGCGCGCTGCTCTTTCTCGCCGTGCTCTCGTTGGTGTTTTCCCTTTCCCGGCCGCTCTGGGGCTTCATCGAGGAGGAAGCCCACGGATCGGGTCTGGATCTCGTGGTCTGTTTCGATGTCTCCCGGTCCATGCTGGCGACCGACCTGAAGCCCAACCGGCTCACCCGCGCCAAGCTGGCGGCGTATGACCTGCTCTCCCTGGCGAAGGGCGATCGGCTCGGCTTGGTGGCTTTTGCGGGCAATTCATTCCTCCAATGTCCGTTGGCCCTCGACGGGGAGGCATTTCGCCAGAGCGTCGCGGCCCTCGACACCGAGATCATTCCCGATCCGGGCACGGCGATGGGGGATGCGATCCGGGAGGCGCGGTTGGCCTTCCGCCAGGAATCGGGTGCAACGCGGGTGATCCTGGTCCTCACAGACGGCGAGGATCACGAACCCCGCGCGGTCGAGGCGGCCAAGGAGGCGTACGCGGAAGGGATCCGGGTCTTCACCATCGGGGTGGGGACGTCGGACGGCGAGGTGTTGCGGACGGCCGATCCCTTTGGAAACCCGGTGTTCATCAAGGACGAGACGGGTAATCCGGTCCGCAGTCGTCTGAACGAGGGCCTGTTGCGCGAAGTGTCGGAGGCGGGCGGCGGATTCTATCTGCCCCTGCAGAATGCCCAGACGATGAGGACGCTATATGAGCGGGGGTTGGCCGGGCTGCCCCGGGGCGATTTCGCGGGCGGCAAGGTGCGCCAATGGCATGAGCGTTTCCAATGGCCGCTGGCGTTCACCGTGCTGTTGCTCCTGACCGAGTTTTTGTTCCCCGAGCAACGTCGGCCCGGCGGCTTGCGGCAGTCCGTGGAGGCGGAGAATGTCGGCTTGAAACAGGCGTTGGGAGGATCCCGATGAAGATGCCACGAATCCATGCGGTGTGCCGTTGGCCGGGTTGGGCGCTGGGATGTCTGCTGGCCCTGGGCCCGGCATCGGCCTCCCCCGAAACCGCCCGCGACCAACTGCTGAAACGCGAGTACGCACCGGCCCGCACCGAATATGAACGGTTGTTGCAGGCCCGGCCGGACGACGCGCGACTGGCTTATAATGCCGGGGTCGCCGCCTTCCGTCAGCAGGACCTGGAAGCCGCCGCCAAACACTTCGAATCCGTCCTCGGCGACCCCGACCTCTCCCTGCAGGAACGGGCTTATTTCAATCTCGGCAACACCCGCTTCCGCCAGGCCGAGGCCGCCCCGGATCCGGCCGACAAGGAACGCCTCTGGACCGATGCCGCCCGTCAATACGAGGCCGCCCTTGGGTTGAATTCCGCCGACCTCGACGCCCAGACCAATCTCGGGGCCGTGCGCCAGCAACTCGCGTCCCTTCCCAAACCGCCACCCCAACCGGACGACGGCAAACCCAAGCCGGATTCCAAGGACAAGAAGAAGGACGGGGATAAGGACAAAAAGCCGGACCCCTCCGGCAAGGATCCTTCCAAGGACAAAGACCAGGGCGATCCGGACAAATCCCAGGACTCGCAGCAGGGGGACCCTTCGAAGGACCGGGACGGGAAAGACAAACAGAAGTCCGACGGAGGCAAGGACGGCCAGAAAGACGGGGAAAAATCGAAGGACAACCCGGGGACATCGTCGCCGCGTCCGCCGGAAAAAAACAAAGGGGAGAATCCTTCGAAGCAGGCGGGGAAGCCGCAGGGGCCGAAGGACGGCAAAGACAAGAAAGAGGGCGGTGAGAATGCCGGTTCGGCGGGCGACAAAAAGGACTCCGGCCCGGAAGGCGGAGCCGGGGAAGGCCAGGGGGCGGGTCCGGAGGCGGACACCCCGGCGGGACAGATGGCGGTCCGGTTCGCGGAACACCTGCTGGACAGCCATAAGAATGAAGAACGGGCCCTGATCTGGCGGCCCGCCGGATCGGGACGTGAGAACAACGAATCAACGGGTCGGAGGAAGACGTGGTGAACCTGCGGTTTTGGCTGGCCTTCCTGGGTTTGTGGACGGGTGCGATGGCCCTCCTCGGATTGGACGTCCAGGTGGTGCCCGACCGGTCTTATATAGAAGCGGGGGAAACCTTCGGCCTGCAGATTGTGATCCCCGGCCAACAGGGCACCACCGCGCCCCCTTTGCCGGCCATGCCCGGGGTCAGATACCAATACCGGGGTCCGGCCACCCAGATGGAAATGATCAATGGGCAGACCTCGGTCCAGGTCACCCATCGGTATCTGCTGAAGCCTGACACGACCAATGACGTGGTGATCCCTTCGCTCTCGTTCCGCGTCGGTACCCAACCGGTCCACACCGCGCCGGTGCGGGTCACCGTGCTGCCCGCGGAGACGCACACGGAACCGGCGTGGTTGAAGCTGATCGTCCCGCGCGACCATTGCGTGGTGGGCGAAAGCTTTCCGGTCGAACTTCAATTATATTTCCAATCCATCCGCGATCCCGAGCAGCCGAGGTTCAGCCTTGATGGGTTCCTGTTGGGACGGAGTCCGCAACCGGTGCAGGCGGCGACCGCCCGCGGGGACCAGAGTTGGAGCGTGGTCATCTGGAGGTTCGCGGCGACGGCCACCAAGGTGGGCACGCTGGCGATCGGTCCGGCCGAGATGGACGTCACGCTGCTGAGTGGACGTGCCGTGCGGACCGGTTCGTTGTTCGATGAGATTTTCGCCGCGCCCCGGGACATGAAGCGGGTGACCCTGAAGAGTCCGGCGGCGAAAGTCGTGGTGACCTCGCCGCCGCGTGTGGGGCAACCGTCGGGATTCGCCGGTGCGGTCGGGCATTATACCTTGAGCGGTTCGGTCAGTGCCAGGGAGGTGACCGTTGGGGATCCGGTGGCCTTGCGTTTGGAGGTGACCGGGAGCGGAAGCCTGGAGTTGTTGGACCTCGCGCCGCTGCCGGAAAGTCCGGAATTCCGGGCCTATGCCGGGACCAACAAATTCGAGCCGACGGACGCGCTGGGGTTCGAAGGCCGGAAAACATTTGAGTATGTCGTCGTGCCGGAGAAATCAGGGGTGTTGCGGTTGCCCGTGCCGCCCCTCGTTTTTTATGACCCCGTGAAGCGCGAATACGGGACCGCGCCGGCACCGGAACTCACCTTGAAAGTCCGGCCCTCCGCGGTCGGCCAGGCGCTGCCCACGGCCCAACCGTCGCTCACGTCGGCGGGCGGTCCGGCGGTGGCGGACATGGCGGCTCCCCAGTGGCGCGCCCAACGTTCCACCAGACCGTGGGCCGGTGTGGGCTGGGGCGCACGGCCCTGGGTCGCCGCCGCCGCACTTTCGCCGTGGGCGGGTTGGGGTGCCGTGCTGGCCGTGGGTTGGGTGCAACGGCGTCGTCGCGCCGCCGCCGTGCGGACCCCGCAGGAACTACAGGCCGCCGAACTGGCGCAATTGACCCGGCGCCTCTCCGAACCGGGCGCGGGCTTTGCCGAGGCCGGACGCGCGGTCCGGTTGCGATTGGCCCTGGGTCTCGGCCGGAGTCCCGACGCCATCACCGGCGAGGTGGTGGATCGGGACCTTATACCCCGCGGACTGGAGTCCGGTTTGTGTGCGGATCTGCGCGGTTTTTTCGAACGGTTGGATGCGCACCATTTCGGCGGGGCCACCGCGGTCGAGGCCGGCATTGCGGCACGGGACGCATTGGCCCTGTTGGCCCGCCTGGATCAGGAGGGAAAATGTTAAAGCGTGACGATGCAGTCGGAATGCGAGGGGAACTCACGCATTTGGAAAAGAGGGTAACCACGGATGACACGGATGCCGCGGATAGGCTGGGAAGTCTGCCATTCCGTATCCGTGTTATCCGTGGCATCCGTGGTTCATTCCCTGGAGATGTCGCTGCGATCTTACTGCGCATCCTCGTGTGGTCATTCGGAGTGTGGACGGCCGGGTTGATCGGACACGGGGCCGACACGTGGAGCGATGCCCAGCGGTTGTTCGCGGGCGGCAAGTATCGCGAGGCGGCCACACTCCTCGACGGTCAGGCCCGGGCGACCCCGCGGTCCGCCGAGGTTTGGTTCAACCTCGGCCAGGCCTGCTTCCAAGCCGGGGATCCCGGTCGGGCGCTCGCCGCCTGGGAACATGCCGTGGAATTGTCCCCTCGCGATCGCGAATACCGCGCCGCCCTCGCCTTGGTCCGCGGCCGGGTCCAGGCCCCGCCGGAACCGGTCTGGGTCGATGCGCTGGGTTGGCTCGCGACGGAAGAATGGGCGATCGCGTGGCTGGTTTCGGCGGCGATACTCGGCGCGACTTTCGCCACCTGCCGAAACGTCGCCGGAGGTGTGGTTCTCCTCCGCGTGGCGGCGGCGCTGGGAAACGCCGGGACCGGGGCGCTTTGGCTCGCGGCCCTGATCGCCGCCCATCATCGGTCGGACGTGGTCGTGATCGCCCGTGAGGTCCAATTGCTGCAATCGCCCGTGCCGCAGGCCCGGGTGGTGCGGGGCCTTTCGGAGGGCACGACGTTCCGGGTCTCGCGAACCTTTAACGACTGGTGTGAAGTGACCCAGAACGGTCGGACGGCGGGTTGGGTGCGCCGGGATGCGCTGTTGCGGTTCCGCGACTGAGCCGTGCCGATTCATCAGAAACCCGGGGTTTCACGCAAAGAACGCGAAGGACGCCAAGATCAGGGAGGGTTTCACATTCCAAGAACTTTTCCCCAGCGCTGAAGGATGACCCGTCCTTCGGGTCGGAACAACCGCCTCCTTCTTCGCGCCCTTGGCGATCTTTGCGTGAAATTGAATCCGGAGGGGTGCTCGACGGCGCTTCCTGCAGTTTGCTACCAAACGGCGTGCGTTCCGAAGTTCTCCGCGGGGTCAACCGCATCGTCATCAAGCTGGGCACCGGCGTCCTCACCGACCACCGGATGCGGCCGGACCCGGTCCAGTTTGCCCAGTTGGTCTCACAGATCGCCGCCCTGCGCTCGGCCGGCCGTGAAGTCGTGGTGGTGACCTCCGGGGCGGTGGGCGCGGGCATGGGGGTGCTCGGCTATGAAAAACGCCCGCCCAGCCTCGCCGAACGCCAGGCCTGCGCCGCCGTCGGGCAGTCGCGCCTGATGTCGACCTATGACAGCCTGTTCCGGCATTTCGACCAACCGATCGCGCAGGTGCTGCTGACCCATGAGGACCTGGCCGATCACACCCGGCACCTGAACGCCCGGAACACCCTGCTCACGCTGCTCAAACGCGGCGTGCTGCCCATCGTCAATGAGAACGACGCCGTGTCGGTCACCGAGTTGAAGTTCGGCGACAATGACCGGTTGTCGGCCCTCGTGGCCAGCCTGTTGCCCGCCGATCTGCTCATCATCCTCACCACTGCCGACGGCCTCATGGAGAACTTCGGCCGACCGGACGCGCGGGTGCTGGGTGTGGTCGGGACGATTGATGCCGCCATTGAGGCGATGGCCGGGGGCACGACCAGCCTCACCGCCACCGGAGGGATGGCCACGAAGATCGAGGCTGCGAAAATCGTGGTTCGCTCGGGCATTCCCTTGGTGATCGCCACCGGACGCCGGCACGACGTGGTGGCGCGGATTCTTGCGGGCGAGGCGGAAGGGACGCTGTTCCCGCCCGCGGCCGTCCGCCTGCCCAGCCGCAAGCGTTGGATCGCGTTCTATCATCATCCCCGCGGCGTGCTCACCCTGGATGCCGGCGCCGTGCAGGCCGTGCGGGAAAAGGGCCGGAGCCTCCTGTCCCCGGGCATCAGTTCCTGTTCGGGAGAGTTCGTGGCGGGCGATGTGGTGTGCCTGGCCGACCCCGCCGGACGGGAATTCGCGCGGGGCCTGGTGCGCTTTGATTCCGCCGGCATAAGATCCCGGTCAACCGGCCGCAGCGAAGTGGTGCACCGTGATGATCTGGTCCTATTGTAGGAGCGGCCGTCTCCTACGGCGACACCGCCCGGAGGAACACATCCGCGTCGGGAGGGTTTGCAAGGGATTGGCTGAGCCCCGTGGTGTCGACCACGCGCCATAAGGTCCAACTGCCCGGTTCCTGCAGCACCGGGCTCTGCTCGATGCGATATCGCAGGCCCGGCCGGGCATAGAGGATCAACGCCCGGTCCGGTGATTGGATCCCCTCCAGCAAGGGTTGTCCGCCGACGATGACGACCCGTCCCGGAAGCAACCGGGCCTGGGTCAAGGTCTCGCCGGCGAGTGTCCCTTGCGCGTCTTGCAGGACCAGTCGGACGAAGGCGGACGTCGCATCACTGCGCGTTCCAAAGGCGAGGGTTCCCAACACCCCTTCGATTCGCAGCGTGCCTCCCAGCGGCGGCACGAGCTCCAGTTCATATTCGTTGGCCCCTTTCGGCACGAGGCTCGACGCACCCACCCCGGCCAATCCGGAGAAGGCGAGGTCTTCCAATCCGGCTTGGTTGAGGACGAGGCGCACGCGGATCGCCGTGAGGTCGAGGGTGGATTTTAACGTCAGCGGAACGTTTCCACCCGCCCCGGCCGCCACCACGGTCTCACCCAGCCCGAGTTGAAAATCCGCCTCGGTGTCACGAACGACGACGGTGAACGAGCCCTCGCCCGTCAGGTTGCCATCCGATGCCCGGACCGTGAAGCGGTTGGTGCTCGGACCCTGGCGGTTGGTGGGCGTCCAGGTGAAACGGCCCGTCGCCGAATCCAATCCGGCACCGGCCGGCACGGGTCCGACCAGGCTGAACGACAGGGTCTGCAGCGGCAGATCGAAGTCCTGCGCCTCCACCAGGAAGTCCAGCTTCTGGAGTTCCGCGATGGTCCGGTCGGGGGGCGCCGTGACGACGGGCGCAGCATTGATTTCCCGGACGATCACCGTCACCAACCCCGTCACGCTGAGGTGGGGAAAACCGTCGTCGGTCGCGATGATATGGAAGCGGTTGGTCGAGGGACCCGTGCCTTCCCCGGTCGGCCAGGTGAGCCGTCCGGTGTCGGGGTCGAGTTGCAGTCCCGACGGGGCATCGGACCCGAGACCATAAGTCAGGTGGTCGGGCGGCACGTCCGGATCGGTGGCATGAGCGTCGAGGTCCGCCACGATCCCCTCGTCGAGGGCGAGCGTGAACGGGGCGGCAAAGGTCGGGGCTTGGTTGATGCGGTCGACCACGGTGCTGGTAATGGGCGTTGCCGGCACCGATTGGCGGTTGCCGGCGGCATCGGTGGCGAGGCTCTCAAAACTGTAGTGCCGACCGAATTCCCCCGTGAACAAGCCGCCTGTGGCGGAGGTCCCGGTGAACCACGGGACGAAGGGTCCGCCGTCGGTCGCGACAACGATGTCATAGGAGGCGATGCCGGAACCTGCGTCCTCGCCGCTCCAAGTGACCGTGAATTGGGCGCGGCTGCCGGGGGGCAAAGGGGTCACGCGGCTGACCGGGGCCGTCGTGTCGGGAACCGGCGGCAGATCATAAACGAGGGTATAAGAGACGGGGCCGCCAGGGGTCAGGTCGAAGAGGTGCAGATTATGTTCATATACCGGGCGTCGTCCGCCCGCGACGAAGGTGCGGTCGGTGGTCCATACGTTGTCGCCGAAGGGCACCTCGGTCCCATCCGCCCGCAGCACGCGCCTCAAGGGGAGATGGCCTCCGGAGGGATCGGGCAGGCGCAGGTAAGTCCAGCCGGCAGGGGCGGTGAAGGCCAGGGGCGTGGTGCGTTGGTCGGGCGTCGGCGCCGGGCCGGTGGTTCCGCTGAGCACCACATTGACGTGATTCGTTCCGCCGCCGCTGAGGTATAAGGTGTCCGGTAGGAAATCGTCATCCGGTTCGTCATTCACCAGGAAGTCCGTCCGGCCATCCTCAACCGGCCCGCCCGCACGGACGATGTGGATCAGTTCATGGATCGAGACGTCCCGGACCGAGGCGATCTCCGGATGGCCGCTGAGCGGTCCCAAGTGTTCGAAAGTGGCGCTGTAGCTGATGAACTGCCCCTGCAGGGTGGACGTGAAAAGCCAGCGGCCCACGCGTGTTTCCGCCGGCCCGACATCGCCGAAAGCCGCCGTCAGGCTGGGGCTGAGATTGTCGCCCTCCACCTGGGTTGCGATGAGGTTGAACCCGATCAACAGGCCCTTCTCGTTCTCGACGATCTGCGGTTGCGAGGAGGTGATCCGAAGATCGCGGGCCGTGCCGGCACCGTGATTGTTGATGAGAACCGCCAGCGAGTAGGGAATGCTCGGCTCGATTTCCAAGGTGAACGGGTCGTCCGACCGGACATCCCGCTCGTGGAAATATTGGAGGGTGAGCTGGGGGATCGGAAGCACCCGGATCTCGACGGGCGTGAGCGGCACCCGCACATTGACGCCAGCCTGGGTGTAACTGAGTTCGCCGCCCACCGCATAGCGGGCGGCCTCCGCGGTCGGGGCGGCGCTGGGCCCGGGAACGATCAGCCACGTGGCCTTCCCATTGATCCCGGCGGCAAGGGTTCCGTGCCCCTCGATCCCGGTCAGTTCCGTGATGTCCGGGGGAAAGATCACGAATTTAGGGTCCGCCGTGTTCCCGTTGGCATCGAGCAGCACCACCTGGATCCGGATGTTTTCCAAAGGCGCCGTGCCCCCGTTGTCGAGTTCCAAGGTTGCCTTGAAACCCTGACGGGCCTGCACCACGTCCTGGTCGAGACGGATGCGCACCCGGGCACAGACCGAACCGCCGCTTGCCGCGGACGCCAGCGTCGCGCGCAGATGGTCCACCGCGGCCTTCACCGCATTCATCGGCTCCGGGAATCCCTCGGCCTCATTGGCCGCGAGGGCATCCGTGGCCGCCTGCAACTTCGGGAGCAACCGGTCGCGGGCGATGAAATCCGGATCCTCACCCGCCGGAACCTGATTGGAATCGGTGATCCCGCGGGCGTTATAAGCGAGGGTGCGATTCCAACGGGCGGCGAATCGGCGGACGCCGCCTTCATCCACGCCCACGGGTCGGGAGATCGCCAGCAGCGCGGTGATCTCGGCGGGGGAAAGTTCCCGGCCAGCATCGCTGCCCGGGGATTGCAGGTGGATGAAGGCCGAGAAGAACGCCTGGGTTGCCGCGCCCTGCTGGGGGGCGAGGAAGGCCGGGTCACCGAGGATCTCGCCGAAGGGCGCCGCAATCGCCTTCAGCCGGGTGATTTGGACACGAATGGAATCCAACCCGGGGACCACCAAACCGATGACATTGGCGGGCGCGGCACCACGGTGCGTGCCGGCCGCGATCTCACCACCACCGCCACCGCCACCGCCACCACCGCCGCCACCGCCACCGCCGCCAGGTCCACCGTTGCCCTGACATTTTTCGGCGGCCTCATTGAAGCCTTGGATGCAGTCGAGAACGGAAAGGAGTTCGCCCAAACCCGGCACTTCTTTTCCGAGGGCTTCCAAGGCGCTGGCCAGGGCGCTCAGGCAGGCGAGCGGGCTGGGTGAGGTGAGACAGCCATAGAGGTCCTTGAGCGGGCCGACCACCGGCCCGAGCGGTACGAAATTGAAAGCGCAGCTCGCCACCGCGCCGGCGACGTCGGCCAGGCACGGTTCGCAGGGGATGGGTGTGCCGGCAATGGTCGCCGGATATAAGACCACCCCGCCCCCGCCGCCGGTCGCATCGGGGATATAAACCGGCCCCCCCACGGCGCCACATCCGCCCGTTCCCGCCGGGACCGAATACGTGTTGGTGCGGTTGCCGCAGATCAATTGATACAAGGCGGCAAGCGAAGGACATCCGCCGTCCGCGGCCGGCGAGGCAGCGCGTCGGGTATCATGCGTGAGACGTTCGAGGACCACCGGCACCGAGATCGAACTTCGCGCCGGCAAATCCCCGAAATCGGATTGCACCGTGGAGAATCGCCATCCCGGAGTGTTGTTGAGGGCGAGCCGCAGTTGTTGCGCCGCAATCAATCCATGGTTCGTGATCTTCAGCTCAAACTCACTCCGGTCCTGCGTGATCGCATCGAGGTCAAACAGGTTCGGCTCGAGGGTCACCACCGGCATCGCCACGGCCGTCTCAAACACGGTTTCCAAGGTGACCCGCGTCCGTTCCTCCACGGCAACCTCCTCGACGCTGAAGAAGTATTTCACCGATTCGCGGGACAGGAACAATTGCACCCCGGCCGGCGGGGAGGCCTGCACCAGCACCGTTTCCTGGCCGGAATGATGTTCCTCCGCCGCGCCTTCGACGACGTACCAGCCTTCAGGCAGATGCGGCAGGATCAGTTTTCCATCGGGGCCCGTCACCCCTTCCGCCACCACGGATTTATCCCCGGAATTGCGCACCGTGACCCGTGCCCCCGCGACGCGGGGTGCGCCTTCGGCATAGAAGGTGTATTCGTCAACGGCCTCGATGTGCAGTTCCCCGAAGGCTTCGGAAAGCACCGCCAGGGAGAACTGAACCTCCACGCTGGCCGTGCCGTCCCCGATCCGGAGGTTTCCGTTTTGTTGCCCCAGTGGCGTTTCAACCGGGGGACGGAATTGCACCGTCACCTCGCGGCTTTCACCGGCCGCCAGCGAGGGCATCGGCTGCGCTTCCACCGTCGTGATCCAAGGGACCGGCGGCAATGCCACTTGCAACGGTCCAGTCGGGCGGCCTCCTTCGTTGTGCAGCTTGAGCCGGATGAATCCCTGGCCTCCGCGCAGGACCCCCAGCCGGAAGTCCGGGGTTTCCACTGTCAGGCGCGGCGCAAGGGACGCGACCCGGATCGCCAGGGTCACGACCGCCTGCGGACCTTCGGAGGTATGGATCCGCAATCGCACGGTCCCGGACACGTCGCTGTCGGTCGTCGAGGTCACCGTCACCTCCGCGGAAGAGCGGGCCGCCCCGTCCAACCGCGCCGGGACCTGGGCCGTGACCGTCACTCCGGGGGGTGCGTCTTCCACCTGCACGGTGAGGCCGGAGAGCGAACCCTGGCTCAGGTTGACGAGTTCGGTGGATCCGGTCGCATGACCCAGGGCGGCAAAATTGAACTCCAGCCGGTTGGGTTCCGCACGCAATCCGAGCAGGCGGAAGGTATCCTGAACCGGGGCGGTCTCAGCTCCGGGGTTGGCCGCGCCCACGGTATAATCACCGGCCTCGCCCGGCAGCGGCCGGAACGTGAGTTCGAAATGACCGGTGGCGTCCGTGAGCGCCGAGATGATGCGCCCGATGTCCCGGACCCGCACGTGGACATTGACCAATTCAAAGGCGGCCGGTCCTCCGCCGCGCCGGGTCGCAGTCCCCTGCAAGGGAACCGGCGAGCCGGCCAGCCCGGATTCAAAGGACGTTGCCACCACCGCCGTATAGGCCGCGGCCACGGAGACTGGCGTGCTGATCCCCAGATTGTCGGTCTCGGTGGACTCGATGACGTTGTTGTCGGCATCCGTTTGGACGAGAACGAAGTAATTGCCCACTTGCAACGGTGCGCGGAACTGCAAGGTGCGTTCGATGAATTGTCCTGGCAGCAGCGTGCCGTCGAAGGGATACGCCCCGAGGAGCACGTCCCCGGCATCGACCCGGGTGTCCTTGGAAAGCCACACGCGTTGAACCCAGTGGCCGGTGGCCGCACCCCGGGCGGAATTGGATTCCCGGAGGGTGACATTGAACGGCGCACCCGTGTCGACGTCCGCCGGGGCGATGAGTTTGACGAGGGTCAGGTTGGGTTGGGCCAGGGGCACCCGCAGGCTGAAGGTTTTCTCGTCGCGGGCTCCGAAGGGATCGCGCACCGCCGCAGTCACCGCGAAATCACCCGAGGCGTTCACGGGCACGGCCCACATCACCACGCCCGCCGATGAGATCTGCAGCCCGACCGGCCCGCTGACCCGTTCGAAGGCCAGGGACTGGGCCGGAAAATCGGGATCGGTGGCGGGAAGTTGGAACGTCGCCGTTTCCCCGGGGGTCACCAAGCGCACCGTCAATTGGGAGAGTTCGGGAGGCCGATTCACCTCGGCGACATGGACCCCGAAGGACTGGCGGTCGGTCAGCGACGTGAGGCCGTTGTCATGCACCTCGACCGTGAAAGTGTAGTCCCCCGGACCCTGGGCCTCGGTCGGGATCCACGTGAATCGGCCCGTCACCGGGTCAATCGCCGCACCCGACGGAACCGGTGGCACCAAGCCGAAACCCAGCACGGTCCCGGCGTCCGGATCCGTTGCGTTGACGTTCACCACCAGCAACGTCTCTTCCGCGATCTCACGGTCCCCGACCGTCCCCAGGTGCGGGGGGCGGTTGGAATCGCGAGGCAGGGTGAAGCTGATCTGGTCGAGCGCCGCGGTATCCGTCCCGGAACCCAAGTGGGCGACAACCCGCGCAACCTGGAGGCCTTGGATTTCCACCCGCTCCTGCGCGGCTGCACCTCCGTGAAGCACCTGATGGAACACCCTTCCGCCGTCGGCATCGAATCCGTCCACCACCGCCCCCACGGTTCCGGCATCAATCACATAAAGGCTGACGAAA
>JANYCC010000214.1 GCA_025360495.1 Verrucomicrobiota bacterium | reverse complement strand
CTTGACGATGACCTTCTGGGTCTGGGTCGAGCAGTTGCCGTGACCGTCACTATATTTCCAGGTCACCGTATAGGTTCCCTGGACGCCATAGCTGAGCGCGTCGGTCGTCGTTCCGGTCACGGACCCGACGCAGTTGTCGGTCGCGGTCGGGGCGCTGGCAATGGTCGCACTGCACTCGCCGGTCACGTTCGGAAGAGCCGCCAAGTCGGGCACCGGCTTGGTCACGTCCTTCACAATCACCGTCTGGGACTGGGCGGAGGTGTTGCCGTGCCCGTCGTCATAGGTCCAGTTGACCGTGTAGGTCCCCTGCGCGGTATAGGTGAGCGCGTCGGTCGTCGTGCCGGTCACCGAGCCGACGCAGTTGTCGGTCGCCGTCGGGGCGCTGGTGATGGCCGCGCTGCACTCGCCGGTCGCGGTCGGCAGGTTCGCCACGTCGGGCACCGGCTGGGTCACGTCCTTGACAATGACAGTCTGGGGCTGGGTCACGCTGTTGCCGTTCCCGTCGCTATAAGTCCAGGTCACCGTATGGGTTCCCTGGGTGGTATAGGTCAGCGGATCGGTGGTCGTCCCGGTCACCGTGCCGGCGCAGTTGTCGGTCGCGGTCGGGGCGCTGGCGATGGTCGCGCTGCACTCGCCGGTGGCGTCGGGCAGGGTCGCCACCGTGGGGACCGGGGCCTGGTTATCCAACACCGTCACCGTGAAGGAGCAGGTGGCGTTCGGCAGGTGGCCGTTGTCCGCGGTGACGATGACCGTGGTGGTCCCGACCGGGAAACTGGTGCCCGAGGCCTGCGAATAGGTGAGGGAGGGGGCCGGCGAACCGGAGGGGCTCGCGGGCGGATAATCCACGATCGCCGAGCACAGGCCGGGTGCGGCATTCACCGTGATGGCGCTGGGACAATTGACGGAGGGCGGTGTGCCGACATTGGCGTAGGTGCCCGTGACCGTCGTCGTGCCCGGTGCATCCGCGACGACCGATCCGGTCACCGGTGTGGAACTGATGAGCGTGTAAGCCCCGATCGTGGCGGGGAAGGCATAGTCCACCGTCGTGCCGTTCTTGGCCGCGGACGGCGAACTGACGTTCTGACTGAGGAACGTCTCGCTGGTGGTGACCAACTCGCCTCCGTGCGGGGTGGCCGTGAAGGTGAAATTGACTGTGACCGAAGTCCCGGGCGGCAAACCGACCGCTGCGAACTTGATGTTGCCATCGGTGAAGAACGCCTCGGCCGAGGTCCCCGACGCGCCCGTGGCGATCAGGTGGAGCTTGGCCCCCAGTTCGTCCTCATCCGACGGCACCAGCCAGGTGCCGGAGAGATTGCCGGAGTCGTCCGCGCTCACGGTCCACGGGAGGTGGGCGCCGCTGAAATCATTGTCCCCGTCCTCACCGTCGTGCAGCACCTGGAGCGTGACGACCTCGCCGGCGTCGAATCCGTCCCCGGTGATGGTCACCACCGAGCCGGGGGGATAGTCGGACTGGTCGGTGGCCACGGTTGCGGCCAGGCCCGTGGAGGGCGTGACGGTCAGGAGCAGCAATCCCGAAAGGATGCCGCCGAACCAACGTTGAATCGGGTTTCGACACACGGGTGTCGCGTTCTGATGCCCACTGGATGCACTTGTCATGGTAATGGTCTGCTGTGACTGGGAAAAAACCGCCTCCTGACGAAGACCGTTCGGCTTGGGACCGGTTTGGGACAGTCGGGAACTCCACCAATCCCCTGTCCCTCAGACCCCTACGAATCCGAATCATGTAGGGATGGCAGCGTGCGCATTCCCATGCGCCGCTACGGCGGTACGGCCGAAAGGGGCTTGTGGGAAACGCCAACAAGGCGAAAGTCACCCCGTGAATCTCTGGACAGGGGCCTGTCCCCGGATCCGCACGGGCGCACCGCTGAATGGCGGGTCTCTCAACCGGACCGGTTCAACTCGTGCCATTCAAACCCATGGATACTACACCGTCCGTCGAAGCCGTGGCCTCCCCCAAGGGAAGCGATAAGATCTGGAGCATCCTGTGCCACCTCTCCGCCCTGATGGGGGTCGGGTTTCTGCTGCCGTTGGTCGTGTATCTGGCGATGAGACAGGAGTCCGAGTATGTCGCCGACAATGCGAGGGAGGCGCTGAATTTCCACATCACCGTGCTCATTTATGCCATTTGCCTGGTGCCACTAGTCTTCCTGATCATCGGGGTCCCGCTGATGTTGGTCCTCGGGGTCGGTTCGCTGATCCTGGCCGTCCTGGCCGCGGTCAGGGCCTCCGACGGCAAATGCTATCATTATCCCCTGACCCTCCGGTTGGTGAAGTGATGAGGGGCTAAGCCGTATCCATGCATGCAGAAGAGATTTCACGCAAAGACCGCCATCACACGGAGGGAGATGCTGGGTTGGGGGACCGGCCTCGCAGCGGGGTTGCCATTGGTTGCCGCAGCGGCTCCGGAATCCCAGGGGAACGGTCCGGCGCACACCGCCAAGTCCAAGGTGATCGTCACCGGGGGACATCCCGGCGATCCGGAATACGGCTGTGGCGGGACAATCGCCCGGTACACCGACCTGGGGCATGAGGTCGTCCTGTTGTACCTCAATCGCGGTGATCCGAAGGCAAAGTCGTCCGACGAGGACGGATTGCGCGTGGCCGAGGCCGCCAAGGCGTGTGAGATTCTCAAGGCCCGCCCCGCGTACGCCGGGCAGATCGACGGCCATGCGGTCGTGGATCCGCCGCATTATGAACAATTCCGACACCTGCTGGAGGCCGAGCGTCCCCAGGTGGTCTTCACCCACTGGCCCATCGACAACCATGCGGATCACCGGGCCACCTCGATGCTGGTCTATGATGCCTGGGTGCGGATGGGGAAATCCTTCGCCCTCTATTATTATGAGGTCTCCAACGGGGAAGACACGCTGCAGTTCTCCCCGACGCATTATGTGGACATCACGGGCACGGAACCGCGGAAGCGCCAGGCATGCCACGCGCACGCCAGCCAGTCACCGGACCGGTATTATGCCCTGCAAGAGATGGTCACGCGGATGCGGGGGATCGAGAGCGGCCGCAAACAGGCCGAGGCTTATATCCGCCATATCCAAAGCCCCGACTTTTCCCTGCCGATGGTTTGAAGACCTATGAAAAACCGGTTCGTGGCATTGGCATCGGGCCTGATGATCGTCGGGTGCAGCACAGGTCCACGTGGATTCCCACCCACCGAGGGGATCTCGAATTTCGACCGGGTCAACGCCGGTGTGTACCGGGGCGCGCAGCCCAATGCGCTCGCCATCCGGAATCTCCAACGGGTGGGAATCAAGACCATCGTCAACCTGCGCATGCCCGACGACGCCTGGTTCGCGGAGGAATCCGAGGCACGGGCCAATGGGATTCTTTACACCAATGTGCCGATGAGCGGATTTGGCCGACCCAAGGACGGTCAGGTCGCGCGGGTGCTGTCGATCATCGAGGGGTTGCCGGCGCCGGTTTATGTCCATTGCAAGCATGGGTGTGATCGGACGGGCACGATCATCGCGTGCTACCGGATCCGGCACGATCACTGGACGGCCGACCAGGCGCTGGCCGAGGCCCGGGAATATGGGATGGCCCGGGTGGAGACGGGGATGAGGGATTTTGTCCGGGATTTTGCGAAGTCCCAAAATCCGCCGTAAGCCGCTGGCGGGAAAGCGGGGAGTCCTGCCACAAGAAGACGCAAAAAGACGCGAAGACACGGAACCACGGAACCACGGAACCACAGAGCCACAGAGCCACAGAGACGCGGAGCCTGCCTCCTCTCCCCTTCCCTCTCCTCCTTCGTTCCTCAGGAGGAGAGGGGGACGGAGCGGGACGGCAGCCACGGCGCATTCCCATGCGCTGCCACGGCGGGCCCCCTCGCCCCGCGAGGAACGAGCGGGGGGAGGGTTGGGGAGAGGGGTCGGCCGGCCCGGGAGTCCTCGTCCTCGTGTCTCGTCCTCGGCCCTCGTTCCCCTCGATCGGCCCCGGGCTTTAAGAACCGGAAACGAGACGCGATGAGCGGACCGGACTCCTCTCCCCTTCCCTCCTCCTTCGTTCCTCAGGAAGAGAGGGGGACCGGGCCTTGCAGCCGGAGCCCCATGCGCAGCATACTGATCGTCGGTTGGGCCATGAGCCCATCGATCGATTCCGCCTTGGTCCTCCAGGCCTTGGCCATGGCGCGATTGCATCGCAACCCGCCGCCCAACCTGCTTTTCCATTCCGACCGCGGCGTCCAATATGCCGCCGGGAACT
>JANYCC010000187.1 GCA_025360495.1 Verrucomicrobiota bacterium | reverse complement strand
GCTGGATGTTGGAGAGCCGGTCGGTGAGGACCAGGCCCCGTCCGCGGGAAAGGGGGACGACGGAACCGGCCGAGGAGAGCATGGGCAGGATCGAATCGGCGACCTCCTTGGCATCGAGACTGTTGGTGTCCAGGACGACGGTGACCACCTCGCCGGGCCGGGTGTCGCCGGTGGCGTCGGTGCCGCGGAGGATGCGGATCGGCATCGACGGGAGTTCCTTGAAAGGGACGACCCGGAGGTTGTTGCCGTCCTCGACCAGCATGACGCCCTTGGTGGCGAGCATGAGGTTCAGGGTGTCGAGGGCCTCGGTATAATTATAGGCGTTGGGATCGTCGTAGGTGAGGCTGCCGACGATGTTGGTGCCCGAGAGCAACGGCTTGCCGGCCATCTGGGCGAAACGTTCGACCACATCCGAATACGGGATGCCGTCGAACTGGAAGCGGATGTTGCGGGCGGAAGCCGGGGCGGGCGCGGGAGTGGCCGGCGTCGGTTTGGCCGGGGTGCCTTGCACGACGATCTCGGTGCGGGCGGGGGCGGCGGACGCGGGGCCGCCACCCGGGGCCGGCGTCGGGACCGCCGCGACCGCAACCGCGACCGGGGCCGGGACTTGGGCGGCGTCTTGGGCGAAGAGGGCGGAGGCGGCCGCCAGAACGGCGCCGAGGAAGGCCAGTCGGAGGGATTTCATGGGCGGAAAAAGGGGGGCATGGCGGTCGGGTTCAGGGCTGTCGGGCCAGTTGGGGCGGGAGTTCGGCGGGGGTCAGCTTGCGCTTTTCGGCCAGGGTGTGGCCGCGTTCCACCGCCCAGTACTCGCCCTCGATCTTGAGGATGAGACGGCTGAAGGATTGCAGGAGGGAATTTCCCGGACGGGGCATGGGCCGGTAATCGACCAGGACAATGACGCCGCCGGACAATTCATCGCCGGGTCGGAAGCGCATGGTCTTCTGGGCGGTGAGATCGCGGATGTGAACCTCGGGCTGCCCTTCCCATTCGGACAGGGACACGACCCGGAAATTCTCGGGGCCGGGAGGCATTCCCGGACGGGAAGGTGGCGCGGCGGGCTGACCCGGTTGGGGGGTCGGGGGTGGACGTCTTATATAAGGCCGGAACAGGTCACGGGAGACGATGCTGTTGAGAAGATGCCGGTTGGGATCGTCCAGGCTCGCGATGGAGACCAGGTTGGTGCGTTGGACCTCGGGCGTCGGATCCAGCACCAGGGTGAGGTAACGGAATCGGACGCGCACCACGCCCGGGACGTCACCGGCGGCGATGACCAGGTCCTCGGTGCGATGGATCCAAGGGGAATGATCCAGCAGATAAAGCAGGCTGACAACGTTGGTGAGCGGACCGTCACCCTTGATGTTCCAGCCGATTTCACTGGCCCCCCGCATTTTCCTGGGACCGACCGGAAGGCGGGTGAACTCGGTCTCACGCAGCCCGGCGGCGAGGATCTGGCGGGTGAGCATTTCGCCGGAACGCGCCCCCGCCTCATCCACGGTGTCGGCGAACGCACGCAAGGCCACGTCCTTGAGATGATCCTCCGCGGCGAAATAGGCGCGCCGTTCCGACTGGATCTTCGCAATCTTTTCCCGGGCGGCGGCGATGCGCTTGTCCAAGGCCTCCAGCGGCGCCCGGAAAACACTCCGGACGCCCAGGACCAAAAGCAGCAGGGCCAGGCCGCCCCCGATGACGCCGGCCAGCGTCTTTTCACGACGATTCATACGCCCGACCTCCGGTAAGCGGCGGGTTCGAGCGACATGTCATCAAGCGGACGGGCGGGTGGTTTGACCTTGTGAAGATCGATCTTGAGCCGGTCCGGGATGGTGAGTTCGACGGTCGAGCGGAATTCATATCCGAAGCGGTCGGCCCCGGGGGAGATGGCGATCGGCCGGATGTCATAGCCGGCGGACCGGAGTTGTTTCTCCAAACGGGCCAGCGTCTCGCCACTGCGGGCCTGCACCGCGAGACGCAGACCGCCCTGGAGGCTGATGGTGAGGGACGTGATGTAGAGCTCCTCGCTCGGCGGCAGGATCGAGGTGAGATAGGCGACATGATCGAGCCAATCCCGGCTGCCTTTGACCCATTCATCGACCACGGTGGCCTGCTGAACCATGCGCCGATAGGTGGGGCGCTTCTTGTCGGCGTCGGCCAATTCGGCGGTGACGGCGGTGAGGACCGCGGTGCGTCGCTGGATAAGCAGGGCGCGCAGGCCGAGGACCGCACCCAACAGGACCAGAGCGGCCGCGACCCCCAGGATGATCTGGAGCCGGCGGTGGTCGCGCTGGATCGGCGGGCGCTTGGGCTTGAGGAAATCGACGGGAAGTCCCGCGTTGGATCCGACCGCGGACGCGAGGCCGATCGCACCGAGCGAACCGGCGGCGATGGCGGCGGATTCCGGTGGAAGCCCGAAAGCCACGGCGGGTTCGAAGAGCGCGCAGGGCGATTCCAACCGGGCCGCGAGCAGGGCCAGCAGTTCGGCTTCCTGCCCCGTTGCCCCGGCGACCAACACCCGTGCGACCGCGGGATGAGCCCCGTTGCCGGAATACGCGTGAAGGCTCCGGACCACCTCGATCACCGCCGCGCCGGCCGAGGCGGCCGGGTCCGTGCCGGGCCGGAGGGTGGCGCCCCGACTGAAACGTAGGGAACGTCCCGCGACGACATCGATGCCCACCTCATCGGCCCGCAAGGTGACGAGGGCGGAGGCGTCGGGTCCGTCATCGGGTTGGCAAACCTCGATGCAACGGGCGTTGGCGACCGGCAGGAGACCGAGACCGGCGAGCTTGAATCCGGCAGCCGTGGCGAGGCGTTGATGAAACTCGATTTCACCGGATTTCACGGCGGCGACGAGCACTTCAAAACGCGGCGGGGACGCTTCGGCAGGAGTGACGGGGATGACGGCGGCGCCCGGTTCCGCGACGGATTCCGGTGGGGAGGTCGACGGGACCAGGCCACAGACTTGAAAATCGATGACCGCCTCATCCATGCGGAACGGGAGATCTTTCGCCGCTTGGAAATAAACCAACGCGGCCAATTCGCCCGCATTTTCGCCGGCCGGCAAAATCAGGGTGCGGAGGACCACCCGGGCCCGGGGCACCCCCATCACGACCAGACCGGGCTGCAACCCCAAACCGGCCAACGCCCGCGCCACGGCCGCCCCGAGCACGGCGCCATCCGAACGGTCCGCATCCGTCGGAACATCAAGCGGGGCTGCGAGCACGCGGGTGACCCGCCCGCCGGCGCCCGCCTGCACCACGCGCAGAGTGGACCCATCGATATCCAGTGCGGTCACCTGGGAAGGCGGTTTCGGACGACGCTCCCGCCGGAACGGGAAACGCATGGGAAACGAAAGGAGTTTGCGGGGGAGGTCAGCCATGCGGAAAACGCCGGGTGAAACTTTCCACCGGTCGGGAGAGACCGGCTTCAGTTTCGGATTTTTTGTCATCGCCGGCACCCGGCCGGAACGGAAGACCCAGACGGGTCAGGTCGCGGATCCCGGTGATGCGCGGTTCCGGGCCGGCGACATCGATCGACACAGCGAGCACGCGAAAACGTCCCGAGGGGAGGCCGTAACCGAGGACTTGGAAACGGAATTGGGAACTGCGCGCGGTGAGATGGGGCGCCAAGGCCTTGAACTGGCCGGCATTGACGAGGCCCTCCTGATAGAGCCAGGCGGTGGTCGTGCGCCGGTCCGCGGACAGACCGGTCCGGGTCGACACGATCGATTCGGCGAGGGCCAGGTCGATTCCGGGAAGAGTGGCCAAAACCACCGCGCCCGCCGTGTTCACATTGATCCGACCGTCGTGCCGCGGCGTGCTGTCGGTGGTGAACAGGTCGAGGATTTTCGGCAATTCCTCCTTGGTGATGCCGGAGACGACCTCCACTTCCTGGCCCTGCTCGTTCTTGACATGAACCGTCGCTTCCAAGGCGTCGGCGGGATGACCGAGCTTGATGTGGGCGGCGCGCAAGGCGGCGACATAATTGGTGAATGCCGCCGGCAATTCGACCGCGGGCAAGGGATCGTTGGCATCGTTCAGGTCGGTGCGTCGCCGTCCGGTGGCGGTCCGATCCATGTCATACGAAGCGACGGTCAGGTATTGCGCCAGGCCGTGGTCGAGACGTCCGTCCTGGTTGTCGGGTGGGAAAGTTTCATCGCCATCGTCCTCGTTGGCATCGAGGCGACCATTGAGGTTGGCATCCTCGCCGTGAAGCAGCGTCCACGAAAATCCAGGCACGCCGGCCAGTTCCTCGAGGGTCGCCAGCGGACCGTGATGCGGGCCGGGCACGAGAGCCGGTTCCGGGGATTCGCCGGACGGTGAAGGTTCCGCCGTCGCCATTTCCACCGGTGTTTCCTTTTCCGGTTCGGAATCGAGAGCGAGGCCGGCAGCGTTCGGGGTTCCTGCCGGTTCCAATGCGGGCAACCCGACATAGGTTCGGAGGGAACGCACCAAAGCCGGGGTCATCCGGGGGATCCGCGACAGGTCCGCGCCGCCAGGTTGGTTCAGGTTCACACCGGCCGCCTCGTCCGTGAGACCGTGACGGATTTCGGCGACGTCATCGCTGCCGGTCGGGGAATAAATCGTGAAAAACCACCGGTCCGCGCCATCTTCATACACCGGGCGATCGCGGAACAGGAGCGGGCTGTCCTGCCACTCGGTGGAACCGGGCGGGGCGGCGGATGCGACGCGCAAAGCCTCGCGCACCCCGCTCAGGGCGGCCGACCAGGCCTGCTCCGAGCCGAGACCCGCCGCCGCCGCCGTCTCCTCCGCCCGCGACCGGTACATCAGGCTCAGGGTCACCATCGACAACAGCAGGATGAACACCAGCACCGCCAGCAGCACAAAACCTTCCCGGGCGGGACGGCGATGATTCTGGGGAGTCGGATTCATGGCGCAGGATCAGGGTGCGACCGGATCGTTGAACCCATCGGAGGAAGGTTGCCGGAGCGCGATCCCGGTGGGCAGGCAAACGACGCGCCGGACCAAGCCGGGTGCGGGTTCGGCCGGGTTCGCGTCCTCGGGCAGAGGGTCCGGGCCGAGGATGATTTCGACACCGGCGGGGGGAACGCCATTCGTCCAACCCGTCAGCCAGGCCGCACCGTCCCAATAACGGAATTGCAGATAACGGACATCCTCCGTCAACGGTTCCTCGACACGGTTGGTCCCGCTCAGGAGACCGAAAGAGGCAGGCCCCGGCCGGACCGGACGTACCGCCAGCGGCACCTCATGGCGATCGAGACCGACCACCATTGTGTTGGTCCCCTCGACCGATTTTCGGGTGGAGAAGGAAACGCGCACGAGGCCGGTGTTGGTCATCCCGACCTCGATCGCGGCATGGCGCAAAAAGCTCAGGGAGTCAGACCCGCCGGTGAACCCGCCATTACCGGCGTCGGGAACCGCATCCCGCAAGTCGGCGGTGAGACGGTCGACGACCAATCGGACGGCGGTGCATCGCTCCGATTCGCGGAGGATCTGGGCGCGAAGATCGGTTGCCTGACGGTAGAAAAGGAGGGCGACGATCAACAGGGCCGTGGCGATCCCGAGAGCCAGGATGACTTCGACCAATGTGAAACCCCGTAGCAAACGGGGCGACGAGGCTCGGATCAACCCCCTCCGATGCATCAATGGACGGGGAGAAGTTTGAGCCCCGTCCGCCCGGCGTCCCAACAACGACAGGATCGGCCCGGGCCGCCACCGCGGACGGTGCCCGGATGCGCCTCCCGGCCCCGGCTGGATCAGGATGGGCCGGTTCATGGGAGCGCGGTGACTCCGGTGGTGGAATTGGTGCCTCGGCCCGTGTCGAGACGCAGCACTTCGGCAAGACGCCGGACCACCGGTTCCTGTTGGTGTCGGATGATGACCTCGACGCGCGCCAGCCCGGTGATCCCGCCATCGGAGGACTCCGAAGGCGTCAGCTCCACCTCGCAGGTCCAATCCTGATACGGAGGATCGAGGGGACGTCTTGCGAGAGCGGCGACCGGGCGGATGCCGAGCTGCAATTCAGCAAGGACACTGGCGGCGTGGTTGAGGGCTTGGGTGGAGAGCTTCTGTCGTTCCACGCTTTGCAACGAGGAGTTGAGCGCGCTGGTGGCCACGGCGGCGGCGGCGACAAAGAGCGCGAGGGCAAGCAGCACCTCGAGCAACACGGCAGCCTGCCGGCGGGCCCGGCCCTGCCGGCTTTCCCACCAGTGGACTGTCGTTCGCCGGGTCATTTTGCTGGAGGCCCGGTGACAGGATCGACCGGTGGGGGCGGGACCACCGGGGGCGGGGGCGGCTCCTCCTCGCCCATGCCAACCCAGCGGCGGTGCAGGGTTCCGGTGGCTCCCGTCAACCGGACCACCATCCGACGCGGATCATCCTCATTGCGGGCCATCAGCATGACCTCGCAATTGTCGCTCGACCCATCCGGATAGAACGTCACCGGAGGCCGCGGGGCATCGGGATGGTCGGATTCCTCGAAGTTCATTGAACCTGGCAACGAAGTGCCGGCGGGATCGGACGAGGCCGCCGTCGAGTCCGGCGACACGACCCGGACGAGTTCGTTGATCTGCTCCACCAACGGCACGGCGGCGGCCACCTGTTCAAAACGTCCGGGGGCGCCGAAAGGATCGGATTCCCAATGCAGATCAATGCCCCCATTGGAAGGGGGGCCGCCGGCGGGGGCGTTGGTGGAATGGGTCGAATCGCCGGGATCGGCCGGGTTGGCCAGCAGGGCGGGGGCGGCGTTGCCGGACGAATCGTTGCCGGCGAGGATCACACGGACCGGGCGCCCGGTGCTGGAAGCCTCGGCGCGGGCGAAGCGGAAGAGGGCTTCGAGCTGGGTCGCCCCCTCATCGAGCTGGGATCCGCGTTGAAGCGAACCGAAATTGAAGATCACGGCCCCGGCGAGCAACAGGATCAGGGTGAGCGTCAGCAACAGTTCCACGAGGGTGAAACCCCGTGAGGCGGTCCGTTGCTGATGAAGCTGAAGTCCCATGATCGTTGTTCCTGTCCGAAACGGCCGGAGCGTTACTTCGACGGCCCCGTCGAGTCCGGCGCATCGGAGGCGAGCTTGATGTCGTCGTCGGTGTCGGGCTGGCCGTCCGGCCCGACGGAATAGAGTTTGTAAGGCAGGCCGCCGGTTTTTTCGCCCTCGGTGGCGCGATCGGCGAGTTCGTAGCGGATCTTGTTGCCCCACGGGTCATCGAGCAGCGTGCCGGGCTTGAGGTAGGGTCCCTGCCATTTCTCGCCGGTCCGTTCGTTCTCGAAACTGGGCTTCTTGAGCAGCGCGTCGAGGCCCCCCTCCTGTTCATTCGGATAATGGCCCAGGTTGAGGCGGTAGGTGTCGAGCGCGGTGCCCACCTGCTGGAGCATGAGGCGCGTCGTGTTTTTCTCGGCGCCCTTCTGCTGGGGCAGCACGAACACCACGAGCGCGGCGGCCAGCATGAGGATGATCACGATGACCAGCAGGATTTCAATCAGCGTGAAGCCGCGGGCGGTACGCCGGCGCTGCGCGAGTCGGTGCGAAAGTGAGACGATCATAAACGCTTTGGAGTGAGACCCCGAACCATAGGGAAACGGAAAGGCGTACGGCAATATTCAAGGCATGTTGGCCGACAAAAATTTTGACCGCCCGAAAACCGTGTTTCGGCCCCTTATTTGGACCCCAAGGCGCTGGCCATCGTGAAAATGGGCAGCAACAAACCCAGCGCCAGGAACCCGATTCCGGCCGCCACCAGGCAAAGGATGGCCGGTTCGATCAACCGGACCGCCTGGTCCACCTGGCGATTGGTGCGCCGTTCCACCGTGTCGGCGATCTGCACCAGCACCTTGTCCAGATTGTTGCTCTCCTCCGCCACCGCGATCATCGCCAGCACCTGTTCGGGAATGAATCCGCCCTCGCTCAGCGGTTCCGACAGGCGCCGGCCGTCCCGGACCGCCTCGGTGGCGACCGTGATGCGCTCGGCGAGGATGGAGGAACCGGTGGCATCGCGGCTGATGCGCAGGGCCTGGAGCAGTGGCACACCGTTGGCGAGCATGGTGCCGAGGATGCGACAGAAACGCGTGATCGCCAGCAGGCGGAGCGCGGAACCGACGACCGGGATCTTGAGTTGCCAACGTTCGAGCTTCTTCCGCGTCTCCGGATTGCGGAGACCCGTCACCAACAGGAACCCCAGACCGATCAGGGCCGGGAGCACGACATACCAATAGCCGCGCACCACGTGGCTGGCGGCGAACATGATCTCGGACGGCAACGGCTTCTTGGCCCCCGCCAGCAACGGTTCGAACTTGGGGACAAAGAACATCAGCGCCAGCACCATGACGAGGGTGCCCAAGCCGGAAAGCAGGGCCGGATAAATCAGCGCACCCATCACCTTGCTGCGCAGTTCCTCAAATCGTTCGATGAATCCCGCGAGACTGCGCAGCACCTCCTCCAGGAACGCCGCCCGTTCGCCCGCCTGGATCATCGCCGAATGCAATGGGGGGAACACTTCGGGAAAGAGTTTCAGCGTCTCGGTCAGGGACTTGCCGTCCGCCACCAGGGCCCGGATCTCCTTGAGCAACCCGTGCAACCCTTTCCCCGGCGTCGATTTGATGAGGCAATCAATGGCCCTCAACAGCGGCACCCCGGAGCCGATCAGGTCGGCGAGCTGCCCATAAAAAGTCCCCAGTTCACTGCTGCGGATCCGACGTTTCCGCGGCGCCCCCGCCGTGGCGGCGCGACCGCGCCCCTTCACCGACACCGGGAACAACTTCTTGTCCTCGAGCACGCGCAGCACGGCGGCCTCGCTGTCCGCCTCCAACCGGCCGGACACCCGGGACCCGGCCTCGGTCATCGCCGTGTAATTGAACTCCGCCATGAATCAGAATCAGCATGGGGCTTCTCCGCCCGGTGGGAAGCCTCCATATCAGGGGGCAAGGTCAGACCGCCGTGCACAACACCACCTCGTCCGGCGTCGTCATCCCGGCCCGCACCTTGATCCAACCGTCCTCCCGCAACAATCGCAGGCCCGACTCCCGGGCGACCGCCACAATGCGCGGGATCGGGGCGCGTTCCATGATTTTCTCAGCGATCAGCTCGGTCATCACCATCAGTTCATAAAGACCCGTCCGACCGCGGTAACCGGTGTTGCGACAGTGCGGGCAACCGGTGCCGCGAACCAGTTTCGCACCGGGTTCGAGCAACAGGTCGCGCGGGATGTTGGCGGTGTCCGGGACGTATTCCACCCGGCATTTGGAGCACACCCGCCGCACCAATCGCTGCGCCATCGCCCCGATCATCGTGCTGCTCACCAGGAAGGGTTCCAGGCCCATCTCGACCAACCGCATCGCCGACGAGGCCGCATCGTTGGTGTGGAGTGTCGAGAGCACCAGATGGCCGGTCATCGCCGCCTGGGTCGCCGCCCGCGCCGTTTCCAGATCGCGGATTTCCCCGATCATCACCACGTCGGGATCGTGTCGCAGGATTGCCCGGAGCCCCTTCTCAAAGGTCATGCCGACCTGGTGGTTCACCGGGATCTGGTTCACGCCTTGCAGGTTGTATTCCACCGGATCCTCGATCGTCAGCACCTTCAACCCGGGACCCACGATGGCGTTCAAGGCCGCGTATAACGTCGTCGTCTTGCCCGCACCCGTCGGGCCGGTGACGAGAAAAATCCCATGCGGCCGGTCGATCAACCCTTGGAACAGCGCATAGGTCGTGTCGTCCATCCCCAGTTGTTGCAGCGTGAACAGCACGTTCGACTTGTCGAGGAGACGCATCACGACGCCTTCACCAAACAGCATCGGGATCACGCTCACCCGCACGTCCACCTGGCGGCCACCGACCTGGAACTTGATCCGGCCGTCCTGCGGAATCCGGCGTTCGGCGATGTTCAGGTTCGCCAGGATCTTGATGCGGCTGATGATCGCGGCCGAAAACCGGTGCATCTGCGGCGGCACCGACGCCTCCTGCAGCACGCCATCAATCCGGTAGCGGATCGACATGTGATGCTCGTACGGCTCGATGTGGATGTCGGACGCGCGTTCGTTGACCGCCTCGATGATGATCTCGTTGACCAACTTGATGACGCTCGCCTCCTGCGCCATCTCCAGCAGGTCCTCGCCGCCTTCCACCGTCGCGCGACCCGGGCCCGCCTCGTCGGCCCCGACCATCTCGTCAAGCGTGTCGCCGCCCAATCCATAGTGGGACTTGATGATCTTCTCGATGCCATCGCGCAGGGCGAGCACGGGCTGGATCTCGAGACCGGTGGTGAGGCGGAGGTCGTCGAAGGCGTACAGGTCGAAGGCGTCGCTGGTGGCGACCTGGAGTACGCCGTCCACCCGTCCGATCGGGACGAGGCGTTTGCGATAGACGACCTTGGGGGGGAGCGCGCGCAGGATCTCGGCGGCGATGGTGAGATCCTCGACATCCACGAGGGGCAGATGGAGTTGTTCGGCCATCACCTCGAGCAATTGGCGTTCGGTGAGGAAACCGAGTTGGACGATGGCCCGATCGAGGCGCAATCCTTCCGAGCGCTGGAGGACGGCGGCATCACCCACCTGTTCGGCGGTGAGCAACCCTTGCCCGAGGAGAATCTGCGAAAGGTTCATGGCGTGGGACAACCGGCGGCCCGGATGCCCCATTCAAGGTGGCACACCAGCGTGGCGGGGCAGACGGTGACCAAGGGGTCGGGCATTCGACCCGTATGTTACCATGAATTCACCCCGGGCCGGCAAGCGTGGAAGCGGGCCTCGTAGACTTGGCACCCTTGGCACCCATTGTTGTTCAATCTGGTTTCCCATTCTTGCAAAGGCACGTGATCTGCACGGCGAAATGGATCTTTTCCCTGCGAATCCACCCCAACGCGCCGCCCATGAAAACATTCCCCGCCCCTGCAGTGCGCCTCTTTCTTTTCGCGATCACGACCCTCACGGTGGCCGGTGCCGACGGCGATGTCGTGCCCGCCGACGCCCAGGCTTTGGTCGGTTACGTCAATATCTCCGTTCCGGTCGGGACCTCGCTTTTTGCCAGTCCGCTCAACGATGCGGACGAACCTTCGGTGCTCAGCCTGATGGCCGGGGCTCCGGACCAAACCGAACTGGTGGTGCGGCGCGACGGGGCGAGCGTCACCAACCGCTATTCCACCTCCTTGGGATGGGACGATCCGCTGATGCGCCTGCTCCCTTACGAGGCCTTTCAAATCACCGCTCCGGCACCGTTTGAAATCACCTTTGTCGGGGAGGTATCCAACCAGACCCATCCCTTTGCCCGCGTCCTTCCCGCCGGTGAATCGTGGTCCGGACTGCCCCTGCCCACCTCCCTGCGGCCGCTGGATCAACTGTGCTTTCCCGCGGAGGAAGGAGTCTCGATCTCGCGGCTCCAAACGGATGGGTCCCGATTGCCGGTGGCAACGTTCACGGGAAACCAATGGGTGCCCTCGGTGCCCGCCTTGCCCAATGCCAGCGGGTTCATCATCCAAAGCCCGCAACCCCTGTACTGGTCCACCGTCCTGGTCGGGACGAACACGGTCTGCCTGAATCCCGGCCCGGCGCGGATTCGCGGATTGCCCAAACGGATCGTGGCCGGCCCGAAAGAAGCCGTGGTGCTGCGTCCGGTCGTGGACGGTCCGCGACCCATGGATGTGGAATGGTTCCATCAGGGCACCGGCGTGATACCGGTCACCAGCTTTTCCATCCTCCTGCCCACCGTCGGCGACCTCAGTCAGGGGACCTTCACGATGAATGTCACCGACGCCGACGGGCACGCGGCCAGCGCCAGCACATCGGTGGAACGTTACTCGGGAGCGCCCCTACTCCGGCTCATCCATCAGGCCGGCACGCATTGGGTGGACCTTTATGGTCGGACGACGCAACCGCACCGGCTGTTGGTCTCCCCCGATTTGAAAGCCTGGTCGCCCTGGACCCCTCCCGACGGACCCTTGGAATTACCGATGTTGTTGGATTTGGATGCGGCATTCGGCGACCGGCAGTCGGTGTTCCTTCGCCTGGAGGCTGATTAGGAACTCAACATTTCCCCCAGCGCCGCATCACCTCCAGGGTCTTTTGGACACTCACCAACGGCGGATAGGCGTCACGCTCGTACTCGATGATGTACCACTCCACCCCGGCAATCGTCTCGGCCAGGCGGAAGATCTCCTTCCACGGGAGTTCGTCATCGCCGATGAGCGCGTTGGGCCGGGCTTTCGAAAAGGATTTCACATGCATGCTGGCC
This sequence comes from Verrucomicrobiota bacterium, assembly GCA_025360495.1. GTDB lineage: Bacteria > Verrucomicrobiota > Verrucomicrobiia > Limisphaerales > UBA9464 > UBA6176. The sequence goes on along the minus strand of JANYCC010000187.1, from coordinate 778 downwards.
ACCCGACCCGGGTGCTTTTTCAAGAACACCATCGGATCACCCCCGTCCTCCATGCCGTTTCCCGTGTCGAATTGGATGACCACGGCCTTGCTCGCGCGGTTGAAGAAGATGTCCCAGGGCAACGCACCCTCGATCGGTTTGAACTCGATGCTGTGGTTGTGGTAACCGGTGCGCATCCGGTCCGGTTTGAGTCGCTCGGCAATCTCGCTGAACCGGTCCGCGGCCTCCTCCCAGCTTTGCCGGGTCTTGGTATAATTACCCGGCAGGCTGGCGACGATCAGGAAGGGGTTCCCGAGGATATGGTTGAATTCAACGGTCTTCGCCAGATTGTCACCGAGCAGTTGGTCCAGGCCCAGATGCGTCCCGCAACATTTCAGGCCGGTGTCATCCAAAAGCTGGCGCAACGTCTTGGCGTCCCGCCCGTGGTAGCCGGCGAATTCGACCGCCTTGTAACCCATCTTGGCCACGGCGGTGACGGTGCCGACGAGATCCCTGGCACATTCCTCGCGCACCGAATAAAGCTGGAGCCCAAAGGGGATCTTGTTTCCGCCATAGCCTTCGGCGGCGAGCAAGGCCGTCGGGGCCGCACCCGCGCAGGCCATGGCCGCCACACCGGTCTGGAGGAACCTACGACGAGGGATCGCTGGGATTTTCATGATTGACGGAATTGCTAGCAGATCGTCCCCAGACCCCAAAGCGCGAATTGATGGGGCGCATCTCACGATCGTGCGAACTGGAAGGCGTTGTAGCCGCCGAGGTGCGAGGCGGACCACGCAGG
>JANYCC010000152.1 GCA_025360495.1 Verrucomicrobiota bacterium | reverse complement strand
CCGATTGGGCTGCGCATGCGCCCAATCGGCCCCCTCTCCCGGCGAGGGACGAGCGGGGAGAGGGTTGGGGAGAGGGGTTGGCCATCCGTGCTGTCCTTGTCCTCCCTGGCATCTCCGGCATGAAACCGCTTGTATACCTAGCGCAACAAGGTATAAGTAGCACCACTGTGGTTGCCCGAGATCTGATTGCCGCCTCTTCCACGCCGCTGGTGCTGTCCATCCTGGCAGAGGGTGAAGGTTATGGTTATGCGATCATCCAGCGCGTCCGTGAACTCTCATCTGAGAAGATCGAATGGACCGAAGGGATGCTCTACCCGGTGTTGCACCGGCTGGAGCGCGACGGCCAGATCGTTGCCGAGTGGCGTCGGGCGGACTCGGGGCGGGACCGCAAATATTACCGGCTGACCCCGGCGGGACGAAAGACCCTGAAGACCGAGCAGGCCGATTGGCTGACTGTCCACAACACCCTCGCCAAGCTATGGAAACAGCAACCCGCTTCGACCTGAACGTCGCCGTCATGGCCTGGCGCGACGAACTCCAACGACAACCGTCCATCGCAGCGAACGCGATTCTGGAACTGGAGGAACACCTGCTTTGCTCGGTGGAGGAAATTCAGAAGAGTGGGCTCACGGAAGAGGAGGCGTTTCTGGTCGCCCTCCGCAGGCTGGGCCAACCGGCGCGACTGGAGCCTGAGTTTCGCAAGGGCGACCCGGCAACTGTCTGGCGACAGCGCGTGTTTTGGATGGCGGTGGGTTGGTTCGCGATGTGCCTCTGGGGACGGATCTTCGGGCCGTTTACCGTGTTCATCGCCGAATGGACCAACAGGACCCACGGGCAGGGATGGGCCGCGGCCTGCCTGACGGGCGGCTACCTGATTCTGGTTGGAATTCCGATTGGGGCCGCGGCAATCCTCGCGCACGGAAGGCTTCTCCGGTCGCTGCAATGGTGTCAGACGAACCGCCGCTATCGGTGGCGATTGGCGATTGGGCTTGGTGTCTTATTTTCAGTCGCAACCTTGAGTGTCGATGTGATGGGCGTATTCCTGATGTCACAGAACCCGCCGCACGACCCGGCCCGAATCATTCACGCGGCGCTCTGGATGGGGCCCGTCGATCTGGTCAAGGGCGTCTTCGTCACCCTGGTTCTTGGGTGGCTGCTCCCAGTCGCCCCCAAGCCCGGGTCCCGGATCTCCTGCCAACCGCTCGCGAAGTCGTGATGGGCACCCGGCAATCCAGCCCCAGGGATTGCTGGCTCACTCGCCTCTCGCCACCCGCCCCCCTTCCCCTAGTCTGGCCGGACCAATGAGCAAGACCGCGTTGTTGTTCGCCGGCCAGGGTGCCCAGGCCGTCGGGATGGGCCGCGATCTCGCCGCCACCTTCCCCACCGCCCGCGCCCTCTTCGACCAGGCCAACGCCACCCTCGGCTATGATCTCGCCACCGTGTGTTTCGACGGCCCCGAGGTGGAACTCACCCGCACCGAAAACGCCCAACCCGCCATCTATCTCGTGGGCTGGGTCGCGTTCAAACTGCTCCAGGAACAGGTTCCCGATCTCGCCTTCCATGCCACCGCCGGACTGTCCCTCGGCGAGTTCACCGCCCTCGCCGCCGCCGGTTCCCTGACCTTCGAAGACGGCCTTCGCGTGGTGCGACTCCGCGGCCGTTTCATGCAGGAGGCCTGCGACATCACCCGCGGGGGGATGGCGGCGGTCATCGGCCTCGACGAGGAGGTGACCCGCGAGGTTTGCAAGCTCACCGGCGTCACTCTCGCCAACCTCAATTGCCCCGGGCAGATCGTCATTTCCGGCGATCTCGACCGCATCCCGCAGGCGATCGAGATGGCGAAGGCCCGGGGTGCGAAACGGGCGATCCCCCTGGCGGTCGCCGGCGCCTATCATTCACCGCTGATGGCGGGTGCCCAACCCAAACTGGCCGCCGAACTTGACCGCCTGTGCTTCGCCCCGCCGTGCGTCCCGGTCCTCGCCAATGTGACCGGGCAACCCCATGGCGGACCGGCGGAAATCCCGCGGCTCCTGGTCGAACAGGTCACGGGATCGGTCCGTTGGGAGGCCTCAATCCGTCATCTGTTGGCCGACGGATTCACCCGTTTCATCGAGCTCGGGCCGGGCGGTGCCTTGGCCGGTTTCATGAAGCGCATCGACAAGACGGCCCAGGTCCTGAACGTGTCCGACGTCCCGACCCTCGCCGCCACCGTCGCGGCGCTGCGCGGCTGATCATCCCTCCGAGGGGTCGTCTCACCGATCTCCGATTCCCGATCTTCGATCTCCGAACCCCAGTCACCGGGGCCGGACCAGCATTTCCTCCACGACGGTCCGGGGCGGCAATTGCGCGCAAAAGATCACGCAATCCGCAATGTCCTCGGGCTTCATCATCCGACCGCGCGCCTCGGCATCAGGGACGACTGGACGTTTGTCGAGCAACGGGGTGTCGATGTCGCCCGGGAACAGCGCGCTCGCCCGGATCCCTCTCCCCCGTTCCTCGGCGTTGATGCTTTGCGTCAGCCCCGCGAGGCCGAACTTGCTCATCACATAGGCCGGACCCGCCTTGGGCGACGCCTGTTTGCCGGCGTCCGACACCACGTTGACGATCGTGCCCACGCCCTGCCGTCGCATCGCCGGGAGGAACGCCTGGACGCAATAATACGCGCCATGGAGATTGGCATCCATCATGGCCCGGTAATCTTCCAGCGACAGCACTTCAAGCGAACGCCGCGGGGCGTTGGTGCCGGCGGAATTCACCACCAACCCGATCCCACCGAACTCGGCGAGCACGCGGGTGCCCATCGAGGCGACGGCATCGGGATCGCCGAGGTCGCACGGGCAGATCAGGCATTGTCCGGGGGTGGCGGCACTGAGGGCGACCGTGGCGGCCAGGGCGTCCGCGCGACGGCCCACCAGAGCCACGCGCCAGCCAAGGGCGACCAACTTCAGGACGGTGGCCCGGCCGACGCCACTGCCGGCACCGGTCACCACGGCGGATTGCGGGGATGCGTTCATTTCGGTGCGACAGCTTAAACAGAACGCCGGGTGGGTTGGGGACTCTTTTCACAACAAAGGGTGCGACGGGATCGGCGGACGGCAGTGCCTCAGAGCCTCAGGGGTCGGAGCCTCAGAGCCTCAGAACTTCGGAGCGGCCCAGGTCGCCCATCCGTAGGAGACGACGGCAGGAGACTCCGACCTCCGACCCCTGAGGCTCTGACCCCTGACGCTCCGCCGTCCCGCCCGCGGTCCCGTCCGGGCGAAGTTCGAGGATGGTAATCGGCGGCGGCCTGGTTGATGGTACCCCCACTTGAGCGCAGGCCCGGTCATACCGCCGTCCCTGGGCTACTGATCATGACCGATCGAATCATCCGCCTGCTGGCCCACAAGGATTACGTACCTGCGAACGTGCCGGAGCTGCTGCACGGGCTGCGTCTTCCGCCCGATCGACAGCAGGAGTTGCAGGAGGTCCTGCGCGGTTTGGAGACCGCCGGACGCATCGTCCGCATCAAGGGCAACCGCTATATCCAACCCTTGGAAGCCGATCTCATCCCCGGACGCATCCGCATGACGCGCCAGGGTCGCGGATTCGTGACTCCCGACGATGCCGGGTTGAAGGAGATCGCCATTCCGGATAACGCCACCGGCACGGCACTGCACGAGGACCGGGTCCTGGTGCGATGCGACGTCCCGGCCCAGCAATTGCGCGCGGAGACCGACGCCCCCAACACCGGCACGGTCATCCGCATCCTGGAACGTCACCGCACCCGCATCGTGGGAACGCTTCAACGCAGCCCGCGTTTTCTTTATGTCGTTCCCGATGATCCCCGGATTCCGCACGACATCTATGTGCCCGAACCGCGTGACGTCGGACGCCCGGCCTACGTGGGCGACAAGGTCGTGGTCGAGTTGAAGGAATGGGAATCGCGCCACACCAATCCCGAAGGGGAAATCGTCGAGGTGCTCGGCGCGCCGGATGCCGAGGGCGTCGACATGTTGTCCGTCCTGCGCCAATACGATCTGCCGCTCCACTTCCCGATCGAGGTCCTGGATGAGGCCCGGGCGATCGGCAGCGAAGTCCGCGCGGAAGAGCTCAGCGGACGGGAGGATTGTCGCCGTCAGCAGGTCGTCACGATCGATCCGGACGACGCCAAGGACTTTGATGACGCGATCTGTTTGGAACGGGTTTCCGACCGGCAATGGAAGCTTTGGGTCCACATCGCCGACGTGTCGCATTATGTGAAACCGGGCACGATGCTCGACATCGAGGCGCGGCGCCGGGGCAATTCCACCTATCTCGTGGACCGCGTCATCCCGATGCTGCCCGAGGCGTTGAGCAACGACCTGTGCTCCCTGAAGCCCAATGTCGATCGATTGACCAAGTGCGTCGAATTCCTCCTGGGTGATGACGGGCGTCTGCTCAAGACCCGCTTCTTCCCGGCCGTCATCCATTCGCAGCGCCGGTTCGCCTACCGCGAGGCTTTCGAAATCCTGCAGCGCACGCCGGTCGGCCCCATCGAGCGGATGCTTCACGATGCGAATGACCTGGCCCAGCGGATCCGTCGGCAGCGCTTCAATGCCGGCGCGCTGGAACTCGATTTCCCGGAGATGAAGATCCGCCTCGATGAGCAGGGGCGCGTGTCGCGGATCGACAAGGTGGAGAATGATATCTCCCACCAATTGATCGAGGAATTCATGTTGATGGCCAATGAGGCGGTGGCGGCACGCCTCGGTCACCTGCGCCGGACGGCGATCCACCGCGTGCATGAGGACCCGGACGTGCGCCGGCTGCGGGAATACCGGGAGGACGTGCTCAGCCATCACGTCCAGTGCGGCAACCTGGGCCAGCGGGACGAGGTGCAGAAGCTGTTGCATCATCTCGGTGAACTGGCCATCGGGCCCGCGCTCAAGATTGGTTTCCTCAAGTCCCTCAAGCGCGCCCGTTACGCCGTGGAACCCCTCGGGCATTATGGCCTGGCCAAGAAACATTACACCCATTTCACCTCACCGATCCGCCGTTATGCGGACCTCACGGTGCACCGGGTGTTGTTTGCGGAAAAGGCCTCGAATCACTCCCTCAAGGACACCGCCGACCACATTTCCGACACCGAGCGCAATTCCGCCGATGCCGAGCGCGACAGCAAGGACGTCAAGCTGTTCGCCTATCTGACCACCCAGATTGAATCCGCCCAGCCGGTGACTTATCCCGCCCTGGTCACGGATGTCAGGAACTTCGGCTTCTTCGTCGATGTGACCGGCCTGGCGATGAGCGGGTTGGTGCCGCTGTCCGGCATGGCGGACGATTTTTATGTGTTCGACCCGACCCGCCACCAGGTCGTCGGACGCCGCACCCGTCGCGTGGTCAAGCTGGGCGACCGGGTGGAAGTCCAGGTGGCGAAGGTGGACCGCTTCAAGAAACAGGTCGATTTCCGGCTGGTCCTGACCCCGGCGGCACGCACCGCACGGCCGACCCGACCCGGTCAGCCGACCGCGCGTTCGACCCGACCGGCTCAGCCCGGTGTGCCACCCGCACGACTGCCTCAGTCCCCGGTGCGGCCGTCGCGCCCGGCTCACCCGACCTCCCGTCCCCTTCGGCCGGTTCAACCCGTCGTGCTTCCGTCGCGGCTGGCCCAGCCTCCGGTGCGTCCGGTGCGCCCCGGTCAATCGGCCCCACGTCCACTTCCACTTCGGCCGACTCAACCCGTCGAGACAACACCGCGACTCGCGCAGCCTCCGGTGCGCCCATCGCGACCCGGTCAACCGCCCGCACGCCCGGTCCGGCCGGTTCAACCCGTCGTGCCACCGCCGCGATTGACCCAACTTCCGGCGCGTCCTTCGCGACCGGTTCAACCGTCCGCGCGCCCGGTCCGCCCGGCTCAACCGGTCGTGCCAGCATCGCGACTCGCCCAACCCCCGGTGCGACCGTCGCAACCGATTCCGTCGGTCACCCGCCTCGCGGACCAAGTCACCCAGCGTCCTGGGATCGGGCGTGCCGGACTGGAAAGTCCCCCACCGCACCGGGCCCGGTCCACGGCGCCCGTTCGTGGCGGTTCTCCTCAAAAGGACAATCGCCCGATGGCGCCCCGACCGGATCGGCCCATGGCACCCGGGGCACCGGTCCGCCACGATGCGCCGTCACCAGGTAGAAGCACGCGTCCGACCCCGCCTGCGGGCGGTGGATCCCGGCCATCGATCCGACCGGCCGTCGCGAGACAGCCGATCCCCAGCAGCCACTCCCAGCGGAGCGTCGTGCGCAAGCCGGCACCCCCCGGACGGACCGGGCCACCGACGTCGAAACGGCCGCCATCGAGGGGGCGGTGAGGACAGACCCATCCCGACGGGCGGTGGAAAGCGGCAGAGGACTTCCGCACTCCAAGACGCCTTCGCGCTTGGGTCCGCGCCCTTCCCATCCGGTGGCTGGTTCCACCACCGGGCGCCCTTCCCGTCCGCGAGACTTACCCGACCTCGTGGACGTCGTGCAGCACCCCGCTGGGAATGCAGACCACCAGCACTTTCAGGTCTCCCCAGGCGCGATGCCGGGTGCCGCGCGGGACATAGACGACGACCCCCTCGTGGAGTTCGATCTCCGAATCGTCCAGGGTCATGCGGCCTTGACCACCGAGGATGTAATAAACCTCATCGGTGCGCTCGTGCCAGTGAAGTCTCGCATCGGTGATCTCCAGGTGGTGCACCTCGGCGGCCGCGTGATCGCTCTCCTCAAGGAGGGGTCGGATCAGTCCGCAGGTCTCGGTCCATGGTTTCACATCAGCGAGTTCGCGTCGGAGGTATCGGGTGGCGATGTTCATGGGATTCATAGCGACTTTATATAAAGCACCAATGCCTCGACCTGGGGGTCCGACACGATCCCGTCATAACTGGGCATCCCGGTCTCGGACGTCTCGAATCCCCGGACCACCTTGGCCGCGGGATTCCGGATCGATTCCCGGATATAGGCTTCGTCGGCGACCGCGCTGCCCCCGTTGGCGAAGACCCGCTTGGAACCGAACAACCCTTTCCAGGTCGGACCGATCTTCCCGATCATCGATCCGTCGTTGGAATGGCACGCCACACAGCCCATCAACTCCGACACCCGCCGGCCCTCCTCCACGGTGACCGGCGTCGCGACCGCCGCCATCCGGGCGCTCCGCGGCGTGAGATCCACGGTCAAGGGGGCGAATCCTTCCGCGACCGGATCGAACCGCGGGAGAACCCGGGGCGTGAAGTAGGTGTTCTGGCCGAAGTCGCCGCCCGCGCGCATCGCCAACGCCCATCCCAGTCGCATCTGCATCACCGGTTTCATGCCGGGGATGCCGATGAACACGCCCTTGCCGTCCCGGGAAAGATAGGCGCTGCTCGGGATCATCGCCTCCTGTCCCTTGGAACCATCAGGTTTGAAATGCGGCGAGCCATAGTTCGAGGTGCGCACATAGTTCCAGCGCTCGGCCGAATAATTCGCCGGATCCGCCGCCCGTCGGTCCTCCAAGGCCACATCGAAACGCAGCAGCACCCCCTGGTCCATGGGCACCACCTCGCGCGGCAGCGTGCTCGGGGCGCCGGTGTGACGCAACCGCGCGAGGCCGCTGACCTGGTTGGCCGTGGTGCCGAAAATCTGGAAGCCGGCCACGTATAATTGGCCGTCGGCGGGATTCACCGCACCTGCCAGGGGCGCAAACTCCAGGTCGCGGGTGATGCTGACAATCGCCGCCTGCAAGCCCGGTTCACGCCGGTCCAAAAGGACCTCGAAGAGTTCCGGCCGATAATAGCCCAGGTGGATCAGCGCACCATTGAGCGGTCCCATCCGGGCGTGGTTGAGCCATACCTGGGACGCCGCCGAGGCATTGATCGGATGCGGGATCCACAGCAGGGGATCGGCGATCGGGGCGGGATATTTCTCCTTCGGGAGGATCAGCGGGAGATAGCCATGATATTCATCCCCATGGGCTATATAAAGCGGGGTGGTCGGGACATAATGTCCTTCCTGGTCGCTGATGGTGACGAGCCCGGTGTCGGGATTCACGCCGAGGAAGGGTTGGCGCAGACCGTGGGCCAGCACCGTCGCCGACAATCCGTCCGCCGCGATGCGCAGCACCGAGCCGTTGTTCTTCCCGAGCGTGGTTGCCTGCTGTCCCCCTTTGGCGATGACGAACGAACCGTCCGGCGCAGCGCGGATACCGGCGGCGAACTCGCGCGTCTCGGCGGTCTGCCCGAATGCGTTCGAGAACAGTTCGTGGACATCCGCCTCCCCGTTCCCGTCGGTGTCGCGCAGACGCCAGATCCCATTGCGATCAAACACGAACAGGTCGTCGCCCCGGACACAGAGCCCCAAGGGTTCGTGCAGGCCCGACGCAAACCGTCTCCACGAGACATCATCCGCCCCGTCGCCCAACCCCGAAATCATCCAGACGTCGCCGTCGAAGGTGACCCCGGCCGCACGGCCATCCTTGAAGAAGGCGATGTCGGCGAGGCGCACATTGCGTCGCCACGGGTTGACGAGCGGCAACGGGATGTTGTCCACCACATAGGCATCCCGGGCTTTGGAGCGTGTGGCGTGGGTGGTCACGACCTGTGGCCAGCGCAGGGTTGGAAGTCCGGACCCCAATGCGGTCCGGGAATCCCCGGCATCCGGCGTTCCCGCCTGCGCACCCAGCCCGATCTCAAATGCCAAGGGTTTTCCCGACGGATGCACCCGCACGGTGACCAGGCCATCCGGTCGTTCCACCTGATCCGCGCCCGGGGCATCGCCGATCGGGTCGGCCCGGAGTCTGAGCTGGATTCCCGGGGCAGCGGTGCTTTTGTGACCCACCATGAGCCACAGGTTTTGAGGCACCCGTTCGAGTCGGAAATGGCGTTGCACCGACGGCTGACCGGCCGACATCCGCGACGTGACCCACTCGGTGACCGCCACGCCCGCCACCTCATATTCGAGACGGATGCCGCCCGGGACGAGGCGGACGGCACGGAAGCGTCCGGCGGTGATGGGGAGCGGCCCCCGCCCCACTTCGCGCGGGTCCGGGCCCGGCTCCCGTGGATCGCGGATCGAAGGCTGTTCCCCGGTGCCCCATCCGGGATAAATGCCGTTCACCAGCCACGGGGTGCCCTGCAATTTCGGAAGTCGTTCCTGGCCTTCCGGAGCCTTCTGACCGGCGATATAATAAGATCCCTGCGACATCGAAACCGCAGTGATTCCCCGGCCGCTCCAGATGGCCGACATCCGGAGCAGGTCGGTGTCGAAACATGCCCAGCAATCGTTGCCCAGATTCAGGATCAGACCGCGCGGGGTGAGATTGTCCGCCGCCCCGGCGAGGGCCCGATCCCGCGCATCCAGCACCGCAGAAAAGAAGGGGAAATCCGGTTCCACGACACCGGCCCATGCGGCGGCAGTGCGTGCCTCCCCCGCCGTGCCGACCGGTGGTTCAGCGGCGGAAACCGGCCCGGCGGACAACCACACCGCAGCGGAGGCGATGGCCGTGAAAAAAACGGTCCGACACGGCCATCGGAGGTGCGTGACGGTCCGATGGTTTGACGGAGACATGGGGGCAATTTTCATCCTGGCAACGGTTCCCCGCAACCGAGCGTTTCGCTGCGGGTGTCGCCGGGGCCACACTTCACGGGAACAGCCGCAGCGCCCGATAATTCGCTGCGTCATCCGTCGCCGGCGCATCCGTGACCGGGCTCGCCGTTGTTCCCAGTTCCACTTCCTCCACCGGTTGCCAGACCAGCAGATCGGCTGACCGCTCAACCCGCCACCGTTCGCCGGGGTTCCCGCTCAACGTCAGTTCGAACCCAGCCGGCCCCGGCCCCACCACCTGCAACACCGCGGGGACCGGTGCGGCGGGGGTCGTGCCGATCACCTCAAGTCGCACCTGGTCGATGAACCCGATGTTGCCGGGCAGGACGTCATTGATGCGGACCCGCCAGGTTCCCTGCGCGGGTTCACCCCATGTTTGGACGCTCACGAACCGATGATTGATATCCGGGTTGGGATCGTCGTGGGTCAGGAACAACGGGCTCACGGTCCCCGACGGCGAGGTGATTTGGATCCCCAGCTCGCCCCGGGACGGGTGGCGGATGCCGACGGTCAACCGGACGTGTTCGACCCGCAACGGGGAGGTGAATTTGAAATCATGGGTCCATCCAGCCGTCGGCCCGTCCGGTATCCGGGCCGCCGGTTTGGGAAGGAGATCCACCATCAGCACGGAGGCGAGCCCGAGGTTGGTCCAGGGTGCGGCCCATTTCACCGCGGCGGCGGCATCGACCCGGCCGGCGCCATACCCCGGGTTGAACCGGAAGCCGGCGGCGTTGGTGGACCAACCTTTGTTGTTCGGATCGGTGAGGGCGGCGGAACGCAACAGGATCTCCTGGACATCGCGAGCGCCCAACGCCGGATTGGCCTGCAACACCAGCGCCACCACCCCTGCGACCACGGGGGCCGAGGCCGAGGTGCCATTGAACAGCTTGGTATGATTGGCATCGCTCAATTCATCGGGTTGGGCGCCATCATTATAGCCGCGGTCGCCCACCAGGTCGGTCGTCAGGATGCCGGCCGGGCGCACGATATCCCCGCCGCCGGCGGCCGAGACGATCAGACACGCCCCGGGTTCGCTATAAGTTGTCCGGGTCCCCTTGTCCGTCAGCGCCCCCACCGCGATGGTGTGGATCGAATTGGCGTACCCGTCATTGTTCACATTGTCATCCGACTCCCCGCCGTTGCCTCCGGCCCAGACATAAATCACCCCGCGGCCACCCCGTCCGTCCCGGGCCGCCGCCTCCATCGCCGCCTCCGTCAACGGTCCCGGGGATTCAATGGTCTGGCCGTCGTCGTTCGGCCCCCAGGAATTATTGCTCACATCGACCACGTCCGTCCGATGGCCCAACGCGCCGGCCTCCTGGTCGTCGGCGGCCGCGTTCCCCCCGATCAAGCGCACGGGGACGATCCCGGCTTCATATGCGGCCCCGGTGCCGCCGATGGAATTGTCGCCGACAGCCGCCGCGATGCCCGCCACGCTGGTGCCGTGCGAATCCGCCAAGGGTTCGCCGAACGGATCAAAACCCGCCTCCCCCTCGGGCGAGGGGTCATCGTCGCCATCGCGATAATCGTGGCCCCACTCCGGATGGGCGTGGGCCGCGAGATCGGGATGGGTGGATTCAACGCCATCGTCGACCACCGCCACATTGACGCCGCGCCCCGTGAAACCGGCACCCCAGGCCGGGGCGACGTTCGCATCCGCACCGGTGGTCCCCCCGGTCTGGCCGGTGTTCCGGAGATGCCATTGGCGGGCGAGCAACGGGTCGCGTGGCAACCAACGCGCGGCACGGGGGGCGGCCAGGATCGGGACGACGGCGCGGACCCCGGGTTCGTGTTCGAGCGCGGTGCGCAGGGCGGAGGCGGCTTCGGGCGTGGCGGACCCGGCCTCGAAAACAAAGGTTCCCGGAAGCGCCGCCAAGGGCCGGACCCGGATGGCGCCGACAGCGGTGCCCACGGCTTCGGGCGTCAGCGGACCCACCAACCGTGCAGCCACCCGCGCCGTCCACACGTGCCGATGGGCGGGCGTATGGGCCTGCCCGCGGGGATACACGACCGCCTCGAAGACGGCATCCGGTCCGAAGCCTTGGGGAACGGCGGAACGCAACGGGGCGGTGACGAAGGTTTCCCGGCGGCCATCGCGGACGTGCCATTCGCCGGGCGCGACGTCATAAATCCGATCGCCGGCCGGACCCGGGACCCGCACCTCGGCGACGGGGGCGGCGACGGGAACGGCGGCGGACAGGGGGATGACGACGGCGAGAACAGCGGCGACGTGGAACCAACCCATGGCCCAAGGTGTGTTGCGATGCCGACCGGCACAAGGACGGACCTCGTGCCGGGCAGGGATTTGGGATTGGCAGATTCGGGCCGGGTCCGGACACTCGCCCTTGTGAAACCCCTGTCCCTGCTCCTCGGCCTCCTGCTGGCCGCACGTCTCGCGGCCGCGGATGTCGCCTCCGAAATGTCCGAGGCCGCGCAGCATTTCCTGGCTTCCCTGGGCGATGACCAGCGGGCCAAGGCCAGTTTCGAGTGGGCGTCGGAGGAGCGGTTGAACTGGCATTTCGTGCCGATGGAGCGCAAGGGGATCACCCTGAAGGAACTGGGTTCGGCACAGCAGCACCTGGCAATCGGGTTGCTCTCCTCCGGGTTGAGTCACCGCGGTTTCCTCAAGGCCACCACGATCATGAGCCTGGAGCAGATCCTTCAGGACATGGAAGGACCGGGTCGCCGTTTCCCCCGCGATCCCCTGCTCTACCATGTCAGCATTTTCGGGACCCCGGCACCCAAGGGCACCTGGGGTTGGCGGATCGAGGGGCACCATCTTTCGGTCAATTTCACCCTGGTCGACGGCCAGGTCGCCGCCGGCACGCCGTCGTTCATGGGCACCAATCCGGCCGAGGTCCGGGTCGGCGGGCGGGCCGGTCTCCGGGTGCTGGGCGCCGAGGAGGATCTCGCCCGGGAATTGATCCATGCCCTGCCGGAAGCGCAGCGCCAGACCGCGCTCATCGACAAGACCGCCCCGCCCGACATCCTGACCCTCGACCAGAAGAAGGCCGAAGCCGGGGCGCCGAAAGGGGTGGCGTTCGGGGATCTGACGCCGGCGCAGCGGGAATTGGGACTGCGATTGGTGCGGGAATTCGTCGGGCGGTTGCGCCCGGAGGTGGCGGATGCCGATTTCGCCAAGATCGAGAAAGCCGGCATCACGGGCATCCGCTTCTCCTGGGCCGGGGGTTTGGAAAAGGGCGAGAAACATTATTACCGGATCCAGGGCCCGACCTTCCTGCTCGAATACGACAACACCCAGAACGATGGGAACCATGTCCATGCCGTCTGGCGTGATCTGGGCAATGATTTCGGCCTCGATATCCTCCGGGAGCACCTGCGCGCCGAGCATGCCAAGTGAAGGCGCCCGTGGGTTCCGGTAGCGTCGCTGGCTCGGATCCCGGTCCCCCTCGCCCCGTGGGGAACGAGCGGGGTTGGGGAGAGGGGTTGGCCAGCGGTCCCGGTTCCTCCTCTCCCCGGCCCTCTCCTCCTTCGTCCCTCAGGAAGAGAGGGAGACCGGGCCCCACGGGCGATCTCGCGATCGGCCTCGTGCTGTTGGTTTCGACCTTGTTTTCAGCACTCCGGATGTCAGCCGCGG
>JANYCC010000119.1 GCA_025360495.1 Verrucomicrobiota bacterium | reverse complement strand
GTCCGTTTCACCGAGGAGGTGATGCACGGTCCCTCCCCCCTTTCCCCCGGCCTCCGGGAGTTGATCGGGGCATATTTTTCCAAGAAGAACCAATGCTCCTTCTGCAGCGATGCCCACGCGGCGGCGGCGGCGGAGTTTCTGGAGGACGGGTTGGTCGAGGAGGTCCTGCGGGATCTGGAAACCTCACGTCTGGATCCGGCCCACAAGGCGCTGTTCCGTTACGTCGCCAAACTGGCGGAACACCCCGAACGCGTCATCGCCTCGGATATCAACCACCTGAAGGAGGAGGGCTGGAGTGAGGAGGCGATTTACGACGCCCTCACGGTGGCCTCGGTCTTCCGGTTTTATAACACGTGGAACAATGGTTCGGGCGTCCAGAATATGAAATCCACCGACTATATGTATAGCGGCAAGATCCTCAACACCCTGGGCTATTGCATGGATTTCAAACTCACCCGGCTCATGAGGTTGACCGCCCGGAGGTTCAAGTCCGTGGTCCGGATCCTGATCTTCTCCAAGGCGCGCCGGAAAGGCCCCGAGCCCACCCCGGAGGCGGTCGACAAGTTTCCGGTCGGCTGAGTCGGTTGATCCGGGCAACCGCCGTGGCCCGGGCCGCCCGGCGCCCCGCTCGAGATGAAAAAGTATTCCAGTTCCGTGGCGGCGATTGTCCTGGTGATCCTCTGCCATGGCATGGCCCGGTTGCCCACGCCGGCCGCACCCGAATTGGCCGCGCTGGCCAGCCGTTTCCACTTCCAAAGGTATCCGCTTTCCGAAGTCTCCGGCCATCCACCCCACCAGCAGGTGCGAAAAGTGCATCCCAGTCTCGAACGGATATCGGCCTGGATCTCCTCCGTCGGCGCCGCGGCCACCCTGTCCGACCTCGATGGCGACGGCCTTCCCAACGATCTCGTCCTGGTCGATCCCCGCACGGGGTTGGTCAGTGTCGCACCGGTCCCCGGCACCGGCGCACGCTATGAAGTGTTCGCCTTGGACCGGACCTTCTGGACCCACGGTTCCTATGACCCTGCAACCATCGCCCCTATGGGGACCGTCGCCGGCGATTTCAACGAGGATGGTCGGACGGACCTGTTGGTCTATTTCTGGGGACGCACCCCCGTGATCTATCTGCGCACGGGCGAAAGTTCCGCGGCGAAGGGGCTTTCAGCGGGTGATTTTGCCCCCCAGGAACTGGTGAGCTCCGGCGAACGCTGGTACTCCGACTGCGCGACCCAGGCGGATTTCGACGGCGATGGTCACATCGATCTGCTGATCGGGAATTATTTCCAGGATGGTGCGCGGATCCTGGACCCCCATGCCGGCGGGACCGAGGTGATGCACGAGGGCAAGGCCCGGGCGTTGAACGGTGGTTATAAGCATTTCTTTATCTGGCAGGGCGCCACTCCCACCGGGGTGACCTACCAGGAGGTCCGGGATGTCCTTCGCGAGGAGGTCGCCCGGGGTTGGACCGTCGCGATGGGCGCGGCGGACCTGGACGGCGACCTGTTGCCCGAGATCTATTTCGCGCATGACTTTGGTCCCGACCGGTTGGTTCATAACCGTTCCACGCCCGGGCACCTGAAATTCGTGGAACTGGAGGGGCGCCGGGATTTCACCACGCCCAAATCCTGTGTGTTGGGCCGCGATTCCTTCAAGGGGATGGGTTGCGACTTTGGCGACGTCAACGGGGACGGGTTGCCCGACATCTATGTCAGCAACATCACCACCAAATTCGGACTGACCGAAAGCCATTTCCTATGGGAGAGCACCGGACAACTGGAGGAGATGGGACACGGCATTGCCCCATATCGCCAGAACAGCGAGAAATTGGGGATTTCCCGGAGTGGTTTTGCCTGGGATTCGCGGTTGGCCGATTTCGACAACGACGGCGTGCTCGAGGCGATCCAGGCCTGCGGGTTCATCCGGGGTACCATCAATCGCTGGCCCGAACTCCAGGCGCTCGGCACCAGCAACAACCAACTCGTCCATAATCCGCGTTTCTGGCCCAGTTTCCGGCCCGGCACCGACCTGAGCGGGGACGACTTCAATCCGTTTTTCGTGCGCGGGACCGATGGTCGCTATCAGGACATCGCATCGCTCCTCGGCCTCGCCGAACCCATGGTCAGCCGCGGCATCGCCATTGCCGACGTCGATGGCGATGGCCGGTTGGATTTCGTCTGCGCCAACCAGTGGGGCCCCTCTTATTTCTTCAAGAACGAGGCTCCGACCGCCGGCGCCTTCCTGGGGTTGCGTCTGCTCCGGGGAAAGGGTTCCCCCGCGATCGGCGCCACCGCCACCCTGAACCGGGCCGGCGGACGGAAGTCGGTCGCGCAGGTCGATGGCGGCAGCGGGCATTCGGGGCGGCGCAGTCCCGAGATTCATTTCGGTCTGGGCCTCGCCGACCCTTCAAAGCCGGTGCCGGTGGAGATCCGATGGCGCGACTTGGAAGGGAAGGTCCGGCAAGCCGGGCTGCAACTCGTCCCCGGTTGGCACACCCTGCAATTGGACGGCGCGGACGTCCTTGAGACTGCTTCGGGGAGTCAGGCCCGGCGATGAAAACCAAAGCCTTCAACACGACCGTCCTGTTCTATCCGAACAAGAATCCGAAGCTGCGACTTTTCGCGCTCTGGTATTTCACCCTCCTCATGGTCGTGTGGAACGCGATCGGGCACACAATGCTGGGATTCGAGCAATCGTGGGCCACGCCGCTGACGGCCATCGCC
>JANYCC010000116.1 GCA_025360495.1 Verrucomicrobiota bacterium | reverse complement strand
GGCAGGGTGGGGATGTTGTCCGACTGCCCGACGCGGCGGATCGCGACCGCGGCCCGTGAGTCGCCGGTGCCTTCCTGGAAGAGCAATTGCAGCAGGTAACGATGGCCGGCGAGCAGCGGTCCGCTCGTGTAAACCACGTTCGGATCAAACACCGTCAGGGTGGGGTCGGCGTCGAGGACTCCCTGCAGGTTTGCCTCGGTTTCGTCGGAACTCAGGTTGAGGGACGCATTGTCGTCGCCAACGATATAGAATTCATAGGCCCCATTCTGCGGCGGCACGAAGAACGTGGTGAAGCGTCCGCCGTAATTGTCGGCGAACGGATCATTCACCATCCCGACGCTCCGGATGAACTCGGCGGTATCCGGATGATCGGGATACTTGGGATTGGCCAGGAGATCGGCGACAGTGGTCCCGGTGCCGAAATAGACTTCCTTTTTCACCCAGCCGGGGGCCAGGCGCCAAGCGGTGAACTTGACCGTGGAATTGGGCACGATCGGATGATCCGCCACATCGGTGACACCGCTGATCGTCAGGGTGTAAAGCGTGCCCGGGGTCTCGGTTGCCGTGGTGACGACGACATCGGTGGGGTTGGCCGCGTCCACCGCCGCACCCGTCACCGCAATGCCGCCGCTGAGCTTGAACTTGGTGGGATCCACGGAATCCGGCTTGATCGCGCGGTCGAAGCTGACGCGGATCGTGCTGAGGGTGGCCGAGCCGACAGCCTTGGAAATGGCCGGTCGCGCGGCGGAACCCGAATTGGGAAGCGCATTGAAATCGGCGTCCGTCAGATCGGCCCGTTGGCTGAGGACAAAACGGTCGAGAAACATGCCCCACTCCCTCGTGCCGAGCTTCAGGATCAGCGGAGCGCCGGCATCGATGTCGGCCTGCGTCACCTCGAACGTCTGGCTCTCCCGGATCGAGACATAATTGTTGGCGTCCGGCGGCACCCGGGTGTTGTTCGCGGAGGAGGTGCCATAGTTCAGGCTGGTGGCGTCCGTGGGGAGATCACCGAACCCGGTCGGCACCTTATAACTGTTGGCACCGTTGGCGTCCTGGTCGGAGCGGGCCTTGTCGGCGCGCCAGCGGACATAAAGATTGTAGGTTCCGGGACTCTTGAACTGGAGTTGGTAGAGCGCGAAACTCACCGGGAAACCGGTCTGCTGGTCGGGACCGGCCATATAAAGGGCGGAACCTTCGCTGGCGGTGGGATCCGGCACCACCTGGAACGGGGTGGGCGGGGCATTCCGGATTTCCGAGACGCGTTCACCTTCCCAGGCCAGGAAGGTGTCGGCCGCCCCCTGGACAACCAGGCTGGTGTCGGAATTGCCCAAGCCATTGAAATCGGCGTCGGCGAGGTCGGCCCGTTGGCTGAAGACGAAACGGTCCAGGAACATGCCCCATTCGCGGGTGCCGACCTTCAGGATCAGGGGACTGCCGGCATCGACATCCGCCTGCGTCACCTCGAAGGTCTGGCTCTCCTTGATCGAGGCGTAGTTGTTGGCGTCCGGCGGCACGCGCGTGTTGTTGGCCGAGGAGGTGACGTAATTCAGGCTGGTGGCATCGGTCGGCAGATCCCCGAACCCGGTCGGCACCTTGTAGCTGTTGGCCCCGTTGGCGTCCTGGTCGGAGCGGGTCTTGTCGGCGCGCCACCGGACATAAAGGTTGTAGGTTCCCGGGCTGGTGAACCGGATCTGGTAATACGCGAAACTCACCGGGAAACCGGTCTGCTGGTCCGGACCGGCCATGTAAAGGGCCCGACCGCCACTGGCCGGGGCGTCACTCACCACGACCCACGGCGTCGGGGCGGCGTTGGTGATCGAGAAGACATTCTCGGCCTCCCACACCACATTCTGGCTGTCAGCGCCTTGGTAGATGATGACGGCGCGCGCCGGGAATTGGGCACACCAGAGGGACAGGAGGAAACCACAGGTGGAGAGCCATCGTTTTGGCAGCATAGGGTCGGAGGGTTTGTTTGAGGGTTGAACCGGGTTGAACCGGGTGTGATGACGGACGTGCTTCCGCCTTTTTTGGGTGCATTGGAAGAACCCTTCGGATCCGGGGCGATCCCTCCATGCAAAGGGTGGGTCGGTCCGGACAAAGAGAGCTCTGCCAGGTTTCTGCGGGGATTATTCGGGTGAAACCTATGCCGGAGTCTCCTGAGACGGCGAGGAGAAAATGCGTGGAAACGAGGGTCGGCGCGTCTTCGAGTCATGGGTGGGAAGACCGCCGGTTTTGCCACGTTTCGAAGATCCGCCCCCTCGGGCGATGCGATGCAACTTTCGGTGGCGGGGCGGGGGCGGGTCCCGGCATGCTCCCGGACCATGAATCCGTCCGTGGCAATTGTCCTGTGGATCTACGCGGCCGCCTTGGTGGCCGGCGGTGCAGTCGGCTTCTTCAAGGCCGGGAGCAAGATCTCGTTGATCGTTTCGGTCGCCGCCGCGGCCCTCGTGGCGGCCGTCGCGTCCGGGCATTTTCCCATCCTGGTCGTCCAGGTCGAAGCGGGGGTGTTGGCGGCGTATTTCGCCTATAAATTCAGCCGCAGTCGCAAACCCATGCCGGCCATCCCGGTCATCATTTTGTCGCTGGCGGTGCTGGTCCTGACGTACGTCCTGGTCCGTGCCTGATGCCGTGGAACCACGCGATCTCCCCATCTGGCGGCATCACGCGGACATCGTGTCGGCGCTCACCACGGGCAACCGGTTGGTGTTGGTCGCCGCGACGGGTTCCGGCAAGACGACCCAAGTCCCACAGATGGTCTTGGACGCGGGTCTGGCCGGGTCGGGCCGGATCGTCGTGTTGCAGCCCCGCCGGGTCGCGGCCCGCACAGTGGCGGCGCGGGTGGCGTGGGAGCGCGGGGGCCGGTTGGGCGACGAGGTGGGTTACCAGATCCGTTTTGAGGATCACACCGGCGCCGACACCCGGATCTGTTTCGTCACCGAGGGAATCCTTCTGCGCTGGCTTCAGGACGATCCCCAGTTGTCCCGCGTCAACGTGGTGCTTTTCGATGAATTCCACGAACGCAACCTGCTGAGTGATGTCGCCCTCGCCTTGGTGAAGGACATCCAGCGGACCCGTCGGCCCGGGCTCCGGATCGTGGTCATGTCGGCCACGCTCGAGGCGGAACCGGTGGCGCGTTATCTCGCCGACGCGGGCGGTCCGGCGCCGGTGATCGTGTCGGAGGGCCGGGCGTATCCGGTGGAGGTGCGTTGGGCGGATTATGACGATCAACGGGCGGCTTCGGAACAGGCGGCCGTTGCCGTGGAACGGATCGTGGCCAGCGGTTGGGACGGGGACATCCTGGTGTTCATGCCGGGGATGGGGGAGATCAATGCGACCCTCAACGCACTGCGCGCGACGCGCATCGGCGAGTCGGTGGCCCTGATCCCGTTGCATGGGGAATTGGCACCCGAGGACCAGGACCGGGCCTTTCAGCCATCGTCCCGGAGAAAGATAGTCGTCAGCACCAATGTCGCCGAGACGAGTGTGACGATCGACGGCGTCCGGCATGTGGTGGACGCCGGATTGGCACGGGTGGCCCGGTACGATGCGGAGCGGGGAATCCAGACCCTGCAGATCGAGGAAATCAGCCGGGCGTCAGCGGACCAACGGGCGGGCCGGGCGGGTCGGACGGCGCCGGGGACGTGCTGGCGTTTGTGGACGGAGAGCGGGCACCTGAACCGGCCGGCACGCAACACCCCGGAAATCCAAAGGGCCGACCTGGCAGAAGTGGTGTTGCTCCTGCATTCGTTGGGGATCCGGCGGGCCGTGACGTTCGATTGGCTGGACCGTCCGGACCCGGGGGCGGTGGAGCGGGCGGAACGGTTGCTGGTCATCCTGGGGGCCTTGTCGGTCGGGGGTGGGGAGGAAGGGCACGACGTCACGGGGTTGGGGAGGCAAATGCTGCGCCTGCCGATGCACCCGCGGTATGCGCGGATGCTGGTGGAGGCGTCGCGCCGGGACTGCGTGCCGGCGGCGGCCTTGTGTGCGGCATTGGTGAGCGGGCGTGATCTGTTGGTGCGGATCGGGCGCGAGGACGGGCACATCAAGGATCGGCGCGAAGGGTTTGAGACGAGTGAGGCGAGCGATTTCCACACATTGATACGGGCGTTTGAACATGCCAAGGCGGCCGGATTCTCCGTGGACGCCTGCCGGCGGGCGGGAATCCATGGGCAGACCGCACGACAGGTGGAGGACACGTGCCAGCAATTCCTGCAAGTGGCGCGGCGCGAGCGATTATTGCCGACGGGGCGGGGCGAGGGTCCGGAACCGGCGACGATGCCCGCCACTCCGGACGCCTTGGAACGGTGTCTCGCCGCGGGTTTTGTGGACCAGTTGGCGGTGCGACGGGACCTGGGTTCGCTGGACTGCGACCTGACCGAGGGACGGCGCGGGACCCTGATGAGGGAGAGCGTGGTGCAGGAGGAACCGTTGCTGGTGGCGGCGTCGGTCCGCGAGGTGGGAGGGCGGGGTGGCAACCTGACGTTGCTCGGGCAGTGCACGGCGGTGCGGCGCGAATGGTTGGAGGAGATGTTCCCGCAACATTTCAGCGCCCGGATCGAGCATCTTTATGACCGTACGCACAAACGGGTCGCGGCGGTGAAAATGGTCCGTTTCCTGGATTTGGTGATCGCCCAGGAACACCAGCGGGAATTGGATCCGGTGGCGTCGGGTGTTTGCCTGGCGGACGCCGCGATGCGTGGTTGGATTGAGTTGCCGAACCTCGACCATGCCGCCCAGCAATGGATGGCGCGGGTGGAATGCCTGCGGGTGGCGGTGCCGGAAATCGAATTGCCCACCTTCAAAGGCGACGGGATGAGGGCGGTCCTGGTGCGGGCTTTCCGGGGATTGTCCCTCGGTCGCGAAGCCCAGCAGGCCGACCTGACGGCGGCGTTCCGGGCGGCGCTCGAACCCGGGCAACGGGCTTTCGTGGAGGAATTGGCGCCGACGTCGCTGGCCGCCGCGGAAGGTCGTCCGTGGCGCCTGTCGTACACCTTGGATCGGGAGGATCCGGACGCGCCGCCGGTGCCGGAAGTGCAGGTCAAATTGACCGAGATTCTCGGGCTGAAAGGGCAGCCACGAATCGCGGAAGGGCGGGTGGCGGTGCGGTTATGGTTGATGGATCCCGCGGGCAAGCGGTTGGCCGGGACGCGCGACTGGCCGACGTGGCGCGAAAAGGAATATCCCAAGCTGCGGGCGCAATTGCGGACCAAGCACCCGGGTTTTCTATGGCCGTGAAAACAGGTGATAGCTATGGCAGATGGCGCAGCCGGCCGGGGCACCGCCCTGCGGGCTGTGGCACCGCGCACACGATGCCTGGGTCGGGAGATTGATGTCCGATGCGGCGGTCGAGGCGGTGATCGAGGGGTGGCATTCGAGGCACCCCTGCTGGACGTGTTTCCCGTGGTTGAACCGTCCGCCCACCATCCAACGGTCGGGGATGACCGGGGGCGTGACGACGGCGATGTCCTTCGGGTCGGCCTTCACCTCATGGCAATAGGCGCAACCGGCGAGTTGTGCGCGACGTTCGGAGGACAGCTTGGGATCCACCTGGCGCGGGTCCGGGGTGAAGAGCACCAGGCGGAGGAGTTGTTCGCCGCCCCCGAGCGTCTGCCGGATTTTCGCGACGTTCTGGCGGCCGAATTCGTTGATCTCGTCGGTTTGCCGCAGGCCCTTGCGCCGGGCGAGATCGACATATTGGAGCGGCAAGGATTCCACGATGCCGACGACCGCCCGGACCGAGCCGTGCGGGAGGGTGAGTTCCGGGTTGAAAGGATCGAATTGCAGCGCGTGACAACTGCGGCAATTCCCCGCGAACGAAATCCGGTTCATATAGGAACCGGTCGAATCGGGTTGATGACAGTCCGCACATTCCAGCTTCCGGCCGCCGAGCAGGACCGTGGTGCCGAGGTGCAACGCGTGGGGGAAACGGAGCGAATCCGGATCTTTGCGGCCCACGGACCGTGCCGCGAATTCCGGGTGGCCGTCGGCGAAACTCCGAAACGCAGTGGTGCGGCCTTGGGACGGGCGTTCGGTGCGGAACACCACGGCCCCGGCGGAGACGGGCGGGTCGAAGTCGGCGGACGGGGATTTTGAGGGGGAGGCGAAGGAGGCGAGTTGGGCGGCGTCTTGGTGGCAATGGGCGCAACCCACATCCGAGGGGGGTGCCATGCGGACGCCTTGATGCTCCCGGTGGCACGCCGAGCAGGAGTGGGCGTGGACAACGTCGGGTTGATGGCGTTCGAAACCCCGGTGACAGGCGACGCAATTCTCCCGATCCATGCGGGTTTCCTGCCGCGTCGTGGCCTGGGCGAGACGGGAGAACTGGAGCAGGCCCGGATCGGAATGATAGGCGGCGAGCAGCCATTGGCCGATCCCGGCCTCGGCGGCGGGGTGGCATCCGGCACAGCCGGGTTGTCCGAAACGTTCCTGTGCGAGTTGGTTGAAACCGGCATTGCGATGCGGATCGGAGACGCGGGCGGGGGCGATGAAACGCCATTTCCAAGGACCGGCGATGGCGAGGAGCAACAGGGCGACGGTGAGGGCGATGACGGCCCAGGTGATGCGCCCGCGGAGATTGCGGAGGGTGCGTTCGGGCGCGCAGGGGATGATCGGGCATCCGCAGGTTCCGGTGGGGCCGGGGCCTTCGGCACAGGGTCCGCCGTGTTCGCGCGGGCGGGTGCATTTCCACAGGCCCTTGGTTTCGCCGGGCTTGGTTTCCAGCCACGGGGTGCACTCGGCATTGGCGCGGCAGACGCCCCCCGGGGAGGGACCCAAACGGCACGGACGTCCCTCGCAGGTGTGGCCGCAGATCCAGTCCTGATTGGGCCGCTCATAGCGGCTGCGATCGAAATCCGGCGGGGGGAGCTGGTCTTTCATGGGCGGAAGCCGGCCCCGAGGGAGAAGCCGTAGACGAGCACGACATGGAGCCCGGTGAGGATCAGCAGGGAGTACGTGAGGGGGACATGCACGAACAGCCAGAGCTTGAGGCTGGATTGCAGGGCATATTGGTAATCCAACCCGTCCTTTTGCCGGACCAGATCGGTGACCTGCCCGAGGACCAGGCGTTGCTCCTCGTTGAGGAACCGGCTGAGGTCATCCAGTTTGGACTGGAGCCGGTTCCACGGGGTCCGCACCTCGACGATATGGGACCAATAATGATGGGGACCCCGGAAGAAATCCGAGAGGTGGGCGATATAAAAATCGGCGATCGCTGAGGACCGTGCGGCGGCGACCGAACGGAGGGCGAGATCCTCGGCGCGGTCCTGGAGCGAACGGCGGATGACGGGGATGCGTTCGTAGAGGACCTCGCCCCCGCGGGAGGTGAGGCGGCGCGGGACATAGCGGGACCAGAGGAGTCCGAGGACCCCGGAGACGATCACGACGAGATACATCCAGGTGAGGCACGACTCGAACCAGCCGTCGGGCCAGCGCCAGCCGACGTGGGCGAAGAAGACGACGACGGACAACCAGCCGACATAGGCATGGAGTTGGAGCCAGGCGCGGGAACTGCCGAGCGGGAGGAATGGCAGTTTTTTGCGGCCGTTATAGGCGGTGAGGAACAGGATCACCGCCAGCAGCAGCCATCCCGTCAGGTAGGACAGGTTGCGGAGCAGCGGCACATAATGTTGCCACGTGGCGATCGCCCCGGCGGCGACGGCGAACAGCAGGACGATCGCGACCACCCGGCGGGTGAGGAAGTATCCCTTCATGATGCGGGTTCAACGCTCCAGCCACTTCACGAAGCTTCCGAGATCGGTCAGGTTCATGCGTTTGAGGGCATCATGCGGGCAGGCCCGTTCACAGGCGGGCCCGCCATACTGTTCCAGGCAGAGATCACACTTGGTCGCCTTCAGGATCGGTTTCAGTTCCTGGTCGGTCACAAATCCGCCGTCCCGGTCCCGGGGTTCGACCATCCGGATCGCCTCATAGGGACATTGGTTCGCACAGGTGGTGCACCCGATGCAGGTTGACTGGTTGATCACGACATTGCCTTGGGCGGCCTCGCGATGGATGGCGCCGGTGGGGCAACCGATCATGCACACCGGATCGGTGCAATGCATGCAGGCCTGCGCCACCTGGACGCGGCCGGAACTGGGACCGTGCCGGAGAAAGCGCGGATTGTTGTCGTGGGTCGCCGCGCAGGCCCGCACGCAGTCGTCGCAGCGGGTGCATCGGGCGAGGTCGATGACCATGGTCGCGGTGCCGTTGAAGAACCGGTTGGCCGTCAGGAATTCCATGAGTTCCGGCCCGACCCGGTTGCCCAAGCCGCCCTGCTCATGGAGGGGATCGGTGTCGTCGAGGTTCAGTTCCGCGGCGGTGAAGGGCTTGGGCAGCAGGTTCTGGGGCGCGGTGGGGAGGACCACCCGTTCCATGACGGAGGTGGGGATGAAGAGCGTATGGGTGTAGCCGATGACGCGCAGCGAGGTTTGGAAGGCGATGGGGGAGGCGGGGTTTTTCCAGTTGTGCACGATCTCGCGGAGTCCGAAAAAGCGGCCCGCCCCCAGGTAATTCAGGGTCCGTTGGCCGGACCCGAACTGCTTCGTCAACCGCGCAAACCCGGACCGGATGATCACCACGCCGTCCGGGTAATCGTTCTCCGCCGCCACGACCGGTTCCTTCTCCGGCGCGGCCTGGCCGGCCTTCGCCAGACGCTTGTATTCACCCGACCACTCGTAATCCCCGAACGTGCCAAACTGGGTTTCCGCCATCACCTTCTGGAGGTCGGATTCGGACAGGTGTTGGAAAAGCGGGATGGCGCGCAGGGCGTTCTCGAGGGCGTTTTTGCGGTAGGTCTGTTCGATGTGCGTCTTGATCGCCTTGTCGAACCGCAGCAGGTCGCGCAAGCCCTGCCACCGGATCTCGAGCAACTCCGTGTCGTCGCCGTCCGCAAACACCGTCGCCGTCCGCGGCATGCGGGACAACGCGGCAATCTCGCCGAAGAATTCCCCGGCGACGATCACCGCGGTCTTGTGTTGGTCGAGCAATCGCGGGACGTCCTGAAGGAACACCCCGGCTTCGGGTCCCCGACCCACCGGGGCGGCCCCGTGGTCCGAGGTCAGTTCGTCCGGGCGACGGTATTCGGTCAGCCGTGAGTTGCCCCACAACTGGGCGATGGCGCGGAAGATGCCCAACTTTTGCGGTTGGCGGCGGCCGAGCATCCGGTCGGGCAACCCCGGCGGCAGGGCGGCCCGGGCATGACCGCTCACGATCATGAACGCCGACGATCCATAGTCACCGGCGCGGACGATGATTTCGCCCTTCTTGAAGCGGCGGAGGCGGGTGTCGTTGCGCAGGATCTGGCGCAGCGGTTGCGACTTGGGGAAAGCCTCGGTCTGCATGTCACAGAACGGGGCGGTGCCGAGGAGTCGGTCGAGGTCAGCGTCCGGGAATTCGGGTTCGAAGGGGTTGTCCCAACGGTCGGGACGCTCGATTTTGAAATGCAGGGTATCCATGGGTGCCGCTCAGGCATCGAGGACCACATCGCCCTTGGGGCAGCCGACACAGGTGAGACACGATCCGGCCTCGACCGAGAAGCCGGGGGTTTCCTTGTAAACGATGTCGCCCGACTTCACGGCGACCAGGCAGGAGCCGCAACTTCCGGCGCCGCACCCGTAATCGATGCGGATCCCCTGGGCCTTGGCGAGTTCATAAAGGTTTCCGGCCGTCCCGTCCCACGCGCAGGAGATGTTGGATTTGCCGAAGGTGACCCTGCCTCCGGCGTTGCTGGTGGCGGCCACGGCGGCCGGGGCGGTCTTGGCCTCGCTCACCCGTTTGACACTCGCCGGTCCAAAAGCCTCGAAATGCACCCGGCCATCCGGCACGCCCCAGGCAATGAGGCCGTCGTACATGTCCTTCATGAACGGCCCGCTGCCGCACATGAAGAAGTCGTAGTTGCTCGACGGCAGCAATTCCTTCAGCAGTTCCGGGCTGAGCCGTCCCTCGCGGTCGTAGTCCTTGCCCGGAAGCTCGCCCGACCCGGGCCGCGAATAGCAGACATAAACCCTGATGTTGTCGGATTTCCGCAGCCGTTCGACATCGTTGCGAAGCATGAAATCCTGGCCGTTCCGGCAGACGAAAAAGAACCAGGCCTCGCGCTTGGATCCGCTGTCGGCGATCTGGTTGGCCATGCACAACACCGGCGTGATGCCGACGCCCGCACCCATCAGGACCACGGGCGTCTCCTTGCCGGTGTCCATATAGAAATGACCGGTGGGCGCCTTGACATTGAGGATGTCCCCCGTCTTGACCCCCTCGGTGAAAAACGTCGAAGCCACGCCGGGGGGGATGCCGGGTTTGTCCTTCGGGGACCGCTCCTTCTTGATCGTGACGCGGTAGTATTCCCGTTTGCAGTCGCTTTCGCTGAGGGAATAACAGCGCACCAACTGGCGGTCGCGACCAGGGATGTCGAGGCCGAACGTCAGGTATTGGCCGGGGCGGAAACCGGGGATCGATTTGGCATCATGGGGCGCGAGGTAGAAGGAGTACACATCCTCGCATTCATACACCTTTTGGTGGACGCGGAATTTGCGCCAGCCGTTCCAGGACGCCTTTTCCAATTCCGCATTGTTCCACTCGGTCTTGGCGGCCTTCACGAGGACGGTGAGGCGGATCCGCTCCAGTTCCAGTTGGCGGCGCTGATGGCTGAGCCGGCGCACGGTGCCCACCAAGGCCAACGCGGTCTGGATCGCCACCGCCAAGAGCACGACCAGGCCGATCGCGAGCCCGGGATTCGTCTGGATCAGGTCCGGACTGAGCAGGAGAAGGGGTTGCATACCGGATGGAGGTGCTCTAACAAGCCCCCCGTGCAAAGTAAACTTCTTTGCCTCCGCCCCAGCCGTTCCTTCATCGCCGTGCTCTGTGCCCTCGGCATGGCGTCGGGAGGGCTCCGGTTGGATGCGGCGGATTCAGCCCTGGCCCGCTTCGTCGGCGCGCCGGGCTGTTCCTCCTCGTCGTGCCACGGTGGCGCCGGCGAGAAACGCTCCCAATGGGTCCGATGGAATCTGGGCGATGTCCATCGCCGGGCCAACACCACGCTCTCGGTCGCCCGTTCCATCCAAATCGCCGCCGCCGCCCGGATCGGCGATCCCGCCTCCAGCCCGCGCTGCACCGTCTGCCACGCCCCCTTCGCCGACGTCCCCGCCGCCCTCCGCCTCAATCCGCTCGACCGCACCGACGGCGTGTCCTGCGAAACCTGCCACGCGCCGGCGGAACCCTACCTGCGACCCCATTGGCGTCCGGATTTCACCCGTGCCGACCGCACCGCATCCGGCCTCAGGGACTTGGAGAACCTTTATGTGCGGGCCAACGTCTGTGTGGCCTGCCATGAAAATGTCGATCGCGGGCTGATTGCGGCGGGTCATCCGGAGTTGATCTTTGAGCTCGACGGCCAGGCGTTGTCGGAACCGAAACATTGGCAGGAACCCGGGGGATTCAGCGGTGCCCAGGCGTGGTTGGTGGGCCAGGCCGTGGCGTGGCGCGAGGTCGCGTGGTACGCCGGCCGCGAGGACCAGAAGACCGACCGGGCCATCGATCGGGCGGCTGGATTGGGTTGGATCGTGGTCAAGGCTGCCGCCGCCGCCGGGGTGAGGGGTGCGGACGCGGATGCCGTCGCCCGGTCGGTCGCAGGATTGACCTGGCGCGCGGAACAGACCGACGCCGTGCTGCGCGCCCTGGCCGGTTCGGCTGCTGATTTCCGGGATGGCACACCGAAATCCATCCAGGCCCGCCGGGCGGAACGTGTGGTGTTGGCTTTGGACCGCTTGTTGTCGGCCTCCCCGCCGGAAATGGAAAAGCGGGTGGAGACCGAATTGAAGGAACTGTTCCGCCTGGCCCAATCGCCACCGGATTTCGTCCCGGCCGAATTCGCTGCTTCGATGGAGAAATTTGCGGCCCGTCTCTGATCCGTCGTCCACCGGGGTTTCGGGGTCATGGGTTGGAGGGGGGTGGACGCCCAGCTGCCTGGGGAGGCTGTCAACTATCCTTACAAGAAAGGGCGAGTCGCCGACCTGACTGTCATCGAGGAGGTTGCGAGCGGGTTTGCCGGGCAGACTTTCACCTGGGAGAAATTGCGCCGGATGCAACTGACGGATTTCCTTGCAAACACTCGGGGCGGGGTTTGGTTGGTGAGGCAATAATCTGATATGTAACGCGTTCATGGATAAAAGCATCCATCTTCACGACGCCGCTTCGCCCCAATCCGGCATACCCGCTGCTTCGGCCCGATGGAGCCCCAGCCGACCAAACGGGTTGGGTGCCATGACAACAATATAAACAAATCACCAAGACGGAGGAGGGCGGGATGAGACATATGAATGATCCAATCAGACAGGGGCCGGTCAGAAACCGAATGGTGGCCTTGGCAGCCATTGCCGGACTGAGCTTGGCGATGCCGACCTATGCCAGCGGGTTTCCCGGTGCCGGGTTGCCCGTGATAAACGGGCATAACCCCAATGTTCAGATCACCTTCGATGGCACCAATGTCAGCATCGCGTATGACCCGGTGGAAGGTCCTTACGACAATGTTGAAGATTCGTACGTGTCGGTGGTGAACACCTCGACGTCGTCGGCCCTGACCTCGTTGACCATTTCCGGTCCGAACATTTTCGGACTGGATGGCGACGGGCAGCAGTTCTACACCGGGATCAGCTATGGCCCGAGCGGGTATGAAGGCCCCAACACGAGCTTCAGCATCCAAGACAACAACAACGGGACCGTGAACTTCCTGGCCGGGGGCGTGGCGCCGGGGGCCAGTTCCTGGTTCACGCTCGAAAACAACCTGAACGGTGCCAATGGCGGCGGGATTGTCATCACGAAGCCACCGACCACCACGCCGACCCCTGATGGAGGTTCGACCCTCGCGCTGGCCGGCTTCGGATTGATGGGACTCGGCGCGCTCCGGCGTTGGGTCCTCCGCTAACCGCAGACCCGAGGTCTGATTCATCAGAAAGACAGGGAGATGATCCCTGTCTTTCTGCTTTCGGAGGCCGGAACGAAACCCGCCCCGGAAGGATCCGCCCCGATTGTCCCGGGGCATCCGGTTTGCTCGCATTTCACCTCTTAGCCGTCGCCATGCCTTTCGGACAAGGGGTTCATAAGGTATAAATATACCATGTCTCATTCCCATGGACCGTTTTCGTTCTCCGGGTGGATCTCATTGGGGCTGGTGACCTCGGCGATCCTCCTACGACCGCCCGTCCGGGCCGCGGGAGTCTGGACACGGTTGGCCAAAGGTTCTCCCGGCCCGCTCGGACTGATGCTGCTGCTTTCGGATGGGAAAGTGATGGCCCAACAATTGGACGGAAAGCTTTGGTATCTCCTGACTCCCGATATCCGCGGGAGTTATGTCAATGGGAGTTGGTCGACCCTGGTCCCGATGCAGGATACGCGCACCTGGTATTCCTCGGTGGTGCTGCGGGATGGCCGGGTTTTCGTGGCCGGGGGTGAATATGGCAGTGGTGAATCCCGGGCGGAATTGTATGATCCGCTGAGCAATTTCTGGACGCCGGTCGCAGTGCCTCCGGATCTGCTGGATCCGACCCTTCCCTCTCCCGGCTTTCCGGGCAAGACCCAGGCTTTCTCAGATTCGATTTCCATGATCCTTCCCGATGGCCGGGTGCTTCTGGCACCAAAAGCGCCGGGTGCCTATGGTGGAACGCTTGTTTTCAACCCGGATTCGAACGCTTGGTCGGCCGGTCCGAAGACCTACCGCGGGGGACGCCAGGACGAAGTCAGTTGGGTCAAGCTGCCCGACGATAGCATCCTGACAGTCGACCCTTTCGGCGTGGAATCGGAGCGGTTTATTCCCGCGTCGAACACCTGGATCACCGATGGGATCGTCCCGGTGTCGCTGTATGGGGATCCGGGCGGGGAGTTGGGTGCGGCGCTGCTGCTTCCGGATGGGCGGGCCTTTTTTCTCGGGGGAAGTGGGCACACGGCCTTCTATACCCCCAGCGGGGACACCCATCCCGGCGTGTGGTCGGCCGGACCTGACATCCCCGATGGGTATGTCGCTCCGGATGCACCGGCGGCCATGATGGTGAACGGCAGGATTCTCTGTGTCGTCGGGCCGCGGGTGGAGACGGATCCGGGCGGGGGATTTCTATTCCCACCGCCCACCGTGTTCTATGAGTTCGATCCCGGGACCAATCTGTTCACCCCCGTCGCCAGTCCGAATGAAGCCACGGACACGACCCCGCCCTATAACAATTGGATGCTGGCCCTGCCGGACGGGACTGTGCTGCATGGTTTTGGTTCCCGGCAACTGACTGTTTATAAGCCCGAGGGTCCGCCCTTGGATTCCGGCAAGCCCGCCATCGCTGGCATCATTGCCGTACCGGACGGGAGTTTTCACCTGACGGGCAGATTGCTGAATGGCATTTCCGCGGGAGCCGCCTATGGGGACGACGCCCAGATGGACAGCAATTATCCATTGGTGCGTCTGGTGGATGGCGTTGGGAACCTTCATTACGCCCGCACCTTCAACTGGAGTCGAACCGGTGTCATGACCGGGGCCGCGTTGGTCTCGACGGAATTCCGCCTTCCCCCCGGTCTGCCTGCCGGTGCCTATGAATTGGTGGTCGTGGCCAATGGGATCAGTTCGGACCCATTCCCGTTCCAATGGGCCGACCGACCCCTGCCCGACATTTCCTTTTCCGGGGGGGATTCCGTCAGGCTGTCGTGGCCGTCCCCTTCGCCGGGTTGGCAGCTGCAGCTCAGCACCAGTCTGGGTGAAGACACTTGGGCCGTCGTGGACCAGAGCGTGGCTGATGATGGCACCCAAAGATCGGTCACCCTCAAAGCAACGGCGGAGATCCGGTTCTTCCGCCTGTTGAAACCTTGATCTCCGATTCATTCACGGAGCGATTGCGGGACCGGTCGGCCGGGAATACCGCAGTTATCATCAGTTATCATTTGACCACCGCGACGCGATAGAATCGTTGGGATTCCGGTGTCGTCCCAAAACTGGCGGATGCGGAGTCCGCAACCGCGGTGACCGGAGTCCCCAGATCGGCCCAGTTCAGCGAATTCAGGTCCGCGGCATACTGGACTTGGTACCTAAGCCCTGCGACGGCGGTCCATATGAGGGTGATCCCATTGTTCGCCAGGGTCACCGATCCAAGAACGGGCGACGGCAGCGGTTGCACAGTGATGTCGTCGAGACCGAAGGCTTCCTGGTCGTTGCGGAATCCAAAGCTGAGCACAGAACTGGCCCCGACCGCCGGCACGACAAACTGAAGGTTCGTCCAAGCCAGACGGCCCAGGTTGGACTTGTCGAAGATCACAGAACCATTCCAAGTGGCCCGAAACTGGTTCGGGATCCCCACGGCGGGGTTATCCAACCAGAAACGGATCAGATATTGTTGGCCGGGAATCGTCGGCAAGGTCTTGGAAAGCGATCCCAGCGAACTGGATTCGCCCAGAAACGCTCCATAAATGCCGGAGTGGGTGAACAGGCTGTCGTCCACGCCCGGCAGGCTGCTGCTGCCAAACAACACGGCGGCATCGATGCTGTCGACAAAGGTGTTGTTGGCGTCGCCGACAAAGGTCCATTCACTGAAATCACCGTTTTCAAACCCGCCATTGCCCACCAGCAGGCTGATCTCACGGCTCTGGATGGAACCGGTGTTGAGATTGGTGAACCAGACATGCGCGACATAGGAACCGAGAGGGAACTGGCTGGCGCTGGCGGCCAGCCCCATCGTCACCTCCGTGGCCGGATCGCCCGGTCTGAGGGTTCCGCTGGTCGGGGTGATCTCGAGCCAGGTGGCATCGTTGGCGAGTGCCCAAGCGACCGTCGCCGGCCCGGAATTGGTGAGCACATAGGTTTCCGAGGCGATTTGGAAGGGTCCACCGGTGGGTCCCTCGGCGGTGAACCCGAGGGGGGGCGTGATGACCAGTCGATCTTGCGGCGGGGCGAGCAACGCGGTGATCAAATGGGCCCGGGGCGTGCCCCAACCGGTGCAAAGGTCGTACCCCCGTACGGCATGGAACAGGTCGGGGCTGCCGGCGTGGGTGTTGTTCCCGGTGGTGATGTCGTGAAAGCTGCTGGAATAGAGGGATCCCTTGCCGATCGCATAGAGGGCGGGATTGACGAAACCGACTGCCGGTTGGTGATTGGCCGCGGCCTGTTCGTTGACCAGCGCGGTGAATCCGGCCCACAACGGCGCCGCGATGCTGGTCCCGGCCAGTTGGATGGTCTGTCCATTGTCCGCAACCGCGGAAACATTGTCGGCCACCATGGCCACATCCGGCAGGTTGCGCAGGGTCGTCGAACCCGCGTTGGCGGACATGCTGATGCCCTGTTGCCAAACCGGGATGGGATAGACCGTGCTGATGCCGCCGGTGCTGCCGATCCAGGTGGTCTCCGATTGCCAGCCCTTCGCGCCGTCCGTGGTCAGATCCGTGCCGCCCACAACGGTGATGTACGGATCATCCGATGCCTGGTCGACGGCGCCCACCGACGCCCCGGTGTCCCCGGAAGCCAGGTAGAAGGACTGCCCCTGGGCGGCAAACTGCTGGAAGATCTGTTGTGAGATGACATCGACGTCGAAGCCCCACGAACAGCTCAGTTGGCTGGCCAGATTGTCCGTGGCCATGCGGTTCAACACGTCATCGACCGTGGCGGTGTTCGCGTCGGGGGAGCCTTCATAGACCAACACCTGGGAAAGTCCCGGCGCCATGCTGATCACCATTTCTATATCCAATGCCACCTCCTCATTCGGACTGCCCGGACGACGGTGACCCGCCGAGCCGTCGAACCCGTCGATCAGGATGTTTTGCAACGGGACCGCGGCCAAGCCGGTCTGGTTTTCATAGTCCGCGATGTCGCTGGCGAAGTAACCGTTCAGTTCAAACAGGCCGACCGCCTGCCCCGCACCTGTCAGCGGGGTGTCCGGGACATAGGCGGACCTGAAATCGTTCCCCATGAAGGACCCGCCCGGTCCGGAACCGGCCCGCGGAATCCCGCCCGGGGACGACCTCACCGGGGTTGCCCGGAGATTCATCGGGTGCGGCACGATATAATCATTGAGGCCGCTG
Source organism: Verrucomicrobiota bacterium (assembly GCA_025360495.1). Classification (GTDB taxonomy): domain Bacteria; phylum Verrucomicrobiota; class Verrucomicrobiia; order Limisphaerales; family UBA9464; genus UBA6176. The sequence goes on along the minus strand of JANYCC010000116.1, from coordinate 785 downwards.
ACGTGCAACACGGGCACTCCGAGCTCGACGGAAGGTTCCGAATCTGGAGCGTAAAAGGTGCGGGACTCCTTGGGATGCTGATAGACGCGCAGATTTGTACGGAACGCATTCTCCATGTCAGCCGCGGTCCCCTGCACATCCAGGAGCATCCGGTTCTTGTGGGTGCCGGTCACTCTCAGCCCGTGGGTCTGGGCAAAGCCGATGGCGGCTTGGTAGTCGGCTTCGGTCGGGCCGAACCGATCCGTGAATTCCGCGGCCGTCAGGTGGTGACGATATTGCGGACTGGCTGGATCATATGATTGTTGGAGGAATCGGGTCAGCTCCACCCGGTTTCGCCAGGGAAGCCCGATGGCCACCTTCAGACGGTTCGTGCCGGACAAATGACCGACCGGTTGAAGGCGGGCCCAGGCTGCGCGTTGCCGTTCAGGAAGGGTTTGACGTTCCATCCCCTGGGTCGCCAGCGCGAACCCGACAAGTATGGGGAAGGCCGCCCATTCAAGTCTGAGCCGGGTGTTATAAGAGGTTCGGTGGCGGAAGCGATCGGGCCCGGAGCCGGCGACAATCGAGCTCATGAACCGGATTCAGCAGATTCAGGGCCAGCCCATCCCTCAGGAAGCGAGCTTGGGAAATGGGCTGGGAGAACGGTTTCCCGGAGGCAGGTCGCGTCCTGTGGACCCGCCTCCGGGAAGGTGTCGCTTCAATCGGATCTGTTCACGCGACCGGGGCGACGGCCACCGGCTTTGGTGGGACGGTTCCCGGGGTCCGGTGCACCATCATCCCCAGCA
>JANYCC010000115.1 GCA_025360495.1 Verrucomicrobiota bacterium | reverse complement strand
TCGATTTCCCCAAGAACATCCAGCAGGCCAAGACCCAACCCATCTGGCCCACGCCCGAGGAAATCCGGCGCGGTCTGCGCGGCTATAATCCCGGCGTCGCGGCCGGCGAACTCGAGTTGAACGAGATCATCGGGCTCCTCGCCAAGGCCGAACGACCCGTCCTGTACGTCGGCGGTGGCATCATCTCGTCGGGAGCCGCCGCCGAATTGCTCCGGTTCGCCGAGGCCTGCCAGATTCCCGTGACCACCACGCTCATGGGCATCGGCGGTTTCCCGGAGGAACATCCGCTCTCGCTGCGGTGGCTGGGTATGCACGGGGCCGCCTTCGCCAACTGGGCCGTCAATGGCGAATACGTCCACCGCAAATCCCCTTCCGAACCCCTCGTGAAGATCCACGACGGCGCGGATCTCCTCCTGGCCTTCGGCGTGCGCTTCGACGACCGCGTCACCGGCGCGTTCTCCGAGTTCGCCAAGGGCGCCTCGATCGTCCACCTCGACATCGACCGCTCGGAGCACAACAAGAACAAGCGCGCCCACCTCACCGTGCATGGCGACGTGAAGGATGCCCTGCGGCGCCTCAATGACCTGGTCGTCCGCCGCAATGGCATCAACCGGGACTTCAGCCCGTGGCACGAACGGATCGCCGAATGGAAGGCCCGGGCCCCGTTCCAATACACCACCAAGGGCGAGATCATCGACTCCGACCACATCAAACCCTACGCCAAGGAAGGTGAGGAATTCATCCTGCCGCAGATGGTGATCGAGGAATTGCACCGTCTCACCGGCGGCAATGCCATCATCACCACCGGGGTCGGCCAGCACCAGATGTGGGCCGGACAATGGTACAAATATAAGTTCGCCCGCCAATTCATCACCTCGGCCGGCCTGGGTTCCATGGGCTATGGATTCCCCGCCGCCTTGGGCGCGAAGGTCGCCCGACCCGACCAGCAGGTGATCGACATCGACGGCGACGGGTCGTTCCTGATGAACATCCAGGAACTCGCCACCGCCAAGGTCGAGAAGATTGCCGCCAAGGCGATCATCATGAACAACCAGCACCTGGGCATGGTGGTGCAATGGGAGGACAACTTCTTCGGCGGCAACCGTGGCCACACTTATCTGGGCAACCCCGAACACCGTTCCGAGGTGTATCCGGATTATGTCAAGGTCGCCAAGAGCTTCGACCTGCCCGCGGAGCGCGTGGTTTACCGCAAGGACCTCCGGGCCGCGCTGGAACGACTGCTGGCCTCGGAGACCGCCTACGTGCTGGACGTCATCACGCCCTACACGGAGCACGTCCTCCCGTTCATCCCCGCCGGCAAAACGGTCGCCGACATGATCTGGAAGTGAGCCCGGAGCCCCCTGCCCCGCCGCCGGGGTGGGGGCGCTTCCCGTTGGGGCCGTGATGCGTGATGCGTGATGCGTGAAACGTGAGACCGGATACCGGACGGCGGATTCGTCATTCGTCATTCGTCATTCGTCATCCGCCCCCCGTCTCCCCGTTGCCTCCGCCCGTTCCGGCGTCCACCTTCCTCCCATGCCCACCACCGTGGAGCCCGTGACCCTGCCGGCGCCCGTCATCAAACCGAAGGAAGAGACGCGTGCCGCCCGCGCCCCCGGTTATCTGGTGATCTGCTGGAATGACCCGGTGAACCTGATGCCCTACGTCACCCACGTGTTCCAGACGGTCTTCGGCTGGACCCGCAAGAAAGCCGAGAAACACATGCTCGAAGTCCACAATCAGGGACGCTCCTTGCTGGTCCGTGAATCGTTCGAGGAGGCGCACAAACACGTCGAACAACTCCTCGGTTACTCGCTCCAGGCCACCCTCGAACGCGACGACTCATGAACCTCCTTTCCCGCGACGGGGGTCGGCATGTCTTCCACCTCACCGAGCGCGATCGTGACGCCTTGCGCCTGTTGTTGCGGATCGCCGACAGTCTCGGACGCGGTCCGGCCCGGCTCACCCGACGGCCCGACGAACCGTTGCCGGAAGATGCCCCCGCGGACTTCCCCGCCGGGATGGCCGGGATCCATGCGGACCGTCTGGCCTCCGCCGCGGGATGGCTCGAGGACCCGGCCCGATGCATCCCGGGCAAGGGCGGCTTCGGCCTGACCCTGCAGCCCACCGAAACCGAGGACCTGCTCCGGGCGGTCAACAGCGCCAAGGTCGGGGCTTGGGAGGCGCTGGGTTGCCCGGATTTCGAACTCGGTGAAGGACCCGACTTGAAGCCCCAAAACCTCCATGCCATCGTGGCCTTGGAACTGGCCGGCCCCTTCCTGTTGGCCCTCTTGGAGGCCCTCGACGGCACCGACTGAACCCGGTCCCATGCGATCCATCCCGCGTCTCGGAGCCGCCCTTGTCTTTCCGCCGGCCGAAAGTGCCGACCCGCGCGGCTTGGTGGCGTTCGGCGGCGATCTTTCCGTTCCGCGACTGCTCCTCGGTTATCGCCGGGGGATCTTCCCTTGGAGCGCCGCCCCGATCACCTGGTGGTCGCCCGATCCCCGCGCGGTCTTCCCCTTGGACCGCGTTCACGTTCCCCGAAGCCTGCGCCGGACGCTCCGCCAAAGCCCTTTTCACGCCACCATGGATCGCGCCTTTGGACGGGTCATCCGCGCCTGCTCGGAGGTTCCCCGCGGCAGCGATGGCACGTGGATCTCGCCCGAGATCATCGCCGCCTACGTCCAACTCCACGCCGAAGGTTGGGCGCACAGTCTCGAGGTCTGGCATGGCGGCCAGTTGGTCGGCGGAATCTATGGGGTTGCGGTGGGTGGGGTGTTCGCTGGGGAGTCGATGTTTCATCACGAATCCAACGCCTCGAAGGTGGCGCTGGTCACCCTGCTGGCCCACCTGCGCCGCCTGGGTTTCCAACTGTTCGACACCCAGATGCTGACCGAGACCACGCGCAGCCTGGGTGCGGTGGAAATCCCGCGCTCGGAATACCTGGTCCGGTTGGGGATGGCGCTCACCTGTGAGTGCCCGATCCCGCCCTCCGCCCCGGAGATCCCGGATCCGGCCGAGTGGGATTGATTGCGGGGGGGCCGGCCATTGATGATTTTGGATTGGAGATTGTGGATTGATGATTGCTCGGAGGGACACCTCCACCGCCCCGGCATTCTTCCAATTGGCAATCAACAATCGCCAATCTCAAATCATCAATCTCCCCTTCCCCCGCGGCCCGGCCAATCCCCCGTCTTAACCGAAAAAGGAGAGCGTTGGACAAATTTTGGAGAGATGCCCGGTCGGGATGGATCCATTCATCCTCCAGACTCCGACCTGATTCACTCCCATGAAAACCTCGCACTGGATCCCGCTCGTCCTGGCATCCGGTCTCGGCATCCGGGCCGGCGCCCAAGCCATTCTGTTTGATTTCGAAAACGCCCGGGTTCATGCGCCGCTTCCGATCAGCCTCACGGTAGACGGATTGACGGCGGATTTCTCGGCGACCGGCCAGGGATTCTCGATTCAGGAGGCCGGGACGATGGGCTTCACCCCTGCCGGCTTCTCGGGCCTGTGCATCTATCCGAGCAGCGTCTTCGCGGCTGATCTCATCGTGAACTTCTCCCGACCGGTGATCAGCTTCTCCATCCTCTATTCACCCCAGGAACTCGGCTGCGACGACTCCGCCCGGATGCGGGTGACCGCTTTCAAGGACGGTGTCTCAGCAGGATCCGCCACTGCCACGGCGGGTTCCCCGGGCACCTGGCCGACCGCGACGCTCCAAATTGACCTGGCTTCCGGTTTCAACCAGGTAGTCGTCCATTATGATGCCCGGCCCCCGACCTGCCAGGACTGGGGACCCATCTTCCTTGCGGACAACCTCTCGGTCACACCCGCACCCGTCCCGCCCAGCCTGCAGGTCACGCGTCTGCCCCAACAGATCCGGTTGTCGTGGCCGGTGAGTGCCACAGGTTATGGCCTGCAGTCGAATGCCAGTCCGTTCGACAACCACGCCTGGGAAACTGTCGCCACCGTACCGGAGGTCATCGGCGACCAAAACGTCGTCGTCCTACCCACCGATTCCGCAGCACGATTCTTCCGCTTGCTGCGGCCGTAGGAACCCCGCCTTAAACCGGGAACCCCCCTGCGAACCATGAATGCCAAGGAATCACATCAGGCGCAGTTCGGCCCCCGCTGGCCTGCCATTCTCGTCCTGTCGGGCCTGTCCTCAGGGTTGTTGGGCGCCGGGCTCCAAGCCGAATCCAAACCGGGAAGACCGTCGGAGCTGACCCTCACCGCCAAAACGTCCGACTCGGTCTCACTTCATTGGTCGGGGACTCCCGGAAATGGGACCACCACGGGCTACGAAGTGCTGCGGGACGGGGTTGTGATCGGCGCCACGACGACGAACGAATTCACCCCGACGGGACTCACGGTGAACCAACCAGTCACCTTCCGCGTCCGCGCCGTGGATTCGTCCGGCAAGCGGTCGGATCCCTCCAATGCGCTGCTGGCCACGCCGCAATCCGCCGTTGGGCCGGTGGCACCGTTGCGGGTGAAAACACAGTATCATGCCGTGGTCATCAATTATGATCCCTATATCAATACCCCCGAAGGTCGGGTCCGGATCGATGACAAATACGGCTACCGCAACGTGGATCAGTTGGTGGAGCAATACCGGCGCTGGTTAAGGCAGTCCAGCGGGGGGCAGGTGGTGTGGACGGTGGCGCGACGGTTCGATCTGGACGAGTTTCCCCGGGCCGCCGATCCGGGTGCGCCGACGTTCACCGCGGAGAACTACGAGAACCTTCGGGCGCAGGGCTATGATTACTGGACCAATCCCGTCCGGGGCCCGGATTATATAAGCATCCTTCATGATCCCCGCTTCGGCCTGGTGGAGGGGATCAATTCCGGGGAGGTGGACGCCGTGTGGATGTTCCCGATGTTTGCCACCGGCTTCTGGGAGACCTCGATGGCCGGCCCGGACGCCTATTGGGTCAATGGCGGAACCATCGCGGATCCGGCGTTGCGCCGTCGGGTGGTGATCTACGGATTCGGCAAGGAAGGGCACCAGGGCGTCGGGTATATGTGTGAGAACACGGCCCACATGACCGAGGCGATCCTCCGGGACCACATCGGGTCGGACTGGCCGCGCACCACGGAGACCCGGGTGTTCGCCACCCTCAACCTGGACAATCCCGGACGCAAACTCGTGCCCGCGCTCGTGAACGATTGGACCCATTTCACACAGGCTGAGGCGGCCAGTTGGGACCCGGAACTGGTCGCCCCGGGGCATTCCCAGGCCGGCCTGTCGCACTTCCCCCCGACAGCCCTCTATAATTATGATTGGAGCACCGTCGGGTATGATTTCCAGAATGCCAATGCGTTCCGGGTGTACGACGGCACCTGGTGGACCGAAAACGGCGAATACCGGGTGCGCGCGGGCGACGGGGTGAAGACGCTGGCGTTCGACGGCCTCGGCATGCGGGACAACCTCGGCGATTATCATCCGCCAGCCGCGTTCTCCGACGGCGACGTGGAGTTCTCGATCCGGGTGTCGGGAGACAATGCCTCCTCCCATGCCGGATTTCTCTTCCGCGTGTCCGAGTGTCGCGTCGGATCCAACCAATTGAGGGGATACTATGTGGGGATCAATGCCGCCGGGGACCGACTGATCCTCGCGCGGTTGGACGACGGCTACACCGAGCTGGCTCACGCAGTCCGGGCACTGGAGCGGGGGACATCCCATCGGGTGCGCCTGGAAATCCGCGGCCCCGATCTTAGGGTCTATGTGGACAAGGAGTTGGAGCCCGCAATCTCGCAAACCGACGGGGCACATATCACGGGCGCGTTCGGATTCACCACTTACGGGACCGACGCCGGATTTGCCAACCTGACCATCGTGGCGCACACACCGAGCGGGTCCGATGATTGGTACCGCTACCCCAACGGGAGCAGCGTCCTGCGGGATATCTCCCCGTTGGAATGGAGCGGCGAGGGCGATGCAGCCATGGACCAGTTTCACAGCCGTCCCACAGCCAGCAAAGGAATTGGCTGGATTCAGCCCTGTTAGCCCGCCACAAGGCGGGTGTGAAAAACAAAAGACTAAGTCCAGCCAAGTCGAAAGTCAGCGGCCTCAAACAGGTTTGCAAGCTCATTCCCGGACACCTGGTCAACAAGGTCGCCGAGGAAACCGGGGCGGCC
>JANYCC010000009.1 GCA_025360495.1 Verrucomicrobiota bacterium | reverse complement strand
GGCGTTGGCGATGGCGGCATAAGGACCGGCCAGGCTCGACGCGGACTCCAGTTGACCGCTGAAGGGGATGATCAGGACTCCCCCATCGGCGGTGATCGGCCCAATTGTCGGTGGCCCGGGGATGGCAAAGGACCAGGAGCCGGAACGGGTCACCGCGGCGGAATCGGTATAATCCAATTTCACGGTGTTGCCGGGGCCCGCACGCGTCGGATCCGGATCATATCTCAGGCTGATTCGGTCGCCGGACTTCGTGAGTGACTGCGGGGCGACCACCGCACCGTTGAAGATGAGTTTGACCGACGAGACCGCGACGGTGGTGGCGCCGTCCATGATGAGCGCGGTCACCGGCGCCGAAGGGTTGATGCCATCGGAACCCGGCGGCGGAGACACCTCGGCGATGAACGGTCCATTGGCATCGGCGACGGAACTGTCGCTGTACACCGGGAGCGCATCGGGGTCGTTGGCGTCGTTCAGCAGGGGTCGTCTCCCATCGCCGAGAATCGAGTACCATTGCAGGTTAGCGCCATGGCTGGTCTGCCAGTAAACGAGTCGAAGCGGGTAGAGTCCGGCCACCGGGGCGTCCACGGAGAACGGGTTCTCGTTCTTGGAGTTGTCCAACAAGGGTGGGGCGAACCGCTCAAACTCACCGATCTTGAGGTTGAAAGCGTCCCGGGGATTGCGCCCCACATACACGACATAAGAGTCGTCATCTTTCAGATCGGTGCGATCGGTGCCGACACTGACCCCGAAGGTGGTGATGCCCGCGGGGAGTCGGACGAATCCGACGACCTCGACCGCGAAACCATCCCGGCTGCCGCTGAGCCCGGGAATGCCCGGGAACAGCGCCGGGGAGAAATTGGCCAGAACATTGCCATTGGGATCCACGAGATCGAACGGGTTGCCGTCGACCTCGAAGTTCACGGTGTCGACCGGGTAGGCGCCGCCGCCCAAGGGGCCCGGGACGGCGTCATTGGGCAGTGGGTTGCCGTTGGGATCGCCGAGAGTGCCATTCAACTGGGAAAGGGCACGGGCGAGGGTGTTGTCGACCGCGATGCCGGGCGGTGCCTGCACGGTGCGCAAGACGAAGCCACGGGTGTTGGAGGTTCCCAATCCGAGTGCCGCGGAAAGGGGAAGGGAATTGGTGGCGGCCAGGCCCGGGGAGGCGAGCAGGACCGCAATGCCGACACCGACCGGGGCGAGAAATCCGAAAGGGTTCATGGGGGGGATGAGTGTTGGCACTTCCTTGCGGGCTTCACGCTTCACACCGGCAGTCGGCGGACGAGTTGATCGAGAGTGACCTGGGCGCTGCGGGATTCCTCCGCCGCCACGATCGCGGCGAACTCGGCGGCGACCACGGGGCGCTGTTCATCCGGCGCGGTGGCGAGATTGGTCCCCTGCCCGGTGCGCAAAGCATGGAGGACATCGCGGGCCGTGATCTGGTCGAGGGGACGGCCGGGAAGGAATCCGGGTTCCATGCCGCTGGTCTCGGTGGCCATGCGGGCCCCCACCAAAGTCCTCAGGATGTCGCCGGCCAGGCGGGCGGGAACGGTCAGGTCCGCGGCGAGTTGGGTGGCGGTCGGCGGGGGCAGGTGCCGGGCGAAGCGCCGGGCGATCTCGGTCATGAAGCGCAGGGCGACAAACTCCCGGGCCTGGTGATGGACGCGTTCGGACATCCTTTCCTGGAGATAGGCATGCCGGTTTTGGAAGACATAGGCGACCTCGGCACCGAAGAGGACGATCATCCAGGAGAAGTACAGCCCGACCAGGAACAGCGGGACCGCGCCCAGGGAACCGTAAATCTTCGAATAGGTGACCACCCGGGTGTTATATAATGCCCCGAGCCGGTTGTTGAGCCACCACAGGAGTCCGGCCACCGCTCCCCCGACGAGGGCCGCCTGCCATTGGACCCGGGTGTTCGGCATGACCTTATAGAAGGCGCCAAACACGAGGGCGAGGATCAGCAGGGGGAGCAGTTGCGTCTGCAGGAGGGAGATGCCCGGCAGTTCCCGGACCCAGACCCCATGCTCGCCGAGGGCGCTGACATAGCCCGAGGTGGTGGCCACGAGCATCGCGATCGGGCCCAGCGAGATCGCCGCCCAATAAAGGATGATGCTCTCAAACCATCCCCGTCCGCGATTCACGCCCCAGATGTCATTGAACGCCGCCTCGATGGTGCGGAGCAGTGAAATCGCCACAAAGATCAACCCCGCCATGGCGGTGACCCCGATCTTCGCGAAGTCGATGTTACCCACGAAATCCAGGATCTGGTCCGCCACCTTCTCCCTCTTTCCCGCCATGCCTCCCGGGGCCACGTGACCGCCCGTGGCGGGCACGGTCGTGCCGCCGTTGCCGCCGTTTTTCGCGGCCGAGTCCGGGGTGGGCGAGGCCTCCTCGCCCACCACGTCCGCATCGGCCAATCCGAGCATGGGGGCGACATAATCGATGGCACTGTTGATGTGCTCGGTGAGTTTCGCCCGGGAGGCGGCACTCTTGGCGTCGAAGACCAACGACGCCACGGTCAGCGAAACGGCGAGCAGCGGGACCAGCGCGAGGAGCGTGGTGTAGGCGAGGGCGGACGCGCGCACCTGGCAGCGGTTGCGCCAGAAAAAGCGGCCCACCAAACCCCAGAAATGGGTGAATCGCGCTACGTGCGAAGGCGGTGCCGCGGCACTGTCCCCGACCGGGGCATCATCTCGGAGCGACGCCGTGACATCGGCTTGGAGGCGCTTCAGTTTGCCCACCGAATCTTCGAGCATGCCCGGCAGGCTAACCTCGCTGTGGGAATAGCCAAGGGTGCCTTTCAGCGACCAGGCTGCCCGACGCTCAGGAGGAACATGATGTTGTTGTGCGTCTTCTTGAGTTTGCCCAACAGCAGGTCCATCGCCTCCACGGGCGGCACTCCGGTCAAGGCCCGCCGCAACACCGTGATCCGGCCGTACTCGTCCGGATGATAGAGCAGTTCCTCTTTGCGCGTGCCCGACCGCTCGATGTTGATCGAAGGGAAGATGCGGCGGTCCACCAAGGCGCGGTCCAGATGGATCTCCATGTTGCCGGTGCCTTTGAACTCCTCGAAAATCACCTCGTCCATGCGGCTGCCGGTGTCGACCAGCGCCGTCGCCATGATGGTCAGGGAACCGCCTTCCTCGATGTTGCGCGCGGCCCCGAAGAAACGCTTGGGCTTGTGCAGCGCGTTGGCATCCACGCCGCCCGACAGGATCTTCCCCGAGTGGGGCTGCACGGTGTTGTAGGCGCGGGCCAACCGGGTGATCGAATCGAGCAGGATGATGACATCCTTCTTGTGCTCGACCATGCGCCGGGCTTTTTCGATGACCATCTCGGCCACCTGCACGTGACGTTCCGGCGGTTCGTCGAAGGTGGAGCTGACAACCTCGGCGCCCCGGCAGGAACGTTCCATGTCCGTGACTTCCTCCGGTCGCTCGTCAATGAGCAGGATGATGAGGAGGCATTCGGGACTGTTCTTGAGGATCGCGTTGGCCAGCTTTTGCATCAGCACCGTCTTGCCCGTGCGCGGCGGGGCGACAATCAGTCCCCGGGTGCCTTTGCCGATCGGGCACACAATGTCCACCACGCGGGTGCTCAACTCGTCGGAGGTCGTCTCCAGCAGGAACCGCCGGTTCGGGAACAGCGGCGTCAGGTTCTCGAAATGCGTCTTTTCCTTCGCCACGTCGGGATCGAGTCCGGCCACCTTCTCGACCCGCAACAGCGCATAGAATTTTTCCTTGTCCTTGGGAGGACGGACCTGGCCCTCGACATCGTCCCCCGTCTGCAGGTCGAACCGGCGGATCTGGGAGGGGGACACATAAATATCCTCGGGACAGGGGAGATAATTGAAGGCCGGCGAGCGAAGGAAACCGAAGCCCTCGGCCATGACCTCCAGGACCCCGCGGGTGAAGATGGTGCCGCCGGCCTGCAGATTGCGTTGGACGATCTGGAAGATGATCTCCTGGCGCTTCAGTGTGCCGTAATTCTCGATCCCGAACTCCTTGGCCACCTCGCTCAACGAGGTGATGGGCATCGGCTGCAGTTCATGCAGGCTGATGGTCCGCGGATTCACCACAAAGGTCGGCACCGGCGGTTCCGGCGGGACCGGGGTGTCTTCGTTCGGGTTCTCCATCCGTTCCCGGGGCCGTGGCACCGACTTCACCACCAACGGCGCTTCCTCGTC
>JANYCC010000479.1 GCA_025360495.1 Verrucomicrobiota bacterium | reverse complement strand
AAAGGGCGCGATTGGCCCCTATCGGAAAACGCGTCGGGTCCTAAGGCACGCGCTCGGTCATTCCTTGCGGCCGTGTCCCTCTTCCTTTGCGGAGTCCCGACACTCCATCTATTGGTCGGTTGTGCCTGCGGTTGCGGGCTCCGGAGGGCCGCTGAAACTGATCGGGTCAGAGATCAGGGTGCCGCCGCCTGCTGAGCAGACCACGCGGAAGTGCTTCTCCCCGTCCGGAGAGATGTCCACGACCTGGATGGGGCCCTCGCTCCCCGGGAACCACCCGGTGAAAGGTTGCCAGGCCGTCCCTGGCGCCCCCGCTTCGACGTTGTACTCGACCCGGTAATCCGCGCCTTCCTGGCCGCTGAAACTGAACCGCCGCTCGTTCGCCGATTCCGATGAATCGGTCACCCGAAATATGGAGACGGTGACCGTTTTCCCGGCACCCGCCCCCGATCCATTGCGCACAAGGTAAGTGAACGAATCCCCGGAATCCAAGCCACCATCGTGGTCATACCGAAAGGTTCCATCCCAGTTCAATTGGAGTTGGCCATGGGCAGGGGCCATCATCAACTCGGCGCGCAGCCCTCCCTCAGGGCCGCCATCATTCGCCAGGACACTGGTGGCCCCACTCACCAGGGCCGTCGCTAGGCCGCCCGGCAGGACCACCAACGCATCGGGGTGGGAGTCGGGCGGCCCTTCGGGGGGCAGGCCTTCCATGGCTGCTCCGACCCCCGTCGGGATGCTGATCGGGGGAACGACGCTGATGGCGACGGTCGCCGGTGTGGAGGTCAGCTTGCCGTCGCTGACCGTGAAGGTGAAGGAATCGGTCCCGATGAAATCCGATCGCGGAAAGTAATACAGGTTCGGCGGCGTACCGAACAGCATTCCGGAGGAGGGTCGCCGCACCACCGTGAAGCTAAGCCTGCCCCCGTCCGGATCCGACCCGGTCAGGGTCAAAGGAAGGGCGGAGTTCCCCAGGACGACTTGGTTTTGTGGCAGTGCCACCGGCACATGATTGATCAGCCCGACGGTGAGTGTGACGGTGGCAGGAGCAGAGGTGAGTTGGCCGTCATTGGCCAGGAATGTGAAGGAATCCGTCCCGACGAAACCGGGGGCGGGGGTATACGTGATATTGGGTGGGGTGCCCGAAAGTGAACCGCGGACGGGAAACTGAACAATAGAGAAGGACACCCTGTCACCGTCCGGATCCGAGCCTGACAGGGTCAACGGGAGAGCCGTGTCCTCCCAGCCCATTGCGGATTGGGCCAGGGCGACCGGTGGATGATTGCTCCTTTCGACAGAGATGGTGACCGTGGCCGGGGCGGATGTCCGCAGGCCATCATCGGCGGAGAAAGTGAAGGAATCCGGCCCGAAATGATTCGGGGTCGGAACATAAATGAGATTCGGCGGCGTGCCCGAAAGGGTGCCCCAGTCGGGAGGCTGGACAATTGTGAAGGTGAGTGGATCACCATCCGGATCCCAACCTGACAGGGTCAATGGGAGATCTGTGTCTTCCAGGCCGGGTTGGGATTGAGCGAGTGCGACCGGCGGGTGATTGCTTTTTTGGACCGTGATCGTGACGGTGGCCGGCGGAGAGGTCCATGCGCCGTCGCTGACGGTGAAGGTGAACGAGTCGGTGCCGGTGAAATCGGAATCGGGAAAATAATAAAGATTTGGCGCCGAACCAAATAGCAGTCCGGAACTGGGAGGCTGGACCACCGCATAAGTCAGGGCGGATCCATCCAGATCGGAGCCGTGGAGAACGATAGGCAATGCCGTGCCCGGTTCGAGGGACAGACTCTGGCCCAGCGCGATCGGGGTGTCATCCACCGAACCGACCGCAATGGTGACGGTGGCCGGGGCGGAGGTCAGAAGACCGTCGCTGACCGTGAAAGTGAATGAATCCGTACCGATGAACGTGGCATTCGGGAAATAATAAAGGTTCGGTGGCAAGCCGAAAAGCATCCCTGAATTCGGACGCCGGACCACCGTGAAGCTGGCGGCGTCCCCGTCCGGATTCAAGGCTTGGAGGACGATTGAAAGGGCGGAGGCCTGTGGGATCGAATGGGACTGGGCGAGGGCCACGGGCACCGTTTCGGAATCCATCGCCTGATAGCTGATTTCATTCGAGGGATCGCTTTCATTTCCGTCGGGTGCGTAGGCGGTGACAACGAAGAAATAGAGGATTCCTGGGTTGAATTGGCCGACGGTGTGTTGGGTGGCTGGGCCGGCGTCGATGGACCAATCATAAGATCCCGATGTCCTTCCGCGGTAAATTCGGTACCCCGCAACCCCCGGGTCTGAATCCGCATCCCAAGCCAGCGAGATCTCCTCCGCCGTGATCCGCATCATCCCGATGAGCGCGGCGGCAAGGGCCAGTACCCGGACGACGGAGCGTGGAAACCTGACCACCCTGAAGCCAGTGGCGACGGGGACTGGATCCGTTGACGGTCCTTTGGGGGACATCGGGCTCAGAGGAACCAGTACGGCGGGGGAATTTGAGGAACTGCAGGACGTGATCACAGTCGTCAGCGCACTGACTCGCTTGGCAACCAATCTCACGGCAGACACCAAACTCCGGGAGGAGGGGTGCAGTCGCGTTTTCATCAGCAAGAATCTCAGAACACCAAAAAAACTAAGGCCCTGCGTCAACCCTGACTCCTGGGTGCGGGACCCATGACTTGAAAAAAGTCCGGTCGGGTAGACGATTTCTGGCGAAATTCACAGGATCAGAATGAGCCTGTCAAGCGCTCATCCATCCCCGATGTACCCGGGCATAATCGTTCCGTCCGGGGCATCGGGGTTTCCGGCGTCCCTCCGGTGAGGACGATGGGACGCGGTTGACCCCGGTCTGGATCAAGGACCAGGACCGGGGTCGGACTGTGAAGGCTCAATGGCCCTTGTGTTTGGCCCGAGGGGTCGGCGTCTGCGAAGGCACCCCTGAGCGAACCGTCAGGTTCCGATCCCCGGCCTCACTGGCCGCCCCCTTCCGGGGAGGTAGGATTGGAGAGGGAGCCAAAGACGGTTTCTTCGGTGGTCAGGGTGCCGCCCCCTGCATAGCAGACCACCCGGAAATGGATCACGCCGGCCGGGTAAGTGTCCAACACTTGGATGGCACCGTCGCTCCCCGCGAAACGTTCGGTGAACGGCTGCCAAGGGGTGCCGGGTGCGTCCGATTCCAAGTCATATTCAACCAGGTAATCGACACCTTTCTGGGCGCTGAAACTGATCCGACGCTCGGTGGCGGACTCCCAGGATGCGGTGATTCGGAATATCGAGATTGCCACGGTCGTCTCGTCGCTGGCGCCGGCTTCATTTCGCGCCATATAGGTGAACGAGTCCTCGGTGTCCAATCCGCCCCCATGGACATAGAGGAATGTTCCGTCCCGGTTCAGGCGGAGCTTTCCATTCCTCGGGGAGCGGGCCAATTGCACACTCACACCGGTCTGCTGACCCGCTTCAGATCCCGCCACGACGCTCACCGCCCCGCCTTGGAGACTGGTGGCACTGCCGCCCGGCAGGACCACCAACGAGGCGGGACGGGTGGACGGGGGTGCGGTATTCTCCAAGGTGGGGGCGACTTTGGCCGTTGCCGTGACGGAGATGGTGATGGCTGCCGGAAGGGAGGTCAGGCTGCCGTCGCTCACGGTGAACTTGATGGAGTCGGTCCCAGTGAAGTTGGCATTCGGAAAATAATACAGATTGGGTGCGGTGCCGAAAACCATCCCGAATGCAGGGCGGCTGACCAGCGCAAAGGAGAGCTTGTCCCCATCCGGGTCCGAACCGGTGAGAGTGACGGGCAGGGCGGTGTTTGGCACGTCGGTCAGGGTCTTGGCGATGGCGACCGGGGCATGATTGCCCGGGCCGACGGTGAGGGTCACGGTGGCTGCCGCGGAGGTCAGGAGGCCGTCGTTCGCAGTATAGGCGAACGAATCGGTCCCTGTGAAATTGGCGGCCGGGATATAAGTCAGTTTGGGCGAAGTGCCCGAAAGGGTGCCATGCGCCGGGGCCAGGACGATCGCAAAGGTAAGCGGGTTCCCATCGACATCCGAACCGCTCAATGCCACGGGGACCGCGGTGTTCACCAGCGTGGATCTGCTTTGGGCGAGGGCGACCGGGGCGTCATTGACCGGTTGGACGATGATCGTGACGGTGGCTGCCGCGGAGGTCAGCAGGCCGTCATTGGCGGTGAAGGTGAAGGAATCGGTGCCGTTGAAATTGGCGGCCGGGGTATAAGTCAGGTTGGGTGAGGTGCCCGAGAGGATGCCATGGAGGGGACCCGAGATGACCGCAAAGGTGAGCTTGTCACCGTCCGGATCCGAACCGCTGAGGGTCAGCGGGAGCGCGGTGTCCTCGGGGACCGACTTGCTCTGCGCGAGGGCGACGGGGGCGTCGTTGACCGGTTGGACGGTGATCGTGACGGTGGCCGGGGCGGACACCAGCAGGCCGTCATTGGCGGCGAAGGTGAAGGAATCGGAGCCGTTGAAATTGGCGGCCGGGGTATAAGTCAGGTTGGGTGAAGTGCCCGACAGGGTGCCATGGAGGGGACCTGACACAACCGCGAAGGTGAGCTTGTCACCGTCCGGATCCGAACCGCTGAGGGCCAAGAGAAGCGCGGTGTCCTCGGGGACCGACTTGCTCTGCGCGAGGGCGACGGGGGCATCGTTGACCGGTTGGATGGTGATGGTGACGGTGGCCACCGCGGAAACCAGAAGGCCGTCGTTGGCGGTGAAGGTGAAGGAATCGGTGCCGTTGAAATTGGCGGCCGGGGTATAAGTCAGGTTGGGTGAGGTGCCCGAGAGGGAACCGTGGAGGGGGCCCGAGACAACCCCGAAAGTGAGGCTGTTCCCGTCCGGATCCGAACCGCTGAGGGTCAGCGGGAGCGCGGTGTCTTCCAGCACCGACCTGGTTTGGGCGAGGGCGACCGGGGCGTCGTTGACCGGTTGGACGGTGATCGTGACGGTGGCCGGGGCGGATACCAGCAGGCCGTCGTTGGCGGCGAAGGTGAAGGAATCGGAGCCGTTGAAATTGGCGGCCGGGGTATAAGTCAGGTTGGGTGCGCTGCCCGCGAGGGAACCGTGGAGGGGGCCCGAGACGACTCCGAAGGCGAGGCTGTTCCCGTCCGGATCCGAACCGGTGAGGGTCAACGGGAGCACGCTGTCCTCCAACACGGACTGGCTTTGTGCCACGGCGACCGGGGGGTGATTGCCCACCTGGGCCGTGACCGTGACCGTGACGCTGGCCGGGGCGGAGGTCAGGAGGCCGTCATTGGCGGTGAAGCTGAACGAATCGGTCCCTGTGAAATTGGCGGCCGGGATATAAGTCAGGTTGGGCGAAGTGCCCGAAAGGGTGCCATGCGCCGGGGCCAGGACGATCGCAAAGGTAAGCGGGTTCCCATCGACATCCGAACCGCTCAATGCCACGGGGACCGCGGTGTTCACCAGCG
>JANYCC010000466.1 GCA_025360495.1 Verrucomicrobiota bacterium | reverse complement strand
CCGTCGAGGTCGGGCACCGGATTGCGGCCCCGGCGGGCGAGCAGGGGGCCACGGGTGATTATCTGGCCGGCTATATCCTCCAGGCCAACGGCAATTCCTTCCATCCCGGGGCGTACGTCGATCCTTTTGTCAACGGCTTCGGCGCGGCCAATGGCGGCGCGATCATCCCGGTCAATGCGATCCCGGGGGCAAACCATCTCGACATCTGGTGGTTCCGGAGAAACCAGACCACCGCGGTGCAAAACGAGGCGAACGGCTTCCAACCGATCTATTGGCCGGCGGTGATCGGCCAATACACCCTGCAGTGGCCGGCGAATCCCGATGAGATCGTCCTGGCCGGCAACAACGGCAGCGGCGCCTTGCCCAGCCTCCAGGCCAAGGGGACCATCTACACCCAAAACGACGCCGCCCTGCCGGGTTACAACCCGAACGAGGAACACGCGCTGATGCTCGGCGGCCAAGCTTACGCCCTGCGCGACGATCTGAACATCACCACCGGCGACGGCTATTCGTCCGAGCCGTTTGTCCTGCTCGATTATGTGGAAAGCGATCACCGTCCGGCCATGCGGCCCCTCCACGTGCTGCGCGAGAAGCCGGGGGACGGCATCGTCTTCGACTATATCATCCAGGCAGGCGGCAACCGGGATCATTCCGGGGCGGGCAGCCCGCTGCAGGCACCCATGCCCCTGCCGTTTCTCCCGGCCCCGGTCGAGATCGTGCCATCGGTCGATGAAACCGGGGCGACGATCTACACGACGGTGAACTATGACACCGAACCATCGCAGAACTCGGGGGACCTGCCGGCGGGTTGGGGGACTTTGGGCGATGCCCAGGACAATTTTCCCAACTATGCCCGGTTCACGTACCGCGATCGCAAAAACAATTTCTGGGTCCTGCGCGGCCTGCACTCCGGGGGGGTGCCGGTTTTGATGGCGGGCACTTACAACCCGGTCACAAAAACCTGGTCGGCGCCACCCGCGGCGACGGCCGTGACCCACCAACCGTTCTCGGAGACCTTTCACGCGTCCCGGCGGAGCGAAACGCTGGTGCTCCAACCGGCGTCCGGGACGGTCCTTCCGGGGGGCCTGAGGATCGACGGTCTCACCCTTTCCGGGACACCGGGGGCGGCGACTGGCGGACCCCGCACCCTCAATTTCCTGGTCACGGACACGGGCGATAATTCCACGGTCACGGTCACCCTTTCCCTGACGGTGGTCGATGTCGGCAGCGTGGTCGCGCAGGGACCGCTGCACATCACGACCACCCCGGCGACGGGTCCCAATATCACTTACGTGGGACGCCCGCCCTACCTGGCGGAGGCGGCGGTCCCGCAGAACAGCTTCACCATGCGTTTTTATTATAAGACGCAGGCGGGCTTCGCCTGGCCCGGGGTGGCGACGGCACCGGCCGTCGGCAGCATCGTGCCCTATCTGCGTCCGCTGAATTCGGCCGCCGACCCGGCCAGTCGCCAGACCGCGTCGCTGGACATTGTATACCGGCCCGTGTGGCCCAGTGATCCGCCCACACTTTCGTTTGGTGAAACCCTGATGGATCCCAAGCATGGATTGCCCGCCGTGCGCGGGCAGACCAGCGTGCAGTTGCTCTACCAGCAGGCCATCGCCCTGAGCATCACGGACCCGCATCCGGCCGTGGTGTTGCATGATCCGATCCGGCAGAAGACCTATGACCTGAACCCGGACGACGACCACCCCCTGGTCCGGCTGCCCGACGGCGTGCGGACCGACCTGTACCAGGGCAAGACCTACTTCCCAAACCTGCCGCCGCACCTGGCGCAACGGTTTTATTTCGATCCCGACCTCAGCCCGCTGGGCTCCCTTGTTTTCAAGGGCGAATACCACCCGGCCGCCCTGGGGGAAAACTACGTGTCGCTCAACGTGCTGCGCGGTGCCGACCTGGCCGCGACGAAGGCCCTGTGCCCGGCGTTCCCGGCCGACCAGAAAACGGCATGGGACGCCGCCGTGGACCGCCTGGCGACCTCCGTGGAGACGTTCTTTGAAAACCCGGCGGTGCCGGGGGAATTCATCACCGACAACAACCATGCCGTCAGCATCGGCATCGGCGATCTCGCCGAGGTGACGGACTCGAACACGGCGGTGGCCAGTTACGCGCTGAGCGCGAGCGGCCCGGGCCAGGGCTTTGTGACGTTCGTCGTGGGCGACGGCGGCAACCCCGCCCAGACGCCGGCGGGCGATCCCGTGACCCTTTATGTGCTGAAGGTCACGGGTGGGCTTTACCGCGGCGAGTTGAAGATCATTCCATCGGCCAATCCCCTCAGTGAGTTGAGCACTTTCGAACACACGGGCGACCTCGCCGGGCGCTTTGCGGAGTATGAATATGAGTGGAAGATCGCACCTCCCGTCGATGGGGCCCCCCCGGCGGCCGACGCGGACATGTCCAACTTCCAACCGCTGGTCGGAGGCTTGGGAGTCCCCCGCTATACGCTGGGCGGCAGCGGGGTGCAGACGTTGGTCGATAATTATATCGTGATGCGCTATCGGCCGGCCAATGCGACCCATCCGCTTTATCATCCGGAAAACCGCCAGCTGGCCTGGTCCCAGTGGACCGAGCCCCAGCTGGCCGAGGGTTGGATCAAGCGCGTTCTGGCGGGCATCAATCCGTTCGGCCAGCGGGTCACCGACCTGTTCAACAACGGCGTCAACACGGATGCCAACATCCTGACCTCCGCCGGACGGCGTTGGGAGGGTGACATCGCCCTGAACCTCGCGAACATCGACCATTTCGGGTTGATCGAGATCTACGAGACCGTCCTCAAGCGGGGCCGGAGCCTGAGCATCGATGCGCAGCCGGGCATCAACGTCGGCCCGGCCAATGATGCGCTCCTGCTGGCCGCCGGCTACCTGAACGATCTCTATATGCTGGTCGGCAACGAGGCGTATGCCGATGCCTCCAATCCGACCATCGGCATCGGCACCAAGGACAGCACCTATGGCGACATCGCCACCGCCCTGTTTGCGTTCAAGGGGCAGAAGCCCTCGCTGCTGGAGGAGGAGTTGGCGCTGTTGCGCGGTCGCGACGAATTCCTGCAGCCCGGGGTCCAGACCGCCCCGGTCTACAACCGGCTGGTCTGGAACTATACCCGGGGCATCGACGCGGGCGAGGTGATCTACTCGCTGAACTATAACATCCTGGACCAGAATAATGATGGCCGGGTCGATGCCGCCGACGCGGCCCTGCTGTATCCCCAGGGCCACGGGGACGCCTATGGGCATTACCTGACCGCGCTCAAGGGCTATTACTCGCTGTTGATGAACCAGAACTTTGACTGGGTGCCGCGCATCGAGGCGGTGACCGTGCTGGGCAAGCCGGTGGCGGTGGACTACTTCGACGAGCGGAAGTTTGCCGCGGCCGCGGCGGCGGTGGCCCGTACGGGCCGCCAGATCTTCGACCTCACCTGGCGGCGGGATTACCTGCCGGGACAGGACACGGGATGGGCGGGGTTCTCCGAGACCCGCACGTCCTCACGGACGGTGATGGATGGCGCGAACATCGTGCCCATCGTCCGCCACTGGGGCGTCGACCCGTGGGCTTCGCGCACCATGCAGGGGGCCTACCTGAACTGGATCGTGGGCAATGCCATCCTGCCTGATGTGGATCCCGACCCCACCCACGAGGGGATCCAGAAGATCGATCGCACGACCGTGCCGGAACTGGCCGAGTTGCCCGCCACGGCGGCGGAATTGCAGACGGCGCTCGACAACGCCGAAGGCCGCCTGACTCCGCTGGGGCTGCCGGAGGGGGGACTGGCTTTCGACATCGACCCGAACCTGGTTGTCGGCGCCAACCCGCAGACGCATTTCGAGCAGATCTACAGCCGGGCCAAGGGCGCGCTCAACAACGCGGTGGTCTCCTTTGACGATGCCAAGGATGTGACCCGGTTGATGCGTTCCGAGCAGGATTCACTGGCCGACCTCCAAGCCGGGGTGGCGAAGCAGGAACTGGCCTTTGAGAATTCCCTGATCGAGCTGTACGGCACCCCCTATCCGGACGACATCGGCCCCGGGCGGACCTATGTGCAGGACTATTCCGGCCCCGACCTGGTTCACTATGTGTATGTGGAGAACCCGGAGCTGACTTTCAATGACCAGCTCAACCCGCAGGGCACGCAGACATTCCGGATCGACACGCAGAATGTGCCGGTGGACTGGCTGTCGGCCAACGAGGGATCCTTCAACGCGGTGGTGCGGGCGGACGACCCGAATTATGAGGCGGGCAAGCATTATTTCGAGTTCCAGTTCAACGACCACGGATTCTATGCCAAACCCCGGCAATGGACCGGCACGCGGCATTCCCCGGGCAGGATCCAGCAGGCCATCTCGGAATATATCACGGCGCACCAACTCCTCGGGCAGGCCCTGGCCGATGCCGAGGGTGCCAAGGCCGCGCTGGACGATTCCCTGACGATGTTCAACCTCCAAAACCAGCTGCAGAGCGAGGTTGGAAAGCTCGAGGCCGTCAAATTCGGACTCGAACAGACCCTGAGCGCGGCGTCCTTCGCCAACGACGTCTTCCAACAGGTCACCGATTCCTACAAGACGATCGCCGAGCAGCAGGCGGACATCATCGCCGAGGCGCTGCCCAAGTCGCTGCTCGTCGGCCTGGCTTCCGGCGGTGACCTCACCTCGGGCGGCCGGTCGGCCATCCTTGCCGCCGGGGCCGTCGCCAAGGACACGTTCGAGGTGGCCGAGTTCGTCCAGGCGTTCGGTCTGGCCGCATTGCAGTACTTGACCGAGACCGCCAGTGCGGCCATCGATTTCCATGACATTCCCAATCTGGAGGGAGCGCAGCAACTGCGGGAGACCGTTTATGGCCTGAATTCCCAACTCGGGGACCTGTCGGGCGCCTTCCAGACCATCAACGGTCGACTGCGCGAACTGGACGACAAGCACCGGGCGTTGCAGTCGCTGCTGGCCCAGGGCGAACGGCTGCAAAACGAACGGGAGATTTCCCGGCAGCGTTCCGCCGCCCTGGTGCAGGGTTTCCGCACCCGGGACGCCGCGTTCCGCCTGTTCCGCAACGAGAAACTGGATCGCTATAAGTCGCTCTTCGACCTGGCTTCGCGGTACGCCTATCTCGCCGCGAATGCCTATGACTATGAAACCGGGTTGCTCGGCACGGAAGTCGGGAAATCCTTCGTCAACCGTTTCGTCAGCGCCCGGGCGCTGGGGGTGGTGAAGAATGGCGAACCGCAGTACGCCGGCAGCGACACCGGGGATCCCGGCCTCTCCAGTGCGCTGGCCGAGATGAAGGCCGACTGGGATGTGCTCAAGGGCCGGCTCGGCTTCAACAACCCCGATGGCTATGGCACCACCGTCTCGCTCCGTCGCGAAAACCTGCGGATCCTGCCCGGATCGGAGGGGGATCAAGCCTGGCAGGATGTGCTCCAACAGGGACGCCGGGACAACCTGCTGGATGACGCGGATGTGAGGCGTTACTGCATGCAGATCGATCCCGGAACCGGGGATCCGGTGCCCGGGATCGTCCTGACCTTCGCCACCGGCATCAACCCCGGGGAAAACCTGTTCGGCAAGGCGCTGGCCGCCGGGGACAGCGCGTTCAGCGCCAGTTCCTTCGCCACGAAGATCTCGGCCGTGGGAATCGCCTTGGAAGGATATCGTGGCATGAATGATCCGCTCGTGAACGGCGGGACGGGCAACGGTGCCGGAGGGAATCCGACCGCGGATCCACCGAATTGGTTCCTCGATCCGCTGGCCCTGGCGGCCACCCCGTATGTCTATCTCATCCCCGTCGGGGTCGATGCCATGCGCAGCCCGCCCCTGGGTGACGCCAGCGAACTCCGCACTTGGAACGTCAGCGACGTGACCATCCCGATGCCCTTCAATGTGGGTGCCTCGGATTTCTCGTCGAAGCAGCTCTACCAGTCCGCCGACTCGCTCTCGGAACCGCTGTTCGGCCTGCGCAAGCACCAGGCCTTCCGTCCGGTGTCCTCCACGGCGGCCTTCGGCACCGACATCTATGGCGCGGGTGGATCCCTCCAGCCCTCGCAGTTCACCAACCGCCGGCTCATCGGCCGTTCCGTCTGGAACACCCAATGGAAGCTGGTCATTCCCGGAAACACCCTGCTCAACGATCCGAATGAGGGCCTCGCACGCTTCATCCAGACCGTCACCGACGTGAAGCTGCATTTTGTCACCTACTCCTACTCGGGTAACTAATGGCGCCGGGCCTTCCCTCCATGAACACTTCGCATCCCCTGTCGGCGGTGTCGTCGAAATCCCCCCGGGTCCCCGGCCGCCGGTTCTCCGTCCTCCTGTTCCTCCTGTCGTCGGTTCTCGCGCTGGCCTATCCGCCGGCGCCCCACCATCTCATCTATGGATTGGTGCGGGATGAGTACGGCACCCCGGTCAATGTGCCGGGTTCGGAGGTCGTGCTGGTGATGCCCAACGGCCGGGAGTTGAAGACCCATGTCATCATCGGTTCGGAGCCGGGGGTGAATTATAAACTGGAGGTGCCGATGGATGCGGGGTTGACGGCGGACGCCTACCAGCCCACCGCGATGCAGCCCACCC
>JANYCC010000420.1 GCA_025360495.1 Verrucomicrobiota bacterium | reverse complement strand
CCTGGCCGCCCTCGCCGAGGACGGCATCGTGGAACTCTCGGGCGAGGGTTGCAGGGTGACGCCGCTGGGCCGTGCGTTCCTCCGCAACGTGTGCATGGCTCTCGATGCCCGCCTCGCCCGCAAGGACCCGGGCGACCGCCTGTTCAGCCGTGCCGTCTAGCGCGGCCAGGCCCGCACGCAGTCGCAGTCCTCATGATCGAGAATCCCGACCCCGCCGGAACCGTCGCGATCGTCGGCGCCGGAATCACCGGCCTCACCGCCGCGTTCCACCTCGCCCGACTGGGTGTCGGGTCCGTCGTGTATGAGGCGGGCTCCCGCGCCGGCGGACCCGTCCATTCGGTCCTCCGCGACGGCTATCTCGCCGAGGACGGCCCCAACACACTGCTCGAAACCGCACCGGAAATCCCGGCACTGATCCGCGATCTGGGACTCGCCGACCAATGCCTCCACGCCAATCCCGCGGCGGCCAACCGCTATATCGTCCGCGACGGAATCCCCAAGCCCATACCCGGGACCCTCGCCGGCTGGCTCACCACCGACCTGTTCAGCCTGCCCGCGAAAATCCGGGTGCTCGGCGACCTCGTGATCCCCCGCCGACGCGAGGACGCCCCCGAGGAAAGCGTCGCGGATTTCGTCCGACGCCGTCTCGGCAGCGAGTTCCTCGACTACGCGATCAACCCGCTCGTGGCGGGCATCTATGCGGGCGATCCCGAACGCCTCTCAGTGACCCAGGCCTTCCCACGCCTGGATGCCGTCGAACGTCGTCATCGATCCCTGTTCCTCGGCCAGGTGCTCGGCGCCCGCGAACGAAAGCGGTCCGGCCAAATCCCGCGCGCCAACGCCCCCAAACTGTCCTTCGTGCACGGTCTCGGCACCCTCGTCTCCGGCCTACTCCGCGCCGTGGGCGACCGGGTGGAATATGACTCGCCGGTGACGGCCCTTTCCCGCCACACCCACGGCTGGGAAGTCGAGAGCGGGTCCGGGTCCGGCCAAGGCGCCCGCCGTCGCCGGCATCGCGCGGTCCTGCTCGCCGCACCCGCGCATCGGCTCGCCCGGATCGCCTTCGCGGACGGGGCCGGCAATTCCCTCGATTGGTTCTCCGGGATCGTCCACGCGCCGGTGACCGCGCTCGTGTTCGGGTTCCGCCGCGAAGAGGTGGCCCATTCCCTGGACGGCTTCGGGGTCCTCGTGCCCGAACGCGAACCCTTCCCCATTCTCGGTGCCATTTTCAATTCCTCGCTGTTCCCCGGACGCGCCCCTGAGGGGCACGTGACGCTGACCTGTTATGTCGGGGGTTCGCGAAACCCCGACCTCGCCCTGGCTCCCGCCGACCAACAGTGTCCCCTCGTGCTCGACGCACTGAACCGCCTGCTCGGGGTCCGGGGCAGGCCCACCTTCGTGCACCGTTGCGTCCACGCCCTGGGCATCCCCCAATATAATCTGGGCTTCGGCGTCTATCGGAAACGCATGCAGCAAATGGAGGAATCCGCCCCCGGCCTGCGGTTCGCCGGGAATTTCCGCGACGGCATTTCCATGGGCGATTGTCTCGTGGCCGGCCTTCGTGTCGCCCAGAATCTCGCCGCACCGATCACGGGAATCTAACCCCAGTTCCTCATTCCATGTCCCCGGCATTTCCCCCAGACCGACCCGGAATCCTGCTCATGAACCTGGGCTCGCCCGATTCCCCGAGCGTGCCCGATGTCCGCCGCTACCTGCGCGAATTCCTCATGGACGGCCGCGTCCTCGATGCGCCCTGGCCCGTCCGTTTCCTGATCGTCCACGGCCTCATCCTGCCGACCCGTCCGCAGCAATCGGCGAAGGCCTACGCCACGATCTGGACCGAGGCGGGCTCGCCGTTGGTGGCGATGGGGCGCCGGGTCCGCGATCTGCTTCAGCAACGCACGGAGGCCCCCGTCGAGTTGTGCATGCGTTACCAGAACCCCACTCCGCGCGAGGCCCTGGCGGCCCTGATGCGGCGCGGTGCCACCCGGGTGATCCTGGTCCCGCTGTTCCCCCATTACGCGATGTCCAGCTACGAGTCCGCCGTCGAGAAGGTCCGCGACGAGATGCGCGCGACGGCCCCGGATCGCAAGCTAACGGTCGTGCCTCCCTTCTATGGGCATCCCTCCTACCTCGATGCCCTGGCCGGGGTCACGCGCCCGGTCATCGAAAAGGATTTCGATCATCTGCTCATCACGTTCCACGGCCTGCCGGAAAGACACCTGCGGAAAAGCGATCCCACCCACGCGCATTGCCTCGCGTCGCCCGGTTGCTGTGCGGGCAATCATCCCGCCCACGCGACCTGTTATCGGCACCAATGTTTCACGACGGCGACCGGGTTGGCGGATCGGCTCGGGATACCCGCCGCGAAATTCTCCGTCTCGTTCCAGTCGCGGCTGGGACGCGACCCGTGGCTCCGCCCGTTCACCGACCACGAGGTCATCCGGCTGCCGCGTGAAGGCAAGCGGCGCCTGGTGGTCATTTCCCCGGCGTTCGTCGCCGACTGCCTGGAGACGATCGAGGAGATCGGAGACCGCGCCCGCGGGTCATTCCTGGAGAACGGCGGGACCGATTTCCGGCTCGTCCCCTGCCTCAATGACCAGCCGGCCTGGATTGACACGCTGGAAACCCTGGTTCGCGAATCAGATCCCGTCCCCGTGTAACCAAGCCGGGCCGGGCTTTGTCTCCGGGGCCATGGCAAGTCATGATGAGATATCCCCGACCGATTCCTGTGCCGGGCGCGTATCCCCCTTGACCTCCCCTCGACGGAGAGGCATCCCCAACGGGCCTCCAAGGTTCCCATTGAAACAAATGCCGTCGCTCGGTGTCTGAGTCCCCACCTTTTTCTTCATCACCCGACTTCGCCCAACACCGGCCCCCTTCCCTCCATGCCCGAGCCCACTCTCACCCCACCCCCGGTCACCGTTGAAGCCGTCCTGCGCCTCGCCACCAAACGCCAGGCCCTCCTCACCGAACTCGGCAAGGCCATCGTGGGCCAGAACGAGGTCATCGAGAATGTCCTCCTCACGATCTTCTGCGGGGGCCACGGTTTGATCGAAGGCGTCCCCGGCCTCGCCAAGACACTGCTCATCCGCTCCCTCGGCCGCGTCCTCGACCTGAAATTCAGCCGGATCCAGTTCACGCCCGACCTCATGCCGAGCGACATCACCGGGACCGACGTATTGGAGGAGGATCACGAGACCGGCCGTCGCAAACAGGTTTTCCTGCCGGGAGCCATCTTCGCCAACCTGATCCTGGCGGACGAGATCAACCGCACCCCGCCTAAAACCCAGGCGGCGATGCTGCAGGTCATGCAGGAGAAGGAGGTCACGATCGGCACCAAGACCTACCCGCTCGGCGCCCCCTTCCATGTCTTCGCCACCCAGAACCCGATCGAACAGGAGGGCACCTATATCCTCCCCGAAGCCCAGGCCGACCGCTTCATGTTCCATATCCGCACCACCTATCCGACCGCCGCGGAGGAGGAACGGGTCGTGCGCTCGACCACCGGCAACGAAATCCCCGACCTCAAGCCGGTCCTCACCGGCGACGAGATCGTCGGCATCCAGAAGCTCGTCCGCGCCATGCCGGTGAGCGACGAGGTGGTCCGTTATGCCGTCCGGCTGGTCGCCTCCACCCGCCCCGAGGACGCGGCAGCGCCGGCCTATGTGAAGGAGTTCATCCGTTGGGGCGCCAGTCCGCGCGCCTCCCAATATCTCATCCTCGGCGCCAAGGCCCAGGCCGCGGTGGGGGGCAAATTGTGCGCGGATTACGAAGGCGTCCGCTCGGTCGCCCGCCAGGTGTTGCGCCATCGCGTGCTCGCCAATTTCAGCGCCCGCGCCCAGAAGGTGGCCGTCGGGGACCTCATCGAACGCCTGTTGAAGGAAGTGCCCACCGAGGCCAGACGCTGAAGCCCGAGCCTTCCCACGCACGCACGCACGCCATGCCTTCGACCCTCGCCCTCCACCCGCGCCTCCTCGCCGCGACGGAGGACCTGCCACTGCTGGCCAACACCATCGTCGAGGGCTTCCTCGACGGACTCCACCGCAGCCCGTTCCTCGGGTATAGCACGGAGTTCAGCGCCTACCGGGCCTATGCCCCCGGCGACAATCTCCGGCACATCGACTGGAAGGTCTGGGCCCGCACCGACGAGTATTATGTGAAGCAGTTCGAGGACGACACCAACCTGCGGTGCCAGATCTACCTCGATACCAGCGCGTCGATGGATTTCGGGGCCGGCGACGGAAACAAATTCCTCCTCGGCCGGTTGCTGGCCGCCGCGCTGGCCCAGCTCATGGTGCGGCAACGGGACGCGCCGGGACTGGTCCTGTTCGGTCCGGAATCGAAGCAGGCCCTGCCGGCGCGGGCGACGCGGAACCAGGCGATCGAGATCTTCACGATGCTGGCCAACGCCCGTTCCGCCGGCCTCACCCTCGTGGGCGAAGACCTGTTCGGCGTGGTCCAAAGCCATTCGCGCCGCGGCCTGGCGGTCGTCATCTCCGATTTTTTCACGGCGGACGACACGTCCCTCGAACTGCTCCGCCAACTCCACGCCCAACGCCAGGAGGTCCTGGTTTTCCACGTCCTGGCCCCGGAGGAACTCGATCTGCCTTATGAGGGGGAATTCATCATGGAAGACAGTGAGACCGCCGAGGAGGTGGTGGTTCATGCCGATGATTTCCGCGCCGAATACAAACGCCGCGTGACCGCCTTTTGCGAACGGGTCCGTCAGGTCTGCCTCGGATTGGAGATCGACTATGTCCAGCTGCGGACCGACCAACCGTTGGATGTCGCCCTGATCGCGTACCTCGAGAAGCGGATGATGATGTAATGCCCTTCCTGTTCACCAACGTCCTGTTCCTTTCCGCGCTGGCCGGTCTGGGCATCCCGATCGCCCTCCACCTGTTGCTGAAACGGAAGAGCCAGCGACTGCGCTTCAGCACCGTGCGTTTCTTCGCGCGACAGGACGAACAGGCGTCCTCGAAACGCAAGCTGCGAAACCTGCTGCTGCTCCTGTTGCGACTGCTCCTATTCGCCCTGTTGGTGTTCGCCTTTGCCCGTCCCTACCTGCCTTTCAGCACCGCCGCCGGCAACCGGCAGCAACGCCAACTCATCCTCGTGCTCGACCAATCCGCGAGCCTTCAGGCCACCGACTCCGGCGGCGTCCGCTGGGCCCGCGCGCAAAAGTCCGCCCGCGATCTCCTCGCCACGCTCAAGTCCGACGACCGCGCCGCCCTGGTGACCTGCGGCACCCGCGCCGCCATCGCGTCGGGTTTCGCACCACCGGCCGTCGTCCTCCGGAAACTGGCGGATCTCACGCCCGGAACCGGGGTGGGCGACCTGGGCGAAGGTTTGCGCGAGGCGGCCCGCCTGGTGACGCTCGGGGATCCCAAACTCGAGACCTCCATCGCCGTCATCAGCGACCTTCAACGGGCCGGTTCCCAGAATCTGGCCGCCGCACCCCTGCCCCCGAACGTGGACGTGAAAGTGGTGCCCGTCGGGGATCTCGCCACCCCCAATGTCGCCGTCGTCGAACTCAATCTCGAACCGGCCAATGACACCCTACCGCACGCCACCCTCGCCAATTATGGCGACGAGGGCCTGGCGGCGCTCAACACCGAATTCCTGGTCGATGCCCAACCGGTCGTGTCCCGGCCGATCCTCCTGGGTGTCGGCGGGACCACCAATCTCGACCTGACGGTTCCCCCGTTGAAGCCCGGTTGGCATGATGCCGAATTGAGGCTGCATCCCAAGGACGGCTTCGCTTTGGACGATTCCCGTTTCGCGACCTTCCTGGTTCCGGAACCGATCCCGGTGCTGCTCGTCGAAGGGCGCAAGGGCTCCCGCTCTTTCCAAGGCCAGACCTTCTTCCTGGGGGCGGCCCTGGATCCGGCGTCGGGCACCACCAACCCACCCAGCCCACGGTTCGCCCTGCGCAAGGTCGGGCCCGAGGAATTGTCCGCCGCCCTGGTCCCGCGGACCGGCATCCCGCGGCCCGAGGTCGTGATTCTCCCGGCCCAGAAGCAACTCCCCGCCGACACCTTCCCGGCCCTGCTCCATTTCGTGAAGACCGGCGGCGGCCTGCTGCTGTTCGCCGGCGACGAGATCAATCCCAGCCGTTATAACTCCGACTTCGCCGACCTCTCTCCCGTGGTGTTGCGGGCCGTCGAGTCGGCCGACCCGGACTCCCCCTGGCGCATCGGGGAACATGACCGGGAATCCGCCTTTTTCTCCGCCTTCCGAAAACCCAACAGCGGCAATCTCGCCCTGCCCGCCTTCACCCGGCGATTCAGCGTGGCGCCCGCGGACAAGGACAAAGGGATGATCTGGGCGCGATTCGACGATTCCATCCCGTTGCTGGTCGGAGGCGTCACGGGTTCCGGCCGTGTCCTCTGGGCCAACACCTCGGCGGACACCGCTTGGAACGAGTGGCCCAAACATAAGACCTTCGTCCCCTGGCTGCATAATGCCGTCCAATTCCTGGCCGCTCGCGCCGACGCGGAACCCCTGCGGATGGGATCCGATTTCGCCGCCGGCACCGACCAGGAAATGGAACTCGGCCCCACCGCCAGGAAGGCGGCCCTCCGGGTGCGCGGCCCGGGCGGCACCGAGACGAACCTCGTGGCCGATGACACGGGCCGCCTGGATCTGAATCTCACGAAACCCGGCCTTTATTCCGTGCGGGATGCGGCCGGGAAGGAACTCCGTCGTTTCGCCGTCAATGTGCCGGCCTCCGAATCCGATCTCGCGGCCCTGCGTTCCGCTGATTTCCAGCAACAGGTGGTCCGCGCCCCCGACACCGGCCCGGACACGCTCGCCGCCGGTTTGTTCGGCCCGGTCCGAAACCAAAAGGAGTTCTGGCGCGTCTTGTTGTTGGCGGCTTTCGTTCTCCTATTCGTGGAAACCATTTTCTCCAACCGATCGCACGCCTGACTGCGAGGTCCCCCATGACTCCTGAATCCCAGCTCGCCCACGAACAACTCGCGACCGCCGGAAGGAAGCGGGACCGCGCCACCCGGTTCGCCACGGCCCTCACCGTCGGGGCCCTCGCCATCCTGTTGTTCGGGGGGATCGCCCTCGCGGATTATTGGCTGCTCCTGCCCGTCGAAGCCCGCGCACTGGGGTTGCTGGCCCTCGTCGGACTGCTGACGGTCGGAACGGTGCGCCTGGTGCGGATCTGGCGCCGCCCGACCTCCCTCAAACAGGCCGCCCTCGAACTGGAGGCCGCCAAACCCCAGATCGGTTGCGAGGTCTCAACCGCCGCCGAATACCTGACCGGCGAGCGCAAGGTCACCCAGGACTATGAGCAGGACCTGGTCGCCGCCCTCGAACAGAACGCCGCCAACACGCTCCGGAAAACGGCCGTCCCCTATCAACGCCGCCTGTGGGGACCCGCCCTCGCCGCCGGCTTCGTCCTCGTCGGTCTGCTGGCCTTCGTCATCGCCTTCCCCGCCGCCGGCACCGCGTTCATGCGGACCGTCGCCCCGTGGTCGCGCGCCGCCTTCGCCCACGTGCTGGTGCAACCGGGTTCGGTGGAGATCCCGATCGGTCGCGACTTGGATTTCACCAA
>JANYCC010000417.1 GCA_025360495.1 Verrucomicrobiota bacterium | reverse complement strand
ACTGGCCGCCGCCCGCCCCCTCACCAACGAGACCGTCTTCAACCTCACCGAACTCCCCCGTCGCCTCGTCGTCATCGGGGCCGGACCCATCGGTTGCGAACTGGCCCAAGCCTTCCGCCGGCTGGGCTCCGAAGTCACCCTGATCGCCTCCGGTCCGCGCCCGTTGCCCCGCGATGACGCCGAGGCCGGTGACCTTCTCGCCGCCCGATTCCGCGCCGAGGGCATGGTCCTCCTCACCGATTCCCGGCTCCAACAGGTCACCCTCGACGGCCCCGTGAGGCGACTCCAACTGGCGTCCGCCGGAACGTCCCGCACCGTCGAGGCCGACCAGATCCTCCTGGCCACCGGACGCCGTCCCAACATCGATTCCCTCAACCTGGCCGCCGTCGGTGTGGAATTCGACCCGAAGGAAGGCGTCCGGGTCGACGACCACCTCCGGACCACGCACCGCCGCATCTTCGCCGCGGGTGATGTGTGCCTTCACCACCAGTTCACGCATGCTGCGGATTTCTCGGCACGGATGGTGATCCAGAATGCACTGTTTCATGGGCGGAAACGGGTCAGCGACCTCGTCATCCCGTGGTGCACCTATACCGATCCCGAGATTGCACACGTCGGGCTCAACGCAGCCGGGGCGGCAGGACGCGGCCTGACAACCACCTCGTTCCTGCGTCCTTTCACCGACGTCGACCGGGCGCGACTGAACGGGGAAACCGAAGGCTATGTCCGCATCCTGACCCAGTCGGGAACGGACCGTATCCTGGGCGCGACGATCGTGGGATCGCATGCCGGCGACCTCATCAGCGAGATCTGCGTGGCGATGGCCGGTGGCTTGGGCCTGGGCAGGCTGGCGGGCGTGATCCATCCGTATCCGACCCTGGCCGAGGCGATCCGCCAATGTGGGGATGCCTATAACCGCACCCGTCTCACGCCGCGCGCGAAATGGATGCTGTCGGCCGTGCTGCGGTGGGGTCGGTGAATTGTTGGGTCTGCGTGCCGTTCGTCGATACGGGGTTTGGCACGGACTCGGTGTGCTCCGGCTCCGGTTGAAACGCTGCCGGGAGGCACATCGGAGGCATTTGAAAACCAAACCGGTTTTCGGTGGCCAAGCGGGGTTTTGCGACCTGCCTTGCGACGGTTTCGACGCCGATTGCGCCTTTGAATCGTGCGACTGTGCCGGTTCCCTTATTGATCTGGTGAACTGGGATCGTTCCAGAGCATCAGCAAAGCGGGAGCCACCGGAATGAAGTAACCCGTCCCGGCTCATCACCGAATCGTCCCCGGGGCCCGGATCCGTTTCATCGGCCCGAACGGGTGCTCGTCCAACAGGTTCGCGTACACTCCGGCCACCCGGTTGGTGTCCAACGCATAGAATCCCACATAGGAATACAGGGGGATCACCGGCACCCCGTCCCGCACCAACCTCGCTTCCGCCCGCTGCAACATCCCGAACCGTGCCGCCGGGTCCGCCGTCCCGTTCGCCGTTCCCATCAGACGGTCATACTCCGGATCCTTCCAGCCCGTCCGGTTGTTGCCACCGTTCGACAGGAACAGATCCAGAAAGGTGTTCGGATCGTTATAATCACCGATCCACGAACCACGGATCAGGTCATAATTCTGCCCCGACATGTCGGCGAGATAGGTCTTCCATTCCAGCGGTCTCAGGTCCATCCCGATGCCGAGTTGCTCCCGGAACATTGCCTGCAACTCGACCGCGATCTGTTCGTGAATTTTCGACTCGGCGTTGAAGGTGTATTCGAACCGCGGAAAACCCCGTCCTTCCGGGAATCCCGCGTCCGTCATCAACCTCCGCGCCGCCGCGACATCATGCCCCAGACCGGCCGGCGGCATGTATCCCCCGGTCCCGGACGGCACGAGGTGATCGATCGGCCGTTCCCCCATGCGCGTGATTCTCCCGACAATCCGCGCCCGATCCACCGTCAGTGCCAACGCGCGCCGGACCCGCGGATCGTCAAACGGCTTCCGCGCACAGTTGATCCGGATGAAATAGACCCCGAGATAATCATAGCGGTGAAAATCGGCACGTTGCCGCAGGGATTCCCCCAACTCCGATGGGAACATGTCCTTATCGAGGATGAAATCGACGTCGCCCGCCAGGTAGAGGTTGAGCGCGGTGTGAGCCGAATCACCCGCCAGCACATCAATGAGTTCCGATCGCACATTGGCCGCGTCCCAATAATGCGGGTTGCGCCGCAAACGGATCCGGTCGTTGACCCGCCAGAACTCCAGCGTGAAGGGCCCGCTGCACGGCAGAGGTTTCGCGCGGATCCACTGGTCGCCATACTTCTCGATGGTTGACCGGGGAACCACCATGAACACGCGCGAGGCCAGCAGTTCCGGGAAGAAGGGCGTCGGTTGGTTCAATTCCACGCGCAACCCACGCGCCCCCACTGCAGCCACCCCCAGGCGGGTCCGATCCTTCTCCACCCCCGTATAGATCGCCTCCCCATTCTTCACATAAAAGAACTGGCTGGCATAGTCCGCCGCCGTTTTCGGATCGACCGCCCGTTGCCACGACCAGACGACGTCCCCGGCCGTGATGGGTTCACCGGTGGACCACGCGCCATTGGTGCGGATTTGGAAGGTATAAACCCGGCCGTCGGGTGAAATCTCCCAGCGTTCGGCCAGTCCGGGAATCGCGGCGGCCGTCACGGGATCGAAGCGCGTCAGGCCTTCGAAGAAGGACCCTCCGATCCGTCCATCGGCCTGCCCGGTGAGCAACTGGGGGTCGATCGTCTCGGGTTCCCTGCCGTTGTGCAGGACCAGGTCGGCCGGCGGATCGCGGTGGCACCCCGTCGCGACGAGGATGAGCCAGAGGCACGCCGCCACCCCAAGCCCACCGGAGGATCGATGCGGGAAACTGGACGGCCACACCTTCATGAAGAGACGCCGGTTCAATGACATCCCAGCGTCCCGCTGTCGATGCGCGCCACCACGGCAATCAGGCCGGTGCACCGGGATTTGGTTGTCGGGATTTGGTTTGTCATTCTTCCGCTCCGCATCAGAGGATGGAGGCCACTTGGCATGCCGACCGCCCAACGCACATCGCATCCCTGCTTTTCCGCCGCGATCCTGGTCCTGATGGGCACACTGCTGGCCATGGTCCGACTGCCCGCGCAGGCGCCCCGACTCGATGCGAAAAGAACCTCAACGGGCGTCGAGCTCACCTGGACCGACGTGGCGCCCGGCTACGTTCTGGAGGAGGCCTCCACGTTGCCAGTGCAAGAATGGCGGGTCGTGCCGATCGCGCCCGCCGGGACGGATGTTTCCATCCAACGAAGCGCCGCCACAGACACGCGCTTCTACCGTTTGCGCGACCTGCCCAGCGTGCCCCTGGCCCAGGTCGAGGCCACCTCCCCAACGGACGGCGAACCGGGGGTCAGCGTGAACCGCGAGGTTGTGCTCGATTTCTCCCTCCCCCTGGCCCCGGACGCGATGATCACCCGGACCAACTTCTTCGCCGGGTTTAGCGGACGGAATTTCCTCTCGCGCGTGGAACTGTCCTCCGACCGGCGCAAAGCCACGCTGTTCTTCCTCGAGCCCGTGCCGGGTGCCACCCGGATCAACGTGGCGTTCGATGCCACGGGCCTGAGGGATGTCTTCGGGCGGACGCTGGACGGGGATGGCGACGGTCAACCGGGCGGCTACCGGGTCCTGCGCTACGACACCTTCGGCTTCACCCCGGTCGCGGGCACGGCGGTCATCGGCCACGTGTTCGCCTCCGAGCCGGCGCCCGGTCCGAATCCCGCCAACGTGCCGCTGGCGGGGGTCACCATCAGCGTGGATGGCGCGGAGGAGACGCTGCGGACCACGACGGATGCCAGCGGCTTCTTCCGGCTGACGAATGCGCCGGCCGGCCGCTTCTTTGTGCATGTCGACGGCCGCACCGCGCCGGCGAGCCACTGGCCGGACGGGTCCTACTATCCTTTCGTCGGCAAGGCTTGGAACGTAGCCGCGGGGAGGGACGACAACCGGGCGGGCGGCTCCGGGGTGATCTACCTGCCGCTGATCCCGGCGAACACGCTGCAGGCGGTCAGCACGACGACCGACACCCCGGTGCGGTTTTCCCCCACCATCCTCGCCGCCCATCCGGAGTTGACCGGTGTGCAGATCCTCGTCCCGGCCAACTCACTCTTCTCCGACAACGGCGCACGCGGCGGCCGGGTGGGCATCGCGCCGGTGCCGCCCGACCGGTTGCCGGAGCCGCTTCCGGCGGGGCTGAGTTTTCCACTGGTCATCACCGTCCAGACCGACGGTCCGAGCAACTTCGACACGCCGGCCCCCATCCGGTTTCCCAACCTGCCGGACCGCATCACCGGAGAGAAACTTCCCCCTGGAGCAAAGAGTGGCCTCTGGAGTTTCAATCACGACACCGGTGCCTGGGCCCTCGCCGGCTCGGGCACGGTGAGCGAGGACGGGAGGTTCATCGACACCGATCCCGGCGTGGGAATCCGCCAACCGGGCTGGCACGGCTTCTGTGACTGCACGCACCCCCACGGGAACGACGGACCCCCGCCGGGCCCCCCGCCGCCCCCGCCATGCGATGCCGGTACGGACAGTGCGGGCCAGGCGCGCATCGGACGGTCCGGGGCGCGGCCGGCCGCGGGCGAGGATTGCCAGCCGTGTCCGGACGACCCGCAGAAGATCCAGCAGGAACGCGCCAGGTGCATCCTGAGCGGCGGCATGGATTTCGTGAACAACTGCCTGCTCCGGGCGATCGCCTGCAAACTGGGCTGCCGGCTCACGTTGAATACCGTGGCCCGACTTGCCTGCGAGCGGATCTGCGCGGCCAGCGGCGCGGAATGCCGCAAGAAGTTCGACGACGCGCGCCAATGCCGGGAGCACTGGGACAACTGTCTGGCCAATCTCGGCGGCGATTCCGCCGCACGACTGGCGGCGGTGCCGGTGCTGACCGATCCGCCCGAGCTGATCCGCTTCGAGGCCCTGACCCGGGAGGTGGGCGATCTTTACGTGGCGGAGAGCACCCTCGCCGCCGAGGCGTTCGCCCTGATCGGCGACGCGACCAACGAGGACCAGCTCAGCCCAGCCCAACTGGCCCAGGTCCGCGCGATTGATGCCCAGATCACCGCCCTGTTCGGCGGACAACCGGCGGATGAGTTCTTCCGGGACCGACTCGACGAGATTTCCCGGCTGGCCGAGCACCTGCAACAGGTGTTGAACCAACCGTCCACCGAGGCCGCCTTCTTCGTGTACCGCGATCTGGACACCGGGGCGATCCAACGGGGGAAGACCTCCATCGGCGGCGGCATCGACTGCATCATCGCCGGCTCCAAACACACGGGAGAGCTCATGAAGTACGCCCCCGGAAGCGGCGCGTACTCGGTGCAACGCTTCTACACCGGCACGGCCGGCACGCGCCCGCAGATCCCACCGGCCAGTTGGACCCCGGACAATTCCCCGGACAGCGACGGCGACGGTCTCAGCGACAATGTGGAGTTCGTGCTGGGCACCAATCCGAACAACCCGGACTCCGATGGGGACGGTGTCAGCGACGGCGCGGAAGTCGCCCTCGGGCAGAACCCGCTGGACGGCCGACCCACGGTCACGGGTGTGATCGGAACTGTGCCCGCACCCGGCACCGCCTGGGACGTGGCGGCCTTCAACCAGGTGGCGGCTTTGGCCCTCGGCGACGCGGGGGTGGCCATCCTCGACGTGCACGACATCCAGAGCCCGGTGCTCGCCGCCGTCGTGGACACTCCCGGGGACGCCCGGGCAGTCGCCTTGGGCGGCGGGTATCTCGCGGTGGCGGACGGCAGTTCGGGCGTGCGGGTGCTGGACATCCGTTCGCCGGCCTCACCCCGCCTGGTCGGGGTCGTCACGCTGGGCAGCCCGGCCCGGGCCGTCGCCGCCACCTTCGACACGGCGTTCGCCGGGTTGGCCGACGGCCAGGTGATCGCGCTGGACCTGGCCACCGGCCAGGTCTTGACCCGGACTTCAGCCGGGGAAAAGGTGGATGACCTGATCGTGGCGGGCGATTTCCTCTATGTCGCGACCCCGAGCCGGTTGGTGGCATTCCAACTCGACGGCTCCAAGCTGGATTTTGCGGGGCAGTTGTCGGGCGCCTATCCCTACCAGGTCGAATCCATCACCGGCCGCCGCCGGATCGCCGTGGTGGACGGACTGGCCTATGTCTCGAGTTATCCCGGCTACTCGACCTTTGCGGTGACGAACCCCGCCGCCATGCACCTCGTCGGCACCGCGGTGGACTACGCACCCAACTCCTTCAAACAGATCGTCCCCACCGGCTCCGGCTTCGGCCTGGCCGCGGTGGGAGTGGTGCCGAGCAACCCCAATCCGCGCACCCACAACGTCCAACTCTTCAGCCTCCGGGATCCAAGCCGGACCTCGGACCACCTCACCGAGTACCCCACTCCCGGGCTCGCCAGCGCGGTGGCCATTTACAACGGCCTCGGCTATGTGGCCGACGGTCGGGCCGGCCTGCAGGTGCTGAACTATCTCGCCGCCGACACGGGCACCCAACCGCCGACCATCCGTCTCACCACGAGCCTCCCGGAACTCAGCCTCGAAACGGGCAAACCCCTCCGGTTGACTGCGCAGGTCACCGACGACGTGCAGGTCCGCAATGTCGAGTTTCACCTGGACGGCCAACTCCTTGCGACCGACGGCAACGCACCCTTCGAAATCCGCTTCATCGCCCCGCCCCGCACGGACACCAGAACCAACTTCATCGTCCGCGCCCGCGCCTTTGACACCGGCGGCAACAGTGCGTGGAGCGAGTCGTTGGTGATCACCCTCACGCCGGACGCCACGCCGCCCGTGGCGACCCCGTGGCTGCCCCAACCGAACGGCGCGGGTGGCGACATCCAAAGCGTCTCGGTGCGGTTCAACGAGCCGGTGGATCCCGGTTCGGTGACCGCCCGCTTCTCCGTGACTACCTCCGGGTCGGACGGCACCACGGTCCCCGGCACGGTGTCGCTGCGGGACGACAACCGGGCCGCCATCCTTGTCTTCAGCCAACCGTTGGCGGCGGGCCGCTACCGCGCGTCCCTGCGGGCCGGGTATCGCGATCCCGCCGGCAATGCCGCCACGGGGGATTTGGAGTGGGGCTTCCTCGCCATCGCAGGCAAGGACACCGACCAGGACGGATTGACGGACGAGTTCGAGATCCGTTTCGGCTACGACCCGAACAATCCCGACTCCAACGGCAATGGCGTGCCCGACGGCCTCGACGACGATGATGGCGACGGCGTGCCCAATTATATCGAGATGCTGTTGGGGACCGACCCGCACAACCCGTTCACCTTCCCGCCCACGCGCGACAACCTGCTGGACCGGGACGGGGATTACCTGACCGACATGCAGGAGGCCCGGATCGGCACCGACTGGTTGAACCCGGACACCGATGGCGACCTGTTCACCGACGAGGCGGAAATCACGGCGGGTACCAACCCGCTGGACCGGCACTCCTATCCGCTGGGCGTGCGTTTCGCCCCACCGCTGGATGCACTCAACCGCCGGCTCGCCGGACCGGGGGGAGTCGTGGCCGGCGTCACCACGCCGCCCGTGGGCGACCGATTTGCCCCCGGGAGAGGCGGCACGTTCCTTGGCGAACCGCCAGTCGAGGTGTTCCACACCCGACGCCCCGACGCCCAACTGCCTTTCGCCTTCGGCGAGCCGCCGGTCGAGGTGTTCCACACCCGACGCCCCGACGGCCAACTTCCCTTTGCCTTCGGCGAACCGCCGGTGGAAGTCCTGTTTGAACCGATTCCGTGAATTGAACCCGTGGATTCCTCACCCCGCATGGCCAACGATATGAAGACCACCCGATTCCTCCGCTCCGTCCCGGCCCTGATGGGCCTCGCCGTGCTGCCGCTGACCGCCGCACCGTTCAACTCCGGCAGCGACGGTTCCCTGGGCGACCTGGTCGTCAGCAGCCCGACCGTCATTCCCCTGCCACCGGATGGCGTGCTGCATTACAAGCGGTTTGAAGTCACGGCAGACGGCAGCGTGAGTTTCCAGAAAAACGCCCTGAATACCCCGGTCACGCTGCTGGCCCAAGGGGAGGTCGTCATCACCGGGGACGTTTTTCTGGATGCCACCCCTGCCACCGGGCTCGACCCCGGCCGCGGTGGACCGGGCGGATTTGACGGCGGCCGGCCGGCTCAGGCGGGATTCCCCCCCGGCTGGGGCAAGGGCCCCGGCGGCGGCGCTCCCGGGGATGGGAGCACCGCCGGACCAGGCGGTTTCGCCACCCCGGGCACCATCGGCGGTTTCCCAGACCACTTGGGGCTGACCTATGGTGACCCCCTGCTGCTGCCGCTGATCGGGGGTTCGGGTGGAGGCGGACGCACCGACCAGTTCGTCAGCGGTGGTGGGGGCGGCGGCGCCATTCTGATCGCCTCGAATGTCCGGATCGCCCTGCCGGGACCCAACCGGGGGATTTTTGCTCGGGCCTTGGACAACTTTGGATACAACGATGGATCGGGGGGCGGCATCCGACTGGTCGCCCCGGTGATCGAGGGCATCGGGATCGTGACCGCTTCCGGCGGACCCCAAGGCGGGGCGGGCCGCGTCCGCTTGGACTCCCCGGACCTCTCCAAGGCGAACTTCAACATGGTCCGGAGTGTCTTTTCCGCCGGGGCCCTCATGCTCACCAAACTCCCGATCCAACCCCGGCTCAACCTGCTCAAAATCGGCGACAGCGACATTGCCCCCGACGCCCTCGAACCGGTGAGCCTGATCTTTCCCAGCGGCGTTCCGGCGGAGCGAGTGATCCGGGTTCAGGCCCGTGATTTCAATGCGGTGGTGCCCATCCGCCTGGCACTGATTCCCGATCATGGCGAACGGGTCGTCGTGGATGCCCAGATCGACAACCGCGCCGCCGGAACGGCGACCGTCGACGTGCCCGTCACATTCCCGCTCAACGTGTCCGTGTCGGTGAGCGTCTGGACGCGCTGAGGATGCCGGAGAAGCTCTCCGGAGGGACGCTTTGGGAAGGTGTGTCAGGCGGTGAAAGCGTCCGCCGGCGGATCGCGGCGGCACCCTGTCGCGAGAATGATGAGCCAGAGGCAGGCCGACACCCAATGCCTGTCTTCCCGGGCTTCAGCCGGTCACGCGTCACTGTTTCACCGACGTCTTGCAGGCGGGCATCGTGCCGGCTGAAGCCCGGGACTCCGAACCGATGGCGTGCCGGCGGCTCATTTCCACGCGCCCTTCACGCCTTTTGTTGTTCAGATTCCCCGGGCCCTGCAGCACCGTTTTTGGGCTGGTTTCCCGGTGGATCGGCGCCCATTTTGTCATCGGGCTTGGGATCGGTGATTCCGCCTCCGGCCCGATCACGTCCGCCACTCGAACCTCATCCGCCATCGCCATGCCGGCCCCGACTGACCCCACCCCTGCCACCGCCGAAGAGATCATCTGGAGTGGTTCCCCGTCGCAGGCCACGTATTTCGGGACCTACATCCTGTGCGTGTTGCTCTGTCCTCTGGTCATTCCCATTTTTTTCGCCTTGTGGCGCTATCTCCAGATCCGCTCCATCCATTATGAGATCACCACACAACGGTTAAAGATCACCAACGGCCTGTTCAGCAAGCGTACGGAGGAGGTCGAACTTTACCGGGTCCAGGACACGACCTTGGAGGAACCGTTCAAGCTACGAATGTTCCATGCCGGCAACATCCTCCTGGCCACCCACGATCTCAGCACGCCCCAAATCGTGTTGCAGGCCCTGCCCGGGGCGAAGGCGATCCGGGAACGGCTGCGCACCGCCATCGAGGCCGTCCGCGACCGCAAGCGGGTGCGGATGGTGGAAAACGAATGAGGCCGGGCCGGGTGTCTCAGACCAAGCCGTCACGAGGCGGAATCACCAATGGTTGTCGGGATTGCCGGTGCGCCGGCGTCCGGGATTGTGTTTTCAGCAGCGGTCTCGACGGCGGTGTCGACGGCGACAATGATGGGCCGCACCGGCAGGCTGCGGATCGTGTAGCCACAGGCCAGGGTGCCGCTGATGCGCGAACCCGCGGCGGGCGGTTGGCCGTCCCAGGTCTGGTGGAAATCGGGGTTGAACCCTTCGCCCACCGTGGCCTCGTGGGCGACGATCCCGAGCCGACGGACGCTGTCGAGGCAGGCGGCCCGGTAGGCGGCGAGTTGTTGGGCGACGGCGGGTTGGCCGGACCGTTGGCCGGCCAGGAACACGGCATAATTATGGTCCAGAAGGTGGCAAATGACCTTCAGCGTCTCCTCTTCGCCGCGGCGGAGCTTGTCGAGTTCCAACCGCATCGTCTGC
The DNA here is from genome assembly GCA_025360495.1 of Verrucomicrobiota bacterium. Lineage (GTDB taxonomy): Bacteria > Verrucomicrobiota > Verrucomicrobiia > Limisphaerales > UBA9464 > UBA6176. The sequence goes on along the minus strand of JANYCC010000417.1, from coordinate 17,058 downwards.
CGTTCCTGATCGTCCCGGCGTTGGATGAACTCCATGAACGCCTGCCGTTCCTCGTGCATGACCCCGACGAGCGACTGGGCGGCGGCGTTCGCCTGGGTGAGCCCCACCTGGCTGGACGCGATCTGGGTGGACGCGGCAACCACCGAGGAGACGACCCGTTCGACCTGGCGGATCTGCGTGACCGTATCGGCGAGGCCCGCCTGTTCCCGAAGTTTGAGCCGGGCGTCCTGGTCCCGGAGAAAAGGCGTGACCAGGATCCATGCCCCGGCGGCGACCGAGGCGGCGATGACGGCGGCCAGGCCGAGGCTCCACGGAAGTTCCCGGGTATGCGCCAGCCAGGCGAGCACGGCGGCGACGACCAACACGCAGAAATCCGCCAATAGAAACGGCCATTTGACCACGGACGGCGAGGACGGTTCGGACATGGACGCAGCTTAGCCCAATCAGGGCCTGCGCCTCCAGTCGGGAGTGGAACTGTGCGCTTCGATGACTTTTTCCGGTTCCTGCGGGCCCGGATCAGCGGTTGAATCGCCGCACATGGAACTGCGCGAATTCGCCGAGCAGATCCTTTTCGGCACCTGCCTGGAGGACAAACTCCGCGACCCCGGAGAGGTCACGGACGATCGTCCCGGGAACGCGATCATCGCCCCACCGCAGCCCGGCCGACCTTCCGAACTGCATTTCAAGCCCAGTGGTAAGGGACCGGGTGGGTTCCCCGGTGATGACGAACTCGGCGAGACGGCCGGCCGGGGGCGTTTGCTTCACTTTTTCGCCAACCACGAATTGCTGGCAACCGAACTCATGGCGCTGGCGCTGCTCCGGTTTCCGGAGGCACCGGCGGCCTTCCGTCACGGCGTCCTCCAAACGCTCCGCGACGAACAGGACCACACCCGCCGTTATCTGGCCCGTATGAAGGCCTGCGGAGTCACCTTCGGGGAACTCCCGGTCAGCGGCTACTTCTGGCGGGCCGTCGCCCCGATGGAACAGCCCATCGATTATGTCGCCGGACTCAGCCTGACCTTTGAACAGGCCAACCTCGATTTTGCCCGCCATTTCGCCGCCCGATTCGCCGCGGTGGGTGACCCTGAAAGCGCCACCCTGCTGGAACGGATTCATCACGACGAGATCGGACACGTCGCCCACGGGTTGAAGTGGTTCCGGCGTTGGAAGGATCCGCGCCTCGACGATTGGGAGGCATTCCGCCAGCAACTGAAGTTCCCGTTGTCACCGGCCCGGGCCCGGGGGTTCAGCATCGATGTCGCCAGCCGCCAAGCCGCCGGATTTCATCCCGGATTCATCGCCCAACTCCGGGTGCAGGGTCAGTCGAAAGGCCGGGCCCCGACCGTGTGGGTGTTCAATCCCTTCACCGAGGGACGACTGGCCCATGGACGGGATTTCACCCCGGTCAAAACCCAGGCCCAACTCGCCCGCGACCTCGCCACATTGCCGCTGTTTCTCGCCCGACGGGATGATGTCGTGCTCGTGAACCGTCAGCCCCGGATCGCGTGGCTGGAGCAGGTCGCCGCAGCCGGTTTTCCCTTGGTGGAATGGGTGGAACTCAACGAGGGCCAGATCCCCGCAGACCATTCGCTGACCCGGCGAAAGATCGGGGGACTCCGACCGTGGGCATGGGGACCTGACAGCCTGGAACTCTTGCGTCCCCTGATTCCCCTGACGTCGGACCGGGAACCGACCGTCGCCCAAGAATCCCCGGAGATCCTCGCGCGATTACATTCCAAGGTGTGGAGCGCCGACCTGTTGCGACGGTTTTTGGCGGGACGCCCGGGCACTTCGTGGCTCTGTCCCGGAGAGGTGGTGGGAATCGCGGCGGGGTCCTGGAACGAAGTGTCCGCAGCGGTCGCGGACATCCGCCGTCGGGGACACCATCGGATTGTCGTCAAAGAATCGCTGGGTCTGGCCGGTCGAAACGCGATCCGACTCTGGGAACCGGAGGTGCTGCCCGCACAACGGCGATGGATCGAGCGGGCCACCGCCGCCGGCCGACCCGTGGTGGTCGAACCGTGGCTGGAGCGCGTGGCGGATTTTTCCTGTCAACTGGAGGCCGGAACCACGCGCCTGACCCGCTGCGGCTTCACCGGGTTGACGACCGATGCCCGGGGACAATTCCAGGCCAATCACGCGGGTCCGCCTCCGTTCAGCCCACCGACGATGGTGGCCGAACTGCTCCGGACGACTGCGGGTCACCGGGTTTCCATCGTGGATTTTTATGATGAACTCATCGCCTTTATTGCGGGGCCGTTGCTCGAATCGGGCTATGTGGGACCGGTCGGGGTGGATGCGTTCGTGTACCTGGACGCGGCGGGCCATCCCCGGTTGAAGCCGTTGGTGGAACTGAATCCCCGGTTCACGATGGGCCGGTTGACGCTCGCCCTGATGCGGCAGGTGGGTCCGGGAAGCACCGGCCGTTTCCGACTGTTGGGGCACAATCACTTGAAAACCGCCGGGGTCGGCACGTTCGAGGCGCTGGCCGGGAGTTTGGCCGAACGGAACCCGGTTCGGTTGGAAGGGTCACCGGTGGCCCGGATCCGGGAAGGGGTGGTGTTCCTGAATGACCCGGTGGAAGTGGAGGCGAGCCTGGCGGTTTTCGAAGTCACGGCATCGGGTCGGGCAACCGCGGGAAACAAGCTGTAACCAGCGTCCGCGGCGACGGTCTGAATTTACGAACCTGCCGTAATTTCAAACATATTTCCGACCACTTCCCCCCATGAAACGATTTCTCACCCCGATGCTGATCGCGTCCTGCGCCTTGCAGATCTGCCTCGCAGACGCCAAGGAAGACGTCAAGGCCGCGGCCAAAAAACTGGCTGAAGCCCCTTGTTATACGTGGGTTTCGACGACCGAGATCGACCCCGCCGGACAATTCAGCCCGACTCCCATCACCGGGAAGATCCTGAAGGACGGTTTCGCGGTGATCACCACCGAGCGGGATGGCAACACGACCACCGCTGTCATGAAGGGGGACAAGGGCGTGGTGAAGACTGACAGCGGCTGGAAGACCGCCGAGGAATTGCGCGCCGCAGCGACAGGTGGCGGCGGGGGCGGGGGCGGAATGCGCGGTGGGATGCTCCTGCGCGCCCGTCCGGCGGCTGACGAGGCGGTCCGACTCGCCGACAAGGCCAAGGAATTGAAGTCCGCCGAGGGAGTCGTGAGCGGGGATCTGAGCGAGGACGCCGCGAAGGAACTGCTCTCGTTGGGCCGTCGCCCGGGTGGCAATGCCCCGGAGGCCAAGAATGCCAAGGCTTCCGTGAAATACTGGCTCAAGGACGGTCAACTCACGAAGATGCAGGTCAAGGTCTCGGGCACCATCACCCGCAACAATGAGGACCGCGACACCGCCCGCACCACCACCTACGAACTCAAGGATGTGGGCACCACGAAGGTCGAGGTCCCGGAGGAAGCCAAGAAGGCCCTCGGCACCTGATCCCAACGATTTCCGTCGCTGCGGCGGCGGGGCTTAACGCGCCAACCAAAGGCGGGCCTTCGGGGCCCGCCTTTTAGTTGTCGGAATCACCACGCGCGCTCGATGCTCCGGCGCTTCCACAGGAACTCGAACATGTTCCCCTCATGCGGTTGATCCCACGAAATCTTCATCGTGGACACCGGCCCGATGTTCAACCGGTCGATTTCCGGATAGGCCTCCAACCGGGCGATGAACCCGGGATCCTGGGTGATCGCCGTGCACGCCAGGGTGTAACCGATCTGTGAGAGCACCTCCGACTGCGGGACGGTCACCACGCTCGCATACGGGCACAGGAATTCCCGGTTCGCCAAGGGGTGCGCAAAATTGTCGCAGCGCACGACCGTCGGCCGCATATAGGTGCCCCCCTCGAAGATCACCCGGCGCGTCCCCCCCCGGTACTTGGCGGTCACGTCCTCGGCGCCCGGGGTCTTCAATCCCTCCTCGATCTGGCCGTCGATGAATTCCGCCATCTTCGGGTTCGCAAACCCGGACAGGCGCGCCCCTTCATCCTCCGGCGCGGTGGGTCCGACCAGCCCCAATCGTTGCGCCAGGGCATCGGCCAATTCGGCCGCATGGCGCGGCACGACAATCGCCGAGGCATTGATGCACGAACGCCCGCCATTGTCCGAGATCGAGGCGACAATCACGTCGAGATAATCGCGCCACTGGTCGATGCAATCCTCGCCGATGATGATCTTCGACCAACCGGGGCCGTGGATCTGGATGGCGGGATTCTGGGCGTATTGCTGGGTCGTCGATTTGTCTCCGAAAATGAGGGCACGACCGCAGGTGTTGAGGATCGTGGCGGCGCCCTCGTGATCCGTCGCATAGAAACCGAAAGCCTCGGCGGGAACTCCGGCCGCAAGAAACGCCTGGATGAGCCGGTACGGGGTCCAAGGTTCCTCCTTGCCCGGCTTGATCACCACCGGGGTCTTGAGCGCGATGGCCGGGAGCCAGAGCGAATTCACCGCGGGCGAATTGCTCGGCATCACCAGTCCCAGCGCGAGCGCGGTCGGACAAAACGAAAGCTTGGTGCCGAACTGTTCCCCAAAGCCACGATCCAGGACGGTCAGGTCCAACCCACGGGAGAGCCCGTTGAGGATCTCGTCCAGGTGGGTCAGGGCATAATGAATCTTGGCCATGTTGCGCCGGACCATCACGTGGGGCAGGCCGCTCGTGAGGCTCAGGGTCCCGATGTAATCCGTGGGCGACTGCGTATGTCCGCGATCCCCGAGCGGCAGGGATCCGTTCAGGAACAGGTCGCCGGCCCGTGCGGAGAGCGCGATCAATTGGGCGACCGTGAAGCCGTTGAGGGCGGCGCGACTGGCGGCGATCCGGGCCAGGTCGCGTTTCACCAGGCCCCCGTTGACGGTGGATACCAGGGCAAGAACCCGTCCGGACCGGTGATCGCGAACCTCGGATTTCTCGAGGGACTCGTAACTTCGACCCAGGCGGAGGACGGGCAGATGAGGGATGGCGTCAGACATGGCGCAAAGCGTTGGTGGAAAATTGATACGTCTGCGTACAAATGCCAGACCAAAATCTCCGAACGAAGATCGTCGTCCAGAAAGTGGTTTGATTAAGCGACCCGGTTTCGCGTCCACTGTCCCGAATGAAGCTCCCCCTGTCCGCCGCCTGTGCGGCCCTGTTCGGCTGCGCCGTCGCGCTCGCCCAGCAGACCCAGACCCAGACCCAGACCCAGACCCCGATCCCGAACGGCGGGCCCGCCGGAAACTCCTCCACCTCCCTCGACACGTGGCTCCCGCCCGAATCTGAATTTCAAAAGGTCGTTCTCGACGAGGATCAGGTTGTGAACGGCGAACCCACCGACACCATTGTCGATCCGATGGAACTGGCGGTGGCGAAGGACGGTCGGGTGTTGTGGGCGGAACGGGCCGGTATCGTGAAGCTGTGGTCGCCGACGACAAAGCAGACCACGGTGATCGCAAAACTGAATGTCTTCACCGGCCTCGAGGAAGGATTGCTCGGCATCACGCTCGACCCGAAATTCCTGCAGAACGGCTGGGTGTACCTCAACCGCTCGCTCCCGGACACCTACAACGACGGCAAGGGCAAGGCCGGCAAGATCCGCGTCGCCCGCTTCACCCTGAAGGGGGACGAATTGGATCTCGCCAGCGAAAAGATCGTCATCGAGATGGAGGTTCAGCGCCAGGAATGCTGCCATGTCGGCGGCTCCCTCACCTTCGACAAGAACGGCAACCTTTTCGTGTCCATCGGTGACAATTCCAACCCGTTCGATTCGGACGGATTCAGCCCAAGCGACGAACGACCGGGACGCTATCCGTGGGACTCCCAACGCTCGGCGGCCAACGCCAATTCGCTGGCCGGAAAAATCCTGCGGGTGAAGCCGAAAGCGGACGGGGGCTACACGATTCCCGCCGGAAACCTGTTCCCTCCCGGCACGCCCGGGACCCGACCGGAGATCTATGTGATGGGCAACCGCAACCCCTTCCGCATCTCCGTGGACCAGAAAAACGGTTACCTGTACTGGGGTGAAGTCGGACCCGACGCCGGAGGGCCGGACCCGAAGCGCGGACCGGCCGGTTTCGACGAGGTGAACCAGGCCCGCAAGCCCGGTTTCTTCGGTTGGCCGCTGTTCGTGGCTGACAACCGTCCCTACCGGCACATCGACTTCGCGGCGCGGGCGGCTTGGAAGACCGCACAGGACGCCTATGAGGACGTGAAGAAGAAACGAACGGAACTCACCAAGAAGGGCGAAACCAACAATCTGCCCGAACTGCCCCCGAAACCCGCCGCCTGGGAACCGACCGGGGAATTCTGGGATCCCGTCCACCCGGTCAACAATTCGCCGAACAACACCGGCATCCACGATCTTCCGCCCGCGCAACCCGCCTTCATCTATTATCCGGGCAGCCCTTCGACCCGTTTTCCCGAGGTGAACGGTCCCGGAGGTCGCACCGCCATGGCCGGGCCGGTCTATTATTTCGACCCGAAGAATCCCTCCCCGACCAAGCTCCCGAAGGAATTCGACCACACCCTCTTCATCTATGAATGGTCACGGGATTGGATCATCGCGGTGAAACTCGATTCCCAAGACAACATCGCGAAGACCTCGGACGGCAAGCTGATGATGAAACGCTTCATGCCCGGCACCAAAATCAAGCGCCCGATGGACCTGGAACTCGGGGCCGACGGTTGCCTCTATGTCATCGAATACGGGACGGCGTGGTCGAACAACAAGGACACGAAGATCCTCCGTCTCGAACACCGCGCGGCGGCGAACTGAGCACGGACTCAGACCGCCAGTTGCACGACGCGATCCTGGATCTGGCCGGTCCATCGGGCCACATAACTCATGGTCCGGTAGATCTGTTCCAACCGTTCCAGCGGCAGGGCTGACACGCGGGCCGGGTCGCCAATGGCCGGCGCGGCATCCCAAACCGCGTTCATCGCCTTCAACTCGGTTTCCAACTCGTCGCGCCGGGCATTCACCCGCTGTTGCAGGGATTGAAACCGGTCCATCCACTCCAATCCCGCCTGAAGCGAACGCAGCTTCAACATCGGTGACACGGCCGCGGATTTCTCGACCAGATAGGCGTCCCCATCCCGGCAGGTCTGCCCCACCTCCACGAACAGGTCCATCGTGCCGGGCGGGATCTTCTGGATGTCGCGCGGCGGCATTCCCGCCTCCAATTCGATCAGGTGCAACAGCCGGTCCCGGGGTTCCCGCAGGGTTTGATAGGCGGAGTTCAATTCCGTGTACCGCGCCTGCGCCACCGCCAGCACCGCCGCGTCCGCACCATGAAAGCGATCCGGATGCAGTTGGGTCGATTGCTTGAGAAACCGCGTTTTCAGGGCTTCCACGTCGATCCATGGGTGCCGCGGTTCCTCCAACCGGGCAAAATGATCGACTGCAACCGACCCGGGATGAGCCGCGCCGGGGGCATCGGGGGCGGGGACGACGGTGTCGTTCAAGCGCTGAAGCTTTCGCCGCACGAACAACTCGTCGCGGCGTTCGGGTTCTTCACCTTGAACCCGCCTTCCTGCAGGGCATCGATGAAGTCGAGTTCGGATCCCGTGACATAAAGGGCGCTCTTCGGATCGACGACGATGCGCACCCCGGCGCTCTGGACCAGGATGTCGCGGTTTTGGGGGGCGTCCTGCAGATCCATCTTATATTGGAGCCCGGAACAACCACCGCCCACGACGGCGACCCGTAGAACGCCTTCGGGCCGGCCCTGTTTCTGGAGCAGGCCCGAAACCTTGCGCCCGGCGGCGTCCGTCAACTTGATGAGACGTTCGTCCCCGACCCGGAACGTAGGCTGGGAGGCCGTGTTGGCCCCGATTTTCCCGACAATCATGGCAGGGACAGGCTACGGCCGGCCCAGCCCAGCGTCAACGGGCCCGGTGGGATCCGGAATCGGAGATCGGAGATCGGAGTTCGGAGTTCGGAGTTCGGGGATCGGGGATCGGGGATCGGGGATCGGAGTTCGTAGATCGGGATTCAGAGCAGGTTGCGTATTGGCGGATGCCCCGTCCCGCGCCACAGTCCGCCGCCACCGCGCCATGCTGTCGACCCTGCGCATCAAGAACCTCGCCCTGGTCGCCGACCTCACGGTGGAGCTGCAACCCGGCTTCAACGCGATCACCGGTGAGACCGGCGCCGGCAAATCCATCCTTCTCGGCGCCCTGCAACTCGTCCTGGGTGAACGCGCCGACCGCGGTTCCCTCCGCGCCGGGGCCGACCAATGTTCGGTGGAAGCAGTGTTTGAAGTGTCCGGACTCCGCGCCCCGCTGACCGGGTTTCTGGCGGATAACGGCTTGGAACCGTGCGAAAATGGGCAACTGGTCCTCAAACGCGCCTTCACCGCCGCCGGCGCCAACCGGCAGTTCGTCAATGGTTCGCCCACCACCCTCGCCACCCTCGCCACCCTCGGGACCTGGCTGGTCGATCTTCACGGCCCGCACGAACACCAAAGCCTCCTCCAACCCGCCCGCCAACTCGCTCTCCTCGACGCTTTCGCCGGCCTCAGTCCCCGCCGTGACGCTTTCGCCGAACTCGTCCGCCGCCGCACCCTGCTCGGCCGCGAAAAGGCCGAACTGATCGTCGATGAGGCCACCTATGCCCGCGAACTCGACCTGCTGCGCTTCCAGGTCCGCGAAATCACCGACGCCCGACTCCAACCCGGAGAGGACGAATTGATCGAGGCCGAACACCATCGCGCCAGCAACGACGCCCGTCTGCTCGAACTCGCCCACGGCGCGCTGGAAGGTCTCTCCGAGGGCGAGGATCCCGTCATCTCCCGGCTTGCCCAAGTCGGCCGGGCGCTCCACGAACTCCGCCGACTCGATCCCACGGCGACTCCGCTCACCGTCACGCTCGACCAGGCCGCCGACACCCTTCGGGAATTACAACAGGCGGTGACGCGCTATGCGGAAGCCGCGGAAGTGGATCCTGCCCGCCGCGCCGTCCTCGAGGAACGCCTCAACCTGCTCCACGGTCTCCGGCGCAAGTACGCCCCGACACTTTCCGACGTCATTGCGTTCGGAGCCGATGCCGTCCAAAAGCTCGCTGTTCTCGAGGGACGCGACGCCGAACTCGCCCGTCTTCAGGCCGCCTTGGGAAGGTTGGACCACGAACTTCTCGCAGCGGGCAACGGACTTTCCGCCGAACGTCGCCAGCATGCCCCGCGCCTCGCCCGCGCGGTCGGACGCGAACTTTCGGCCCTCGGGTTCCGACAAAGCGGCCTGGAGATCCGACTGCAGCCGGCGGTCGGACGGGACACACCGGAAACGGCGGACCCGACGGGAATGGACAGTTGCGAATTCCTGTTTGCGCCCAATCCCGGCGAACCGGCGCGTCCGCTGAGGGCCATCGCGTCCAGCGGCGAACTCGCCCGTGTCATGCTCGCCTTCAAGACCGTCCTGGCCGCCGAGGATGAGGTCCCGGTCCTGGTCTTCGACGAGGTGGACGCCAACGTGGGCGGGGAAACGGCGGGGGCGGTCGGGGCGCGGATGGCAAGGATTGCCCTACAGCATCAGGTGTTGTGCATCACCCATCTCGCGGCGGTGGCGGCGCTGGGTGCCGCCCATCACGTCGTGACCAAGGACGTGGAGGCGGGACGCACCATTTCGCGCATCGAACCGGTGACCGGGGCCGCGCGGATCGATGAACTGGCGCGGATGCTGGGCGGTGGCGCGGCGGCCCGACGGCATGCGGAGTCGATGTTGAAGGCGGTTTAAGGCCCGTAATGGGGCGGTTTCGGGTTGGTGCCGCGGATCCGCTCCAGTTCCTGGGTGTCCAGACTGTCGCCCAATTCCTCGAGGCGCTTTTGCAACCGGGCCAACTCCCGGGCCTGCGCGATCACCACCGCATTGAGTTGGTCATATTGCCGCTCGAGATGGGCCAAGGCCGCCTCCGCCTTTTCCTGCCACGCCGTGGTTTCGTTGTCCGTCATGATTCATTTTCCGGTTCCAACATTACAGCGACACCTAATTTCCGAAATAAATCACGCGCCCCGTGGCATCAGGGGTGCGGACCTGCGCGCTGGCCTTCTTGGACTGCGGCAGTCCTCTGCCGCTCTGGACCCGAGCCAACTTACGCATCGCTCAATCCCGCCCGTGCCCACACCCGAAAGCGCCAGGGGACTGCCGCACTCCATGACGACAAGCGCCTTCCGGTACCTGTCTCACCAGCAATACTTTGGGATCCCTCCCTCGCTCGGAGGCAGTGTCACGATGAGCCCCCGCTCCGGCCTCATCTCCGATACCCCCATCTCCGATCTCCCATCTCCGATATCCGATTTGCGATCTGCGACCTCCGGTCTTCCCCCATCCCCCGCCTTGCCACGCCGCCCGTCCCGGATAGCCTCCCCCCATGCGCCATCCCGTCGCCGCCGCCGCACTCCTCGCCTGCGCCGTTTCCACGACCCGCGCCGCCGAGGTCACGGTCGCCGGGCACACCTTCAAGATTCCCGACGGCTTCGAATTGAAACAGGTGGCCGGTCCCGACCTCGCCCCACGCCCGGTGAGTGGAAGCCTCGACGACCAGGGCCGCCTTTATGTGACGGATTCATCCGGGTCAAACCTGCCCCCCGCCGAGCAGGTCAAGAACCCCACCCACCGCGTGCTCCGGTTGGAAGACACCGATGGCGATGGGCGCTTCGACAAGGCGGTGGTGTTCGCGGACAAGGTGATGTTCCCACAGGGTTGCCTGTGGCATGACGGCTGGGTCTATGTGGCCGCGCCGCCGAGCATCTGGCGGTTCCGGGATGCGGATGGCGACGGCGTCGCGGAGACCCGTGAGGAATGGTTCAAGGGCGGCACGCTGACCGGTTGCGCCAACGACATCCACGGTCCTTATCTGGGTCCGGACGGCCACATCTATTGGACCAAGGGCGCCTTCGCCGAACAGACGCACGAACGCCCGGGACGCCCCGCGATCAATGACAAGGCCGCCCACATTTATCGCGCGCTGCCCGACGGCTCGGATCTGGAAATCGTCATGACCGGTGGCATGGACAACCCGGTCAAGGTCGCCTTCACAGCCGAAAACGAACCGGTCTTCACCAGCACCTTCATCGATTTCAGCCAACCGGGTTGGCGCGACGGCATCGGGCACGCGGTGTACGGCGGCGTGTTCGGCAAGGTGAACAACGTGCTGGAAGATCGCCGCGTGGTGCGCACCGGTCCCGACCTGTTCCATCCGTTCGTCCAATTCGGCGCCGGTGCACCCACCGGTCTCTGCCGCTATGAGGGGACCTCTTTCGGCCCCGAATATAAGGACAATCTGTTCGCCTCCACCTTCAACCTTCACAAGGTCAGCCGGCACATTCTCCGGCCCGCGGGCGCCACTTATGCCAGCACCGATTCCGATCTCGTCGTGGGATTGGATGTCGATTTCCATCCCACCGACATTCTGGAGGACGCGGACGGTTCCCTGCTGATCCTGGACACGGGCGGCTGGTATAAGTTGTGTTGTCCGACCAGCCAACTTTCCAAGCCCGATGTCCTGGGCGCCGTGTATCGCCTGAGCAAGACCGGGCCGAAACACACCGTCACCGCCGCGGATCGCAAGCGCCGCACCGCACCACCTTCGGCCCGCGGCCCGCAATGGACGCTCAAGCAGGCGGCGCTCGCCCGGGATCCGAAAAAACTCAAGGACTTCCAAACCCCCGTCCAAACCTATCTCGACAAGAACACCCCGGTGGACGGCCTGTTGCGCGTGGCGATCGAGGGGTTGGGTCGCCTCGGGAACAAGGCGGCTGCGCCGGCGCTCTTCGAGGTGGCCGCCCGCGCGAAGGATGCCTACCTGGAGCACACGGCCCTCTATGCGTTGATCGAGATAGCGGACGTCAAGGCGACTGAGAGCGCATTGAAAAGCACCGATCCGGCGGTTCGGCGGGCGGGGTTCATTGTGATGGACCAGATCGGGGTCAACCTGGTCCCGGCTTCCGATGCGGTCGCCCTGCTGGGGGAAGGCAACACGCGGCTCTGGGGCACCGGCCAGTGGATCCTCAGCCGGCATCCGGAATGGAGCGATGACCTGACGAAATGGTTCCGGACGCAGGCCGATGACCCCACGCAGCGTGGCTCCCTGGCTCCCCAGCTCCGGTTTCTCGTCCCCGGCGTGAGCGGACGCGAATTGCTGGCGAGCCTGGCGCGGAGCACAGAGCGCGGCCCGGCACTCCAACGCGGCGCCCTCACCGCCATGGCCGACGCCAGTCCCAAGGAACCGCCCACCTCCTGGCGCGAGGCCGTCTTGGAGCCACTGCGATCCGCAGAACCAGAGACCGTTTCTGCCGCCGTGCGGGCCGCCCGGTTGTTCGCCAAGGATCCCACCGTCGCCGCCGCAGTCGCCCGGGCCGCCCGTTCCACCGCGCTGCCGGATGCGGTGCGCCTGCAGGCCTATGCGGCCCTCGACGCGGGCTGGACTCTGGTGGACGGCGACTTCGCGTACCTCACCGCAGGCGACGGCCAGGCGATGACCCGGGAAGGCGCGGGAGCCCTGGCCAAGGCGAAACTGGAACCCACGCAACTCCGCGAATTGACCGGTGTCCTCGCCCACGCCGCACCCATGCCCCTGCTCCAATTGCTCCCCGCCTTCGACCGGGGTGGGGACGCCGAACTCGGGCGCGCCGTGCTGGCTTCCCTGCGGGACGCCCGCTCCCGGAAGACGCTGCGGCCGGATCTCGTCCGCTCCGCGCTGAAGGCGTTCCCGCCCGAGGTCCGGACGGAAGGGGAGGCGCTGGTCGCAGAATTGAGCGCCGACGCCGCGAAGCAATCCGCCCAACTGGAATCGCTGCTCACCGAACTGCACCCGTTGCAGGGCGATGTCCGACGCGGACAGGCGATTTTCCTCGGAGCCAAAGCGGCTTGTTACACCTGTCATTCGATCGGCTATCTGGGCGGCAAGGTCGGGCCCGATCTCACGAGCATCGGCCAGGCCCGCACCGAGCGCGATCTGCTGGAGAGCATCGTTTTCCCGAGCGCGACCTTTGTGCGGAGTTATGAACCGATGATCGTCATCACCAAAACCGGGGATGAATTCGCCGGGATCGTGAAGAGCGAAACCGACCGCGAGATCGTGGTGGTGAGCGGACCGGGCGTGGAACAGCACATTGCCCGCGCCGACGTGGCGGACCAGCGGCCGGGCTCGGTTTCGCTGATGCCGGCCGGACTCGACGCTCAATTGAGCCGCCAGGAACTGGCCGACCTGCTGATCTTCCTCAAGAACACCAAATGGGGTGCCAACTGAGGCAGGACCCAAAAAGGTGTAGTCGTGGTCCAGGAAACTGCCCTGCGCCTCATAGTCATCCGGACCGGGGACATCGACGGTGAAATGGCAGCGGAACAGGTTGAAAAGATCCTTCTTCACCACCGCCGCCAACTGCCCGTCCCGGTGAATCTCATAGGCTTTGTGCAGGGACAGGACCCGCTCCCGGATGAACGCCAATTCCTTCCCGGCAAGATCCTTGAACGAAAGCTTTTCACGCAACAGCGTGAAAGCCCGGCCGTCCACCAGGAAGGCCTCGTGCCCCGTCTCGCCCGATTCAGGAATTCGCCCGGCCTGCGTGGCGGCGCAGATGTTTCAGCGCCACCTCCAGGTCCCGCGGCCACGGAGCCTCGATCCCCAACGGTTCCCCGGTCGCCGGATGCCTCACGCCGAGCCGCCAGGCATGCAGGGCCAACCGCGGTGTCAGCGCCCGCTCCGGCTCCGTTCCCTTCGGTCGATAATCCCGCTTGATCTGGCTCAGGTAAAGTCGCCGTCCGGATCCATACATCTCATCCCCCAGGATCGGATATCCGGCCCCGAAGAGGTGCACACGGATCTGGTGCATCCGGGAGGTTTTCGGCCGGCACTCGATCCACGACACCCCGGGAAATTTTTCCACGACCTTGAAATGGGTCAACGCACGCTTGCCATCACGCGCCGACCGCATCCGGCCCGGTTGCTGTTCGTCCGGCTTCAACTTCAATTCGACGGTGAACTCCATTTCCGGCGGGGTTCCGTCCACCATCGCCAGGTAAGTCTGCTCCACCCCTTCGCCGCCAAACTGGTCCGCGAGGGAGACCAATGAAGTCTTGTCCTTCGCCAACAACAACACGCCGCTGGTTTCGAAATCCAATCGGTGCGCGCTGGCCAGGTAGGTCAACCCGCGTGCGACCGCCCACGGTCGGCCGGTCTCGATGCCGGCGTGCAACAGGCTGATCAGGTTCGGGCGTTGCGGATCATCCCGGTCGGGCGAGGTCAACAGCCCCGCCGGCTTGTCCACCGCCAGCAACTGCGCGTCCTCATGGATCACCGGGATTTCCCAGAATCCCCCGGTCTCCGGCGAGGACAGCTTGATCGCCGGCAGCCGCGGGCGGGATATTGGAGGAACCATGGATTTCATCGTACCCCATGCGGACTCCACCGGTCCACGTCGCTCGCAAGAGAACCCCTCAGGGCATCGTGGGAAGCCGGGCCATCGGAGAAGCGGGGCGGGTAGGAAAACCCGCCCTCCCAGCGCGGTCGCGACAGCTCCGGGGCGGCGGGTTTTCCTACCCGCCTTCCTGCGATGCCCAGACGCGCCCGAAATAAGAAGTTTCCCCACTTGGACCTTGTAAGAATCCTCCCGCGGGGTTCGCCTCCTCGAGTCGAGGACGAGGCACCCGATGGCCTTCAGGACGGCCCCTCCTTCGGCTCATGACACTTTCCCCGTCCAATCCGATTACCGTCGGACTCTTGGATGGGATCGGGGCGAATGCAGGAGTGCGGATGACCGCGCAGGCAGTTCACCAGGGATCCCCGTGAACTGCCTGCGTCGGTCCATCCCCGCCTTGTTCCGTTCCTCATTCCGCGCTCCTCATTCCGCGCTCGTCACCCGTCACCCGTCGCCGTTCACTTCCCGGCATCCGCCCTTCATCATCCCTCATTCATAATCATCCTATGAAACGATGGCGTTTCCTGCCCGCGACCCTTTTCTGCCTCCTCGCCTTCACGTCGGTCCGCGGTGCCGATTCGCCGGTCTTTCAAGCCGGTGCGGCCCGCGTTGACATCTCGCCCACCAACGCGGTCCGCCTCATGGGTTATGCCGCGCGCGCCAACCTGCCCGCCCCCACCAACATCGCCCAGCACATCCACGCCCGCGCCCTCGCCCTCACGCACGGGACCCAGACCACCGTCCTCGTCACCATCGACAATTGCATCCTCCCCGGCGCCCTTGCCGACGAGGTCCGCACCCGCATCCGGAATCGTGCCGGGCTCCCGCCGGAGAACCTCGCCTTCACCGTCACCCACACCCATAGCGCCCCCTGTCTCACCGGCGCCGCCCCCAATATCTTTGCCCAGGACATCCCGCCCGCCGACCAGGCCGGCATCGATTCCTACACCCGTTTTTTCGTCGATCGCCTGGAAGCCGCCGTCCTGGAAGCCCTCGCCCACCGCGCCCCGGCCCGGGTCGCCTGGGGTCAGGGGCGCGTGACGTTCGCCGCCAACCGCCGCACTCCCGGTGGTCCCGTCGACCATGACTTCCCACTCCTTCGGGTCACCGGTTCCGACGGCAGGCTTCTGGCCGTGCTCGTCAGCTATGCCTGCCACTGCACCACGCTCGGCGGCGAACTCAATGCCGTCCATGGCGACTGGGCGGGCGCCGCCGCACTCGAATTGGAACAGACCCACCCCGGCACCGTCGCCCTCGTCGCCATCGGTTGCGGGGCCGACGCCAATCCGTCCCCGCGCGGCAGCCTCGAACTCGCCGCCAACCACGGCCACGCCATCGCCACGGAAACCGACCGTCTGCTCGCGCTCCCATTGACGGAACTCACCGACCCACCCGTGGCCCGCCTCCGGATCATCGCCCTGCCCTACCGCACTCATTTCACGCGGGCCGAATGGGAGGAACGTGCCAAGGTCTCCGGCATCGTCGGGCATCACGCCCGCCGTTGGCTCGCCCGATTCGACCGCGGTGAAGCCCCCGGTCCCACGCTCCCTTATCCGGTCCAGACCTGGTCCTTCGGCGACCGTTTCGCCATGGTCTTCCTCGGGGGCGAGGTCGTCGTCGATTATGCCCTCCGCCTCAAACGCGAACTCGACCCGCGCCGGCTCTGGGTCAATGGCTATGCCAACGACGTCCCCTGTTATATCCCGTCCCGCCGCATCCTGACCGAAGGCGGATATGAGGCCGAATCCTCCCTCTGGTATTATGACCGGCCCCAACGCCTCGCCCCGGAGACCGAGGACCTGATCATCGACACCGTCAAAGACCTGCTGCCCGCATCCTTCCGCGCTGCACCCAAGGCCTCCGATCTCCCACCCCCCCGCGATCCGGCCCGCGCCCTCGAATCGTTTCATCTCCCCGACGGCCTCGCCATCGAACTCGTCGCCGGCGATGACCTCGTGCAATCACCCGTCGCCATCGATTTCGGCCCCGACGGCCGGCTCTGGGTGGCGGAGATGTATGATTATCCATCGGGGGCGGAAGGGGGCGGCCGCATAAAAGTGCTGGAAGACACCGATGGCGACGGCCGCTATGACCGCGCGGTGGTGGTGGCGCGCGGGCTGCCCTATCCCACGGGGATCCTGCAATGGCGCGATGGCGTGATGGTGTGCGCCGCCCCCGACATCCAGTGGTTCCCGGGCGTGGCGGCGAATCCGTCAACTGCCGCGACGACCGGGCAAAAGCTGCTCTCCGGATTCGCCACCCATAATTTCCAAGCGCGCGTGAACGGCCTGCGCTGGGGGCTCGACGGCTGGGTCCACGGCTCCGGCGGACTCTTCGGCGGGGCGATCACGTCGTCCCGGACCGGCGCCACCACCGACGCCACGGGCCGCGATTTCCGTTGGCAACCGGACACGGGCCGGTTTGAAGCCGAGGCCGGTGTGAGCCAGCAGGGACATGTCAGCGATGACTTCGGCCAATGGTTCGGCAACGACAACAGCACCCTGCTCGTCCACTTCCCCCTGCCCGCCCGCTATTCCCGTCGCAACCCGCATGTCGCCCCGCCGTCACCGCGGGTCGCCGTCAACCGCGACGACAACCACGTCTTTCCCACCAGCCGCACCCTGGAGCGTTTCAACGATCCGCAGGCCGCCAACCAACTCACCAGCACCT
>JANYCC010000387.1 GCA_025360495.1 Verrucomicrobiota bacterium | reverse complement strand
CCTGGCCCGGCCACAGGATGTTGCCATCGTTGGCCAACACCTCGGGCAGCACCACCGCGGACATCGGGGAACGGGTGCTGGGTTTCAGCGATCCGACCACCGCGGCGATGCTCGGCCAATCCTGGGGACCCGGCGGGATGTTCTCCGCCTTGGTCGTCGGCTCATACCCCGTGAGCATGAACGCCCCGCTCGTCGAGTGGGCGTCGATGTCCGTCGTCATGGAGCGGATGACGGCCATGCGGTGGGCCATCCGTGCGGTATAAGGCAGCGTCTCGCAAAAATGGGTTCCGGGAACGCTGGTCGGGATCGACCGGAAAACATCGCGAACCTCGGATGGGGCGTCCGGCTTGGGGTCGAAGGTCTCGTGCTGGGGCGGACCGCCGGCGAGGAAAAGGAGGATGCAGGAACGGGCCCGGCCGAAGGACGGGATGACTTCGATCCGGGAGGCATCCGCCGAACGGGCCGGGGTCGGGAGGAGATTGGCCAGGGAAAGTCCGAACGCCCCCAAACCGCCGACCCGGAGCCATTCGCGCCGGGTGCTCAGCGGGCCGCGACAGAAGGAACCATGGTTTTGCATGAGCGCACGGCTTATCCCGGTCTTCCGGATTTCCGAAGCCGACAGGTGTTGTCAATCCTCCCCAATCCGGTCGGGTTCGCAATCAAGATTTCGCGGCAGGGTTCGGAATCCAGCCGGCGCACGGGACCGCCCATCCCCGATGGCTTGCCAGAGACCCCTTTTTCGGCGCTACTATGTCCCCATGAAGAAAGTCGTGCTCATCGTTGGGACCCTCGCGATCGTGCTGGTGGTGGCCCTTTATTTCATCGGGTCCAATCTGGGCGGCATCGTCAAGCGGGCCATCGAACTCGCCGGTCCCAAGATCACCCAGACCAGCGTCGCCGTCGACCATGTCACCCTGTCGCCCAGTTCCGGCAGCGGCGGGATCCAAGGATTCGTCGTCGGCAATCCCCCAGGTTATTCGACGCCCTTCGCCATCCGGTTGGGGGAGGCGAAATTGGAGGTCGATCCGGCGTCCGTCCTCTCCGACAAGGTCCACGTCAAGTCCGTCGCCGTGACCGACCCGCAGGTTACGTTGGAGGGCGGGTTGGGTGACAACAATCTCAAGAAGATCCTGGCGAACATCGACTCCTTCACGGCGGGCGAGAAGAGCGCCCCGTCGGAGTCCGGTTCGAAGAAGAAGATCCAGATTGATGATTTCCTGCTCAAGGGCACGAAAGTGGATGTGAAGCTCACGCAACTGGGAGGCCAGACCCTGTCGGTGACCCTGCCGGACATCCACCTGACGAACCTGGGCAGTGGTGGCGATGGATTGACGCCGGGTGAACTGTCCAAAAAGGTCGTGGGAGCCATCATCGACGAGGTCATTCCCGCGGTGACGGCACAGGTGGGGAAACTGGGTGACTTGGGCAAGGACCTCGGCAAGGGAGCCCTGGACAATGCCAAGGGGGCGCTCGACAAGGCGGCCGGCGATCTGCTCAAGCGGAAGTAGCCGGATCCGTCACGGTGTCGGCGCTGGTGAACGACAGGATGTCGTGGTTGGTGGCGAATGGCGGCCGTCATTGCCAAGTGACCGGGAATGCGGGATGAAGGGTCCCGCCAGGCGATGCCATCCCTCCACCACCCACGGGCGCGATGCTTTGGACCCTAGAACAGGTGCTCGCACTTGCGCCGGACGCCGCCTCGGCGAAGTCCGGCAAGGAATTGTCGGCGTCGCGAAAATGGATGACGTTGGGGGCGACCGAGTCCTGTGCCTGGGGAACGATCCAAGGCAGCGGAAAGGATCCTTACCAGGCGTCCATCGACCTGGCTGGGCCGGCCTTCAAATGCTCCTGTCCCAGCCGCAAGTTTCCCTGCAAACACGGGCTCGGATTGTTCCTCATTCTCGCCCGGGAACCGGCCACCCTGACAGGAAAGACTCCACCCGCCTGGACGACCGAATGGTTGGCGAAGCGGGCCGGGAAGGACGGGCAGAACCTCACGAAATCCGCCGCGCCGGAAACTTCCCCGGATCCCGCCGCCGCCACCAAGTCCGCCGCCGCCTCGGAAAGCCGCATCCATTCCCGCGAATCCAAAGTCACGGCCGGCCTGGAAGAGTTCGGCCTGTGGTTGGATGATCTGGTGCGCTCCGGATTGGCCGCCCTGCCGATGAAGCCGTCGGGATTCTGGGAGCATCCCGTGGCGCGACTCGTGGATGCCCAGGCACCCGGGTTGGCGCGGCGTGCCGGCGCCCTGGCTGGCATCACGACCACCGGTGAGAGGTGGCCGAACCGCTTCCTGGGCCAGGCGGCCCTCCTCCATCTGGTCCGCGAAGGATGGTCGCGTCTCGACACGCTGCCCCCGTCCACCCAGGCCGACCTTCGAGCCACCATCGGTTTCACGGCCGACCAAGAGGACGTGCTGTCCCAGTCGGGCGTTCGTGATCGCTGGTTTGTCATCGGCCAACGCGTCGTGGAGGAGGAGCGGTTGCGCACCCAGCGGACATGGCTGTTGGGAGCGACGGGCCGGCGGCCCGCCCTCTGCCTCAGCTTCAGCGCGGGACCCAATCAACCGCTCGACGTCAGTCTGGTTCCGGGCACCTGTTTGGAGGCCGAACTGGTCTTTTTCCCGAGTGCCTGGCCGCTCCGGGCACTGGTGAAGCAACGGCACGGTCCTCCGGAATCGGCCCCGCCCGTGATGCCCCACGAATCCATTGCCGCCGCCCTCGCATTCGCCGGCGAAGCCCTGGCGGCGAATCCGTGGATCGAGAGGGTTCCATTGGCCTTGCCGGCGGTGATTCCCGTGCGGAGGGCGGAGGGTTGGGGGATCCGGGATGCCGAGGCGCGGACCCTGCCGATGACCCTTAGCGAGGCCCGGACATGGGTGCTGGTTTCACTCTCGGGCGGCCATCCGATCTCGCTCGCCGGCGAGTGGGACGGCGGGTCGCTGACACCCCTGAGCGCCTGGGCGGAGGGAAGGTTTGTGAGGATATGAGTTTCGCGGATCTCACCCGGATCGCCCTGTTGGGGACGGAGCACCAAGCGGTCCCCCGGTCCACCGCCACCGATCCCCTCGGGAAGCTGAAGGGGCAGGTCGACTTGAATCAACGGGAGCGGGCCTTGCTCTCCTTGGCGGCTCTGGACGCGCTGCATGAACGCATCGGCGGCCGGTTGGCGCAGGACGACGCGCCGCTGCCGTCGCCCAGCCCGTCGGAATCACAGCCACCCGCCGGGGAAGCCGCCGCGTCGCTGCTCGTGCGATTCCTTGCCGGGGAGGCTCCGGAACTCCTTCCGGAATGGCTCACCCTGGCGGCGCAGGCGGCGCAGGTTGCCCGGCCCGAAGCCCTGCCGCCGCTGCTCCAGTTGGGCGGGTCCCGAACAGAATTGCGCGACGCGATCCGGCCCGTTCTCGGGGCGCGGGGGCATTGGCTGGCGTCGCAGAATCCCGATTGGGCCTGGGTCGGCGGCGAGGACGGCGACGACGAAACTGCCTGGCAGACCGGCGAACGCGCGCAGCGTCTGGCCGTGCTCGCACGACTTCGCCGGACCCATCCGGCCCGCGCCCGGGAACTGCTGTCCAGCACTTGGAAGGACGAGGCCCCGGAAGATCGCGCGACCTTCCTCGGGACCTTCGCCACGGGATTGGGTCCTGACGATGAGCCGTTCTTGGAAGCCGCGCTGGATGACCGACGTCAGGAAGTCCGGCGCACGGCCGTCGCGCTTTTGGCCCGCCTACCAGGGTCGTCGTTGGTCCGTCGCCTGACGGAGCGGGCCCGGCTGCTGCTGCGCTG
This sequence comes from Verrucomicrobiota bacterium, assembly GCA_025360495.1. GTDB lineage: Bacteria > Verrucomicrobiota > Verrucomicrobiia > Limisphaerales > UBA9464 > UBA6176. Next base: position 8,672 of record JANYCC010000387.1, on the reverse strand, counting down.
GATTCCTGCCGATTCCGGCGCCGGCGTGACGCGCAACGGGAACCTTTCCGCCGTCGTCGAGGTCTCATTGCCCGCAGAGTGCCCCAAAGCCTTGCAACGTGATGGGATCGAATCCAAACCGCCGCCCGGCTTTGGTGAAAAGGCGTGGTGGCTCATCCAGGTGTTGGAAGCCGTGCCGCTCAATCTGTGGACCCGCGAATGGAACTGCACACCGATGGAAATACTGTCGGCGTCCCGATCTGGCGAATGGGCAAAGGAGCTTTTCGAAGCGTGGTGGCGGGGTGTAATCCGACAGCGCAATGAGGGTTGGGCCGGGGCGCTTTTCGACGCGGTTCCCGACGGGGCGCTTCCGGGGAGACGGGAGGGTCTCCTGGACCTGATGTCGCCATCGCAACGGGAGGAACGTCTGGCCATTTTGCTCTCGGACGCAAATCCCGTGACCCGCGCCGGTCTGGGGCCACTGGTCGTCCGGGGTCGGCACGGATGGAGCCCGGGCTTCAGTCGGGCCGTGCTCGATTTTCTAAGGCTGGAATCCGCCCGGGTGCCCGTCGGGGGATCCTGTCGGAATCCGTTCCAGGATTTCGCGGTCCGGCTTGCCCCGGAGGTGCTGGCCGAAGCGCTGGTCGGTTGGCCCGTTGAATCCCCGGGCTGGGAATTCTGGGCCCAAGGCGTGGATGAATTTCTCACCGTGACCCAACTTCGCATCGAACTGCGCACGGCATTCGCCCATGGACGCTGATCCGATCCTTGCAACCCATGACTCACGCACTCCGCCGGCACGCCGAACACCAATTCGTCGAGGAACTCCAGGCGCTGGCCCGGGCCGACTCGAAACCGCGCCCACCCAATTGGAAGCTTTCGCCTTGGGCGGTCGCCACCTACCTGCTGGGTGGGAGCTTGGATGACGGCACCGAGATCACGCCGAAGTACATCGGCGAGCGCCGGCTCATCGAGGTCGCCATCGCCACGCTGGCCACCGATCGGGCGCTGCTGCTGCTCGGCGTGCCGGGAACGGCCAAGACCTGGGTCGCGGAACATCTGGCCGCGGCGATCTCCGGCGACAGCACCTTGCTGGTCCAGGGCACCGCCGGCACGAGCGAGGAAAGCCTGCGCTACGGCTGGAATTATGCCGAATTGCTCGCCAAGGGACCGTCCCTGAAGGCGCTCGTCCCGAGTCCGATGATGCGGGCCATGCAGGAGGGCCGCCTCGCCCGCGTCGAGGAACTCACGCGCATTCCTGCCGATGTCCAGGACTCGCTCATCACCCTGCTCAGCGAAAAGACGTTGCCGATTCCCGAGTTGGGCGCGGAGGTCCAGGCGCAGCGCGGCTTCAATGTCATCGCCACTGCCAACAACCGCGACCGGGGCGTGAACGAACTGAGCAGCGCCCTCAAGCGTCGTTTCAACACGGTCATCCTACCCGTGCCCGACAGCTTGGAGGAGGAGGTGCGGATTGTGCAGCAACGCGTGGAGCAACTCGGCCGGGCTCTCGGTCTTCCCGCCGAACCGCCGGCGTTGGAGGAAATCCGACGCGTCGTGATCGTGTTCCGCGAGTTGCGCGCAGGTGTCACGGCCGATGGCAAGACGAAGCTCAAGTCGCCCAGTGCCACGCTCAGCACCGCCGAGGCCATCGGCGTGATGAACCAGGGGCTCAGCCTCGCCGCGCATTTCGGCGACGGGACCCTTCGCGCCGCCGATGTTGCCAGCGGCCTGGTCGGCGCCGTGATCAAGGATCCCGTGCAGGATCGCGTCGTGTGGAAGGAATACCTGGAAACGGTCGTGAAGGAGCGCGACGGGTGGAAGGATTTCTACCGCGCCTGCCGCCAGGCCGACTAGCCCTGGGGACGTTTCAGCCCAATGGATCCCTCACCTCTCAGCATCTTTGGCATCCGTCATCACGGCCCGGGCTCGGCCCGGAGTCTGCGCCATGCCCTGGAGACTTTGGAACCGGATTGCCTGCTGATCGAGGGTCCGCCCGACGCCGCGGACGTGCTGCCACTGGCCGTCCATGCCAATCTTAGGCCGCCGGTGGCGCTGCTGATTTACGATCCCGAGAAACCGCAGCGCTCCGCATTTTATCCGTTCGCCGTTTTCTCACCCGAGTGGCAGGCCCTTCAATATGGATTGGGCCGGAAGATCCCGGTGCGGTTCATGGACCTGCCGCAGGCCGTCCAGGTGGGTCTGGCCGCGGAAGCCGAAACCCTGGCGGAGGCCCGGAGGGTGGATGACCCACCCGATCCGCCGAGTCCGTCCGGCCCACCCGATCCCCAGGAAGACCCGGTGGCGGACCGCCCGGACTTCGAACCTCCCCTGAGCCGCGATCCGCTCTCCCACCTGGCGCGGGCGGCGGGGTACTCCGATTCCGAGCGTTGGTGGGAGCACACCGTGGAGCATCGGCGCGACGGGGCCGACGTGTTTGCGGCGGTGCTCGAGGCGATGACCGCCCTGCGCGAAGCGGCGGTTTCCTCCGGGTTGAAGTCGGTCGAACCCGAACGCGAGCGGCATCGCGAGGCGCACATGCGGCAGGTGATCCGCGAGGTCCGGAAGGAGGGCTTTGGGCGCATCGCCGTCGTGTGCGGTGCCTGGCACGCGCCGGCGCTCGCGAAGATGCCACCGGCGCGGGAGGATGCGGCACTGCTCCGGGGTCTGCCCCGACGCAAGGTCGTCGCGACGTGGATTCCCTGGACTTACGGCCGCCTCGCCCTCGCGAGCGGTTATGGCGCCGGCATCGAATCGCCGGGTTGGTATGATTTTCTTTGGGCGCTGGACGCCCGGCAGGCCCATGGCGCGGGCACGGCCTCCGACGGCGATCGCGTCGCCACGCATTGGCTCACCCGGGTGGCGCGGCTGTTGCGGGGCGAAGATCTGGATGCGTCTTCCGCGGGTGTGATCGAAGCGGTGCGGCTCGCCGAGGCGCTGGCCGCCTTGCGCGGGCGACCGTTGCCCGGCCTGCCGGAGCTGAACGAGGCGACGCAAACCGTGCTGTGCTTCGGGGATCCGTTGTCGCTGCGGGTCATCGGCGAAAAACTCATCGTCAGCGAACGGTTGGGTGAAGTGCCGGAGGAAACACCCGCCGTACCCCTCGCCCGCGAACTCGCGCGGGAACAGAAATCGTTGCGTCTTTCGCCGGACGCCGTGGCCCGGCAACTCGACCTGGATCTGCGCAAGCCGAACGATCTCGGGCGCAGCCGGCTGCTGCATCGTCTGAACCTGTTGGGGGTTCCGTGGGGTCGGGCCGTGCGCCAGCGCGGTTCGCAAAAAGGGACATTTCACGAGCTTTGGAACCTGCAATGGCACCCGGAATTCGCGGTCGGGTTGATCGAGGCGGGCCTCTGGGGGAACACCCTTCCCGGGGCGGCCGGCGCCAAGGTGCGCCAGGATTCCGAGTCCACGCCCGATCTTCCGACCCTGACCGCACTGCTGGACGCCACCCTGCTCGCCGATCTTCCCGACGCCGCCGGGCATTTGATGACGCGCCTCCAGACCGTGGCGGCCGTGGCGAGCGACGTCGTGCATCTCATGGGCGCCCTGCCTCGTTTGGCGGACATCCTGCGTTACGGCAATGTGCGGAACACCGACGCCAGGGTGGTCGGCGAATTGGTCCACGGGCTGGTGACGCGTATTTGCATCGGCCTTCCGGGCGCGTGCGGCTCGCTCAACGACGAGGCTGCGGAAGCCCTGTTCGCAAAATGCCTGGAGGCGCATGCCGCGATCGGCTTGCTCCAGCATCCGGACCACACGTCCGCCTGGAACGGCGTGCTGCGACAACTCGCCGATTCACCGGGCCTGCACGGCCTGATCGCCGGCCGGGCGTGCCGTTTGCTTCACGAGGTCCGCGAGTTGGACACGTCCGCCGCGGCCCGCCGCCTGGGACTCGCGCTTTCCACTGCCAATGCGCCGGCCCAAGCCGCCGCCTGGGTGGACGGTTTCCTGCGCAACAGCGGCCTGGTGCTGCTCCACGACGAGGCTCTCTGGGCGGTGTTGGACGATTGGATCGTCGGATTGACCCCGGAACACTTCACGTCGGCATTGCCGCTCCTGCGCCGGACCTTCAGCACGTTCCAGGCGGCCGAACGACGTCAGATGGGCGGGCGCGTTGCGGGCGGGATGAAGCGCGGGCCAATGTGGGTCGGCCTTCCCGATGGGTTCGACGTGGAACGGGCGGACCGGGCGTTGCCCTTGTTGGCGCAGTTGTTGGGGCTGAAGGGTTGAAAAGTCGAAAAGTTGAGGCGTTGAGACATTATGTCGGCCGGAACCATGGACGAACGGAGCCGCCGCTGGCGGTTGATGCTCGGCAGCGCCGCGGAAGATCCGGCCGGCGGCGGCTTGGGTGGCCTCGATGGCGCCGACCTGGGGATCGATCGGGTGCTCGAGGCCTTATATGAGGGCGACCGCAAGGGGGGACTCGGCTCGTCCTGTCCCAATGTCGCGCGCTGGTTGGGTGACATCCGGCAGTATTTTCCGAGCGCCGTGGTGCAGGTGATGCAAAAGGATGCCCTCGACCGACTCGACTTGAAGCAAATGCTGCTTGAGCCCGAACTTCTGCGCACGGTCGAACCGGACGTGCACCTCGTGTCCCAGTTGCTGACGTTGAAAAACATCCTGCCGAACCGGACCAAGGACACGGCGCGGGCGGTGGTCCAGAGGGTGGTGGACGAGCTGAAGCGGAAGTTGGAACAGCCCACGCGGCAGGCGGTGATCGGAAGCCTGAACCGTTCGATGCGCAACCGGCGCCCGCGCCATAATGAAATCGACTGGCACCGCACCATCCGGGCGAACCTGAGGCATTATCAGGCCGGGCATCAGACCCTCATCCCCGAGACGCGGATCGGTTTCGGACGCCGGCGCTCCTCGCTCCGCGACATCATCCTGTGCGTGGACCAGAGCGGTTCGATGGCGACGAGCGTGGTGTACGCCGGGGTTTTCAGCGCCGTGCTGGCGAGCCTGCCGGCGGTGCGGACCCGGATGGTGGTGTTCGACACCGCGGTGGTGGACCTGAGCGGGAAACTGGCCGACCCGGTGGACGTTTTGTTTGGCACCCAACTCGGCGGAGGCACCGATATTCACCAGGCCCTGACCTATTGCCAGGGCCTGGTGAGACAACCGCAGGAAACGATCCTGATCCTGATCAGCGATCTGTTCGAGGGGGGCAACACGGTGGAGATGCTCAAACGGGCGGCCAGCCTCGTCGCGAGCGGGGTCCAGGTGATCGGGTTGTTGGCACTCAACGACGAGGGCGCGCCGATGTTCGATGCGAATCATGCGGCGGCATTCGCGGCTTTGGGCATTCCGGCTTTCGCCTGCACGCCCGACCTGTTTCCCGACCTGATGGCCGCGGCGATCCGGCGCGAGGACATCGCCCGTTGGGTGGCGCAGCAAGGGTTGGCCACCCAACGTGCGAAGGGGTGACGTGGGGAAACTCCGATCCTTTCCCGTACCCGTTCCCGCTTGTCAAACCGATGCCGGTCTTGATACCTGACCGCGAATTTTCGCCGACCCATGTGCCCAACACGACGATTCCCCGGTGGCCTTTTGTTCTTCGTCCTCCTCGTAGGATCTCACCCTCGGCGGCGGTTCCTTCAGCGGCACCTATCGGGTCTGGGCGACGGCCGCGGGTGCGGCCGTGCCGGTGGTGCTTCACGAGGCGACCGTCGGGGTGAACGGCGATCCCGGCCCTTGGATTTCACATGAAGCCGATCTTTCCATCTTCCGCGGCAAGACGGTGACCATCGAGTTCGGTCTCACCAACTCCGCACCCGAAATCATGGCCTTGCGGTTGGATGACGTCCGGCTCGAGGTCACGCCCCTCCTCCCGAGCTATGAGGTGTTCCTCGGAACTTCCCCGCAACTGCTCAGCGGTGACCGGGTGGGTCTGGGTTTGACTCCATCCGTCGACCTGTCCGGACTGAAGGCTTCCACCCAGTATTACTGGCGGGTGGATCAGATCGTCGGCGGCAAGCGGGTTGCCAGCCCGGTCTTTTCCTTCACCACAACCTCCAGCGGACTGGTCGCCCCACCGCAACTCGCCGACTTCCGTGTCGATGGAGTCACGTTCCGTTTCGCCCTGCCCACCGAGGCCGGCCACAGCTACCGCGTCGAGCGATTGGTGGATCTGTCGTCCAATGCATGGAATTCCGAAGCCGGACCGTTCATGGGTGACGGAACCGCGTTGTCCGTGGAGATCCCGGTGGGTGCCGCCGCCGCCGGTCTCTTCCGCATCGTCGTCGACAATTGATCCGAAAACGGATTTCCGCTGCGGGAAGGGACCCGTTCGGCAGGAGCCCCGCCGGTCCCCTCAACCCAGGATCCCCGTCACCACCTTGCCTTCCACGTCGGTCAGGCGCCGCTCGATCCCATTATGATAATAGGTGAGCCGCTCATGATCCAATCCCAGCAGATGCAGGATGGTGGCATGGAGATCGTGCACCGTGACCACGTTCTCGACGGACTTATATCCGAAGTCATCGGTGGCGCCGTAACTGAAGCCTTTCTTCACGCCGGCGCCGGCCAGCCAGCAGGTGAATCCCTCGGGGTTGTGGTCGCGCCCCTGCGAACCCTTTTGGAAAGTCGGCATGCGTCCGAATTCCGTGCACCAGACCACCAGCGTGCGATCGAGCAACCCGCGCTGTTGCAGATCCAGCAGCAGTCCCGCGGTGGGTTGGTCCAACACCGGTCCGTGAAGACTGTATTGGTTGAACAGGTCCTTGTGGCCGTCCCAGTTGCTCGCCCCTTCGCCGCCGGTCTGGTAGGCGCCGTTGAACAGTTGCACGAACCGGACACCCTTCTCCAGAAGCCGCCGGGCCAGGATGCAATTGCGCGCATAGCCGGCCCGGAGTTCGTTGATCTTGGATCCCCCTTCGTCGGCCCCGTATAATTTCAGGATGTGCGCGGGTTCGGTGGACAGGTCGGCCACCTCGGGGACGGTGAGTTGCATGCGCGCGGCCAGTTCATAGCTGGCGATGCGCGCGGCCAGTTGGTTGTCGCCCGGGAACCCTTCGGCATGCCGACCGTTCAGCCGTTGCAGGAAGGTCCGGGTGGCCTGGTCGCGATCGTCGGTGATGGAGACCGGGCGCGCGAGGTTGCGGATGGGATGGGTGGCGTTGAATTCCGTCCCTTGGAACGCCGCCGGCAGGAAACCCGGCGCCCAGTTGTTCACGCTGTTCTGGGGCTTGCCGCGCGGGTCGGGGATCGCGACATAGGCCGGCAGGCTCTGGTCCTCGCTCCCCAAAGCATACGTGGCCCACGAGCCGACGCTGGGAAAGCCATCGAGCGTATAGCCCGTGGACATATAATTCTCCCCCGGCCCGTGCGTGTTGGTCTTGCCCTTCATCGAATGGATGAAGCACATCTCGTCCGCCAGCGCGCCCAAATGCGGCACCAGGTCCGAGATCATCTTGCCGCTTTGCCCACGGGGTCGGAATTCCCACGGGCTCCGGGTCAGCGCCCCCTGTTCCCCCTGGAAGGTGATCAGCTTCTCATTGCCCGGCATCGGCTGGCCGTGCCGCCGGATCAATTCGGGTTTATAATCAAACGTGTCCAACTGACTGCAGGCGCCGCTGCAAAAGATGACCAGGACGTTCTCCGCGCGCGGCGTGAAGTGCGCGGGTCGCGGTGCATAAGGCTGGCCCGGGGCGATCAGCGGTCGCAGGGGTTCCTTGCCCGACACGCTGGCCGCCAGCAATCCCTGCCGGCCCAACATCTGGGTCAACGCGATCGCCCCGAGCCCGATGCCGGTGTCGGCGAAAAAGCGGCGTCGGTCCATCAGGGGACCCTGCAGGGACGGGAAGGGCCGGGTCATGGGATGAAGACGAATTCGTTGGAGTTGAGCAGGGCCCGGCATAAGGCGGGCAGGCCCTGGACCCGGATGAAGACCATCGACTCCTCCGCTTCCGTCCGCCCCGGGTTCCGGTTGTACGCCAGTTGCCAGGCTTGCCGGACCTGTGCGGCGGGATCATCGCCCGCCTCGCGCCGCAGACGGTCGGCGAAGGTGTCCGATTGCCGCAGGATGAACCGGCTGTTGAACAGGTTCAGGGCTTGCAAGGGTGTGGTGGAGACGCTGCGCCGGGGTGCCACCAGGCTGCCATCGGGACAATCGAAGGCCCCGAATATCGCGTCCTGCTCCATGCGCACCTTGAACGAGTAAACCATCCGGCGAGACTCGGCGGGTCCGAAATCCTCTTTCGGGTGGTAGTGATAGACATTCTCGCGATCGACATCGTGCAGGAAGAAACCCGGCCCGCCCGCGGTGCGATCAAGGTTCCCGCTGACGGCGAGAATGCTGTCGCGGATTCCTTCCGCCTCCAACCGGCGCGGCGGGAATCGCCAAAGCAGGCGGCTGCCGGCATCCGCCTTGAACCCGTCGTCCCGGGGCGCACTGGACTGGCGCCAGGTCGCGCTGGTGAGGATGAGCCGCTGCAGATGCTTCAACGACCAGGCCGTCGGAGTCGTCGTCGCTGTCGGCCCGCCCACGGCCCCGGGGGAGGACGGATGGACCAGTTCGTCGGCCAGCCAGTCGAGCAATTCCGGATGGGTGGGTCTCGAGCCGTTGTGACCGAAGTCATTGGGCGTGTCCACCAGGCCCATGCCGAAGTGATGCTGCCAGATGCGGTTGACGATCACGCGCGGGGTCAGCGGGTTGTCCGGCCGCGCAATCCATCCGGCCAGCTTCAGAC
>JANYCC010000377.1 GCA_025360495.1 Verrucomicrobiota bacterium | reverse complement strand
CGCACGCCGCTCAATGCCATCCACGGTTATACGCAATTGCTGATGCGCGATCCTGTGTTGTTGCCGGGGCAACGCCAGGCCGTCGCCACCATCGAGCGGAGCGGCACCCACTTGCTCACTCTCGTCAATGACGTGCTCGATCTCGCCAAGATCGAGTCGGGGCGGCAGGAAGTTCACCCGAGCACGTTCGACCTCGCCGGATTGATCGCGGAGGTCGGCACGTTGTTTCGTCCCCGGGCTGAAGCCAAAGGACTCAAGCTTGCCGTAGAGGCGCGATTGACAGTCGGGGAGGAGGGAGGTCAACCGGCCCCTCCTACATTGTTTCCCGTGCGGTGCTTGGTCAGGGCGGATGAACAAAAGTTGCGACAGGTGCTCATCAATCTGCTGGGTAATGCGGTGAAGTTTACCGAACGTGGGGACGTCGCGTTGACGGTTGAGGTTCAGCCGCCCGGAGGCGGAGCGCCCGGCGATAAGGCCTCTCTGCATCCGTCGCCCGTCACCTATCAGTTCACGATATCCGACACCGGGCCGGGAATCTCGGCGGAACAACAAGCAACGTTGTTTCAGCCGTTTGTCCAGGGAACGAATTCGGAACACCGGGGCGGCCTGGGGCTGGGTTTGGCCATTTCCAAGCGGTTGGTGGAATTGATGGCTGGCAAGATCGGTGTGGAATCGACGCCCGGTCAGGGAAGCCGGTTTTGGTTCCAAGTGCTGTTGGAAGCAGGGACCCCCGATGAAGGGCGGGTGGCGGGAGATTTGGTGGAGAACGGGCTGCGACTGAAGCCGGGTTCGAGGGTCCGAGCCCTCATTGTGGATGATGTGGTGGAGAACCGGGATGTGTTGACGGCGCTGTTGCTGGACTTGGGTTGCGAGGTGCAGACCTCGGCGGGCGGGGCGGAGGCAGTGTCTTTGGCCACCGTCGCCATGCCGGACGTGGTGTTCATGGACATCCGCATGCCGGATATGGACGGCGTCGAGGCGACCCGTCGGCTTCGGGCGGTGGCGGGCGCGCAAGGCGCGAAGGTCCGGATTGTATGTCTGTCCGCGTCCGCGCTGGCCCATGAGCAGGATCGGTATTTGGCGACGGGATTCGATGAGTTCATCGCCAAGCCGTTCCGATTGGAGGCCCTCTGTGAATCGATGTCGCGGCTGTTGGGTGCGGAGTTTGAGAGCGTCAGCCTGACGGCATCGCGGATGGCTTCGCGCGGAGTTGATTCGGACACGCAGAGCCTTCCGCCGGAACTGATCGTGAAGTTGCGCGAGGCGGCGATTCGAGGCAGCCTGACCCGCGTGCGACAGACACTTGCGGAATTGGAATCGTCCGGCGGGGAAGGGGCCCGCTTGGCGGCGCGGTTGCGTCCGTGGATCGTCGCCGGGGATTTGGCGGGCCTGGCGGAGTCGCTCAAGGATGCTGGGAAGCCGCCCGGATGAATGGCCGCGAAAGAACACAAAGAACACAAGGATCACAGAAAGCGGAGACCCAATGACTCCTTGCTTACCACTTTTGCGATCTCTGCGTTCTTTTGCGGCCCAGTCCCCGCTCGTGCCTCGCCGGGGCGGGCGAATGCTGTTTTGTATCAGTCTGATGTACACAAGATGAAGGCCTTCCCGGCGGCGATCCTGATCGTGGATGATGTGGCAGCAAACCGGAATCTGCTCGCGGCAACTTTGGAGCCGGAAGGTTACGAAGTGTTGTTCGCCGGGGATGGCGAGTCGGCCCTGAAGACCGCGGCGGCGCAACATCCCGATCTGATCTTGCTGGACGTCCTGATGCCCGGACTCGACGGGTTCGAGACGTGCCGTCGCCTGAAGGCGGAGGCTGCGACCCAATCGATTCCGGTGATCTTCATCACGGCGCAACACGAGACGCGGAACGTGGTGGCCGGGTTGCGGGCGGGCGGCGTCGATTATGTGACCAAGGCGTTTGAAGCGGAGGAAATCCTGGCCCGGGTGGAGACGCAGTTGACCATTCATCGGCTCACCGCGGAACTGCGGCGGAAGCACGGGGAACTCACGGAGGAGATGCAGAGACGGGAACAGGCCGAAGCCTCGCTGGAACGGGCGGATGAACACCTGTCATGGGTGACGCAGCGGGAGGCGGAACGCTGGGGCTTGGCGGGGTTCGTGGGACAGAGCGAAGCGTTGCGGCGCATTCTGGAGGAGATTCGGGATGCCCAGAGTGTGGCGACGACGGGTGTGTTGATCCTGGGCGAAAGCGGCACCGGCAAGGAACTCGTGGCGCGGGCGATCCATTTCGGCGGGTTGCGGGCGAAGGAACCTTTCCTGCCGGTGAATTGCACGGCGATCCCGGAGCAACTGGCGGAGTCGCTATTGTTCGGGCACGTCAAGGGCGCATTTTCCGGCGCGCAGAAGGATCAAAAGGGATACTTCGAGCTGGCCGATGGCGGCACCCTGTTTCTCGATGAAATCGGCGACATGACGCCGGCTTTGCAACCAGCCGGCCGATGCGATCGGGTAAGCTGCCGAAGCCGACGGAGCGCACGGACGGGTCGTTCTCCACG
>JANYCC010000078.1 GCA_025360495.1 Verrucomicrobiota bacterium | reverse complement strand
GATCGAACGCGGCGGGAAACGGAAGGAGATCGATGAAATACTTCAGGGCGCCCGGGATGCCGCCATTGTATTCCGGCGTGACCACCACCAGGCCGCGGGACTGGAGGACGAGGTCGGCGGCGGCTTGGACGGCGGGAGGCTTGGTCCCGTAGGAGTCGGCGGTGAAGGCCTCGGCCGGCAGCGCACCCAGGTCGAGCAACCGGGTCTCGGCCCCCAGCGCACGATGGAGCGACTCCACCTGCCGGGCCACGCGGGCGGTGTTGCTATCGGGCCGGTTGGTGCCGATGAGGATGGTGATCATGAGGGGGCTCGGTTCAGCTCAGTTCGTTGGAATTCGATCCGCTTCAATCGTGGGTGTGGGAATCGCGGGAACGGGCGATCTCATCGTTGGTGAGCGCATTATAGATCATCCACTGTTCGTTGTGGAAGGAGCCGTCGGGTCGGAAGGACAGCTTGGCGAAGAACTTCTTCTCGAGATCGATGAGGAGTTGTTCGTCGCGGGTGCGGAGGCGTTCGAGCACCTTGGGATTGCAGACCACCTTGACCTGGAAATCGCTCTCGTCGCGCGGCCGGGCCTTGAGGATGGAGGTGAGTTTGCGCTGGATCTCGACGCTCATGGTCTCGGCACTCTTGATGAAGCCGCGCCCACGGCATTGGGTGCAGTCCTCATAGAGTGAGGATTGCACCGACTCGGTCTGGCGTTGCCGGGTCATCTCCATGAGGCCGAGCTGGGACAGGGGCAGGACGTGGGTCTTGGCCTTGTCGCGACGGAGGCCTTCCTTGACGCGCTGGCAGACGGCCTGCTGGTCCTTGCGGGGCCGCATGTCGATGAAATCGAGGACGATGATCCCGCCCATGTTGCGGAGGCGGAGTTGCCGGCAGATCTCCTCGGCCGCCTCCAGGTTGACCTTCAGGATGGCGGAATCGTGGTCCTTGCCGCCCTTGTGTTTGCCAGTGTTGACGTCGATGGCGACGAGCGCCTCGGTCTCGTCGATGACCAGGTAACCGCCGCTCTTGAGGGGGACCTGGCGGCTGAAGGCGGTCTCCAGTTGGCGCGAGATGTTGAAGCGGTCGAACAGTGGTTCGGCCTCGTTGTAGAAATGGATCTTCTTGGTGCTCCGCGGGCTGATCCGCTGAATGGATTCGCGGATGTACTCATACTTCTTGGGATCATCGACGACGATGCGGGTGACGTCCTCGGTGAGGAAGTCGCGGACGGTGCGCTCGATGAGGTCGGGTTCCTGGAAGACGCAGGTGGCGAGGGGCTGGGACTTGATGTGGGCCTCGATCGTGTGCCATTCGTCCAAGAGCATGGCGAGGTCGCGGATGAAATAGCGTTTGAGGCGGCTTTCGCCGGCAGTGCGGATGATGACCCCCATGCCCTCGGGGATCTTGAGTTCGCGGACGATCTTCTTGAGACGCTGGCGTTCCTCCTGGCTCTCGATCTTGCGGGAGATGCCGGATTGGTCGGAATTCGGAAGCAGGACGAGGTAACGGCCGGGAAGCGCAAGGTTGGTGGTCACGCGCGGGCCCTTGGTCCCGATGGCGTCCTTGGTCACCTGGATGACGATTTCCGAGCCGGGCGGGTACAGGCGCGGCACGTCCTTCTGGGTGATCTTCTGCTTGGTGTCCTTCTTCCGTTTCGGATCCTCCTCGCGCTCGATGATCTCGACGTTGGAATCGAAGTTATTGGGGACGATGTCCCAGTAATGGAGGAAGGCGTTCTTTTCGAAACCGATGTCAACGAAGGCCGCCTTGAGGTTGTCCTCGAGGTTCTTGACCTTGCCTTTGAAGATGGAGCCGACGAGGCGGATGTCGTTGGTGCGTTCGACGGTGAAATCCTCGAGGCGCCCGTCCTCGAGGACGGCGACGCGGGTCTCCAAGGGTTCGGCGTTGATGATGACCTCCTTCACCACCTTGGGCTCGGGCTGGATCAGTTGCCGGACCTTCTTGACCACCTCCTTGACGGCGGCCTTGGCCTTCTCCATCAGGCCGCGGGGAGGGGCACCGCGGGGGGGCGGGGTTTCCCGGCTTTCCCGGGCTTCGCGTCCCTCGCGTCCCTCGCGTCCGACGCGGGCGTCCCGGGATTCCCGTCCGTCGCCGCCCTGTCGCGGGCCGTTGCGCGAGCCGGAGCGCGGGCCGGAGCGTTCCCCGGGACGTCGGCCCCCGCCGGATTCGGCGCCGGTTTCGCCGGATTCGTCTCCTTCATCCCCGGCGGGATGGGAGAGATCGGGGGTGCGAAAGGACTGATCGCGTCCGGAGGCGGTCAGGTTGGGGCGCTCGGTTTCGGGGGCATCGGCATCGAGTCCGGCGGCGAGGTTCTCGGCGCGGCGCACCTCGGCCTCGTGGCGGCGGGTGTCGAAGATGCGGTCATCGGCGGGACGGGTGCCGATGGCGTCGGCGCGGGCCTGGGAGGCGCCGCGGCCCGGTTGGGTCTGGCCCAGTCCGTGGGACGGTTTGAAATGGATGCTGGAACGTCCGCGTTTGAAGGTCTGATGGCTCATGGGGCGTGGGTCGGCGTCAGTAGTGACGGCGGTTTTGGTGGATGTTCTGGAGGATGCCGATGGCGACCAGGGAGCAGACCACCGAGGTTCCGCCTGCGCTGAGCAGGGGCAGTGGTATGCCGGTCACCGGCATCAGCCGGATATTCATCCCGATATTGACGAACACGTGGGTGAACAGCAGCGTGACCACGCCCGCGGCGAGGATCCGGCCGAGGCGGTCGCGCGCCTGGCCTGCGATCTTGATGCCTGTGAAGAGCACCACCGCGTACAGCGAAAGGACGACCACGCTGCCGCAAAAACCGGTCTCCTCGGCGATGACCGAGAAGATGAAATCATTGTGGGCCACGGCGCGCGGCAGATAGCCGAGCGCGCCCTGGGTTCCCTGGCGCCAGCCTTTGCCGGTGAAGCCTCCGGAGCCGACCGAGATGAGCGCCTGTTTGACGTTGTA
>JANYCC010000359.1 GCA_025360495.1 Verrucomicrobiota bacterium | reverse complement strand
TCCCCGCGCCCACAATGAAACGGTCCCGCAGGTTGGGCGTGGGCACCCCGGAGTGCACGAGTCCGTCACACAGGGCCCACCCGGCCGGCACCGCAGTCAGGGCCCCCGACCACATGATGATGCCGCCGATCGGTATCGTTCCATTCCCGGCAAAGGAAGTGGCCGCGACGCTGCCCGCGGCATCCCGCGCCATGATGGCGTTGGGGGTGTTGGCCGCCGTGGCGGTCGTCGCGGAGTTGGACACCTTCCCCGCCGTGGAAATGGTGGCCAGTTTCGTGTCGGCGATCGCGGCGCCCACAGCGATGTCCGCGTTGACAATGCTGCCGTCGGTGATCTGCGTGCTTCCGACCGTGCCGGTGGTGATGTTGGCGCCGTTCAGGGCGGTCAACAGGGACCCATTGCCGCTGAATCCGGCCGTGGAGGTGACGCTCCCCACCAAGGTCAGGGAACCGGTCGCGGCAGTCAGCACCGCGGCGCCGTCCGGGCCCACCAACTGGTTGGCACTCCTGGCCAGCAACGCATAGGGCGCGGGCAGGAACTGCATGCGGGGCGTCAGCGGGGTGCCATTGGAATCCACCGTGATCTCCATGTAGCGATCCGAGGCGGTCGGCCCGGCAAAGACGTCGGCCACCGCGAGGGGCCCGGTCAGGTGGGATCCCTCACCGAGCAGGGCGCTGAAGTGGCCCCGGTCGATGGTCACCACCTGGCTCTCGGACCACTTGAGAACGCCGCCCGTCGGGGTGTCGTAGATCTTGAACAGGACGGTCCGGTTGACGGGCGCGGTGTTTCCCAACGGAACGCCGGAGGTGTCGGTCAGAAAACCCTGGTAGGTCAGATTGCCCGGCGGTTGCGCATTGGGGGTGGCCCCGGCCGGCGGGGCGATCAGCAGCAGGCACAGCGCGCACCACAGCGCGACCGTCAGGAGGTTGGATCGAGGGATTGGTTTCATGGACGGCAGGAGGTGGCGTTGCGGGGAGAATCTCCGGGCGACACTGCCCGGGGCGGCAACGGCCGGGGTTGCCGGGACGGAGGCCGGATGCGATTTCATGGGCTGGTGAGCGTGGGAATGGAGCTGATGCGATTCAGGAGGAAACTGCCTTGGAGATTGAAAGCGCGCGCACTGGCGTTCCGTCCCCGGAAGGTGACGGTTTCCGTATAGGTGCCGCCGAGGGAACTGCTGCCGGCCGTAAGGCTGGCGAAATCCGAACCCGGTGCCGCGGGGGCGAGCGTGATCTGCCGGCTGACGGTATAAGACTCCGCCCCCTGCGCCGCGACTTGCTGGAAGTCGGGGTCAAGGTTGTCGTGGTCGGGATGGTAGGTGTGGAGGAACGGATTCGAGGCTTGGTCCCGGTAGTCGAGATCGACGGTGAACCCCAGCGGAAGGCCCGGCCGGAGGGTGCCCACTCCCAACCACGGGAGGTTGACCGGTGCAAAGGGCAGATGCGGGGCGCTGATGCGCCGGGCCGACCGCAGGGTGGCTGACGCCAGCGAATCCTCGCTGGTGGCAATCAGCGAATTGCCCGCGCCATCCAGGCCGAAGAAGACGCGTTGCAGGAGCCGGGCTGCGCCGCCGGCATCGTTGTGCACAATCAGGCGCAACGGAAACGGCCGGGAAACCGGAGTCAAAGCGGTGTTGATATGATCGATCTCATAGGGCGCGCCGCTGGCCGGGTTGCTGACCAGTGCGGGATGGCCGTCGGGGCCCGGCGTATAGGTCTTCAGGTACTGCCCCACCCGGTCCACACTCGCACTGCCCACCCACAACCCGACGGTGTCCGCCACCGTGGCGCTGACGGGCACGTCGACCTGGCTGCGTCCACCGGCATCGGTGAACCGCAGCACGCCGGCATAAAAGTCGCCGGGCGTGGCCGACATGGCCGAGCGGTTCAGGCCGAGGATGATCTCCAAATCGCCGCCCGGCGTGCCCGACGGCGCCAGGGAGAAAGTCTGCGGGCTGGCCGGGTTGAGCACCGAATAGGTGTAGGTCAGATCGGTGGGATTCCGCGGACCTCGGACCAGGAGCGGGGGCGTGCCGACGATCGCGGATTGGCCGTTCGGCACGGGCGGAGGAGGGCCGGAAGCCACGAGACTCAGCAGGACCGTCTGGGCGGTGGCGGTGGTGTTTTTGAGCCGCAGGGAAGAGGTGCCCAAGGCGGTGGAGAATTCGACGCCGGCGGCGTTCTGCAGGTGGACATCCAACGGGCCGAAATAGCGGTTGTAATAGCCCGGGTCGGAGGAGCGGATCCAGAAAGCCTCGCCCCGATTGACCCGGGTGTTGAAGAGCGCCGACGGGCCGAGGACCGCCTGGGGATTGGGCGGTCCCACTTCACCGCCGGGATAGCGATAGATCTGCGCACTGTTGAGGAGTTCCGGGACCGGATCCAAGAAGTTGTCGAAACGCGGCGGCGCAGCCGCGGGGGTGGGGAACCCGATGAAGTTCAAGCCCGTGGTGGTCCATTGATAGCGGGGCGGAACGGGCTTGCCGGTGATTCGCCAGATGAAGTCGGTGGTGCCGGTGTTCCGCACGAGGTAGGCCGCATTGCCCACCATCCGGTTGAGCGTGTCGGCCACACCGGTCGGCTTATACCACACTGCCCACTGGCTGTTGGCGCCGGAGGGCTCGGCCGGAGTGGTGGTGAACTGGAGCGTGGAAGGCGCCGGCTGCCAGAGCCATACCTCGGCAATGTTCGGTGCCGGATTCGCCGGGTTCGCCACGAGGTCGTCCAGCTGGAGGTACGAGGCGTCCACCTCGAGGAAAATGGCATTCCAGCCGGGCTTCAACGTGAAGTTCTGGGTCTGCCACTGCGCGCGGACCGCGGGGAGGGCCCCCGGTATCACCATCAGCAACAGCAACAGCGCCGGCGCCAGCGAGGCGGCCCGGGCAGAGGCGCGGCACAGGTTCGATTTCATGGCTTGCGAAAGAAATACCAGGTGGGTTGGGGGTTGAGCCGCTGCAGGGCGGCCAGCGGGGTGCCGGCATTGCGGCCGCCGAAGAAGAGCACTTCGCTGCCGGTCCACGCCGCGGTGGCCCCGCTGCGGGCCTGCGGTGCACCGGGATTGGAGAGGGTGCGCCAGTGGCCCAGCACGGGATCATAGGCAGCGCCCGTGGCGGTGGTGCCGGCCGCCGTCTCGCCGCCGTAGATCACCCACTCGGATCCGGTCCACACCGCATCATGTTGGGTCCGCGCCGTGGGCGCGCCGGCCGGGGCCAGGGATGTCCACGTGCCCGCCGTCGGGTCATAAGCGGCACCGGTGTCGAGCGGGCTCCCATTCAGGCCGCCCCAGACCAGCATGCGGGAACCGGTCCACACCGCCGTGTGGCCGGTGCGGGGACTGGGGGCGGAAGCTAGTCCCAGAGGTTGCCAGGCCGCGGCGGGCACGCCGGCGTTGAAGAGGAGTTGGGCACCGTCGCCCAGGTAACTGCTGCTGCCATCGCCCCCCCAGACCAACAGACGGTCACCGGTCCAAACCCCGGTTGCATGCGCCCGCGCCGACGGGGCACCCGTGGTGGGCAAGAGGGTCCAGGTGTTCGCTACCGGTTCGTAGAGCGCCCCGTCCGCCAACACCCCGTTTCGATTGCGGCCGCCCCAGATCAACAGGCGCGTGCCGGTCCAGACCGCCACGTGGCCGTCCCGCGCGGCCAGGCCGGACGCCGGGACTCCGCTGACATTCCATGCCTGTTTCGTCACCGAAAAGCGGCCGCCCGTGTCCAGGAAACCGACCCCGGAGAATCCCCCCCAGATGATCATCTCCGACCCCGTCCAGACCGCCGTGTGACCGTTGCGCGGGGATGGCGCCCCCACCGTGGAAACCGGGGTCCAAACGTCCAGATCCGGTCGATACCAACCGCCGGATCCCGCGTATTGGCCGGCGCCCAACTGGCCGCCCCAGATGATCCATTCCTGTCCCGTCCAAACGGCGCTGTGACCCGAACGGGCGGAAGGCACCCCATGCGTGGGATCCGTCACCACCGAGCCGTTTGCCCATGCGGGCGCCGCCACCGTCACGACCCGGCTGAGACCCCGCGCCAGCAGGAGGGGATCGGCCGGATCAGCCGACACGTAGGTGGCGCCGACGAGGCTGGTGAGCTGGCTCAACTGCGTTTGCAATTGGGTGATCTGCGCCTGCAAGGCGGCGCTGGCGACATTCACATCCGTCACCCGGGCGATCGCACTGCTGAGCCGGGCATCCGGCAGCAGGCCGACCGTGACCTGGTTTGCGTTGAGGCCCGTCAGGCCGGCGCCGTTTCCGGTGAAGGTTCCGGTGAAGGTTCCGGCAAATTGGTTGTTCGCATTGGGTGCCACGACGGTCCCATTGAACGTGTCCGCTCCCGTGAAGATGTTGGCGCGATTGAGCAGCGGCACATTCAGGGTCAGCCGGGCGTCCGCCAGGAAGCCGCTCGTGAGCTTCGCCGCGTCGAGGTTGGGAATCCGGGCCGGGTCCAACGTCCCGGTGCCGATTTTTGCCGCGTCCAACGTCGGGATGCTGGAGCTGTTCAGCACCCCGCCCACCTTGGCCGCGGTCACCGAGCCGTCGGCCACCGTCAAGGCATAGAGGGCCTGCGGGGTGTAGACGATGGGCTGGCGTGGAGAGAGCAACTCGTACGCGACCGGGGGGTTCTTGACGAGCCGCACGGAGATCTCCAGCCAACGCGCCTGGCCGTTGAAGGCGCCGGCGCCAAAATCAAGACTGACCGAAAACACCCCGTCGACGACCTTGACCGGCTTGACGTTGATGGCCGTGGCCACCGCCGTCCCGCCGGTCGCGACGCCATAGAGGCCGAACACCATGTCGTAATCGGCGGTGCCGGTCGACTTGCCGCCGGCGAGCAATTGTCCCTGATAGAGGAACGAACTCTGCGCGGAAACACCGAGACACGAGGCCAATAACATCCACAGACCGACCCACCCTGCGGGTCCGGGTGGTCGGCGGAACCCAGGCTGGAAACGGGAAGGCATCGTGGTTCCTGCGGCGGCGGGGCCGTTTGATTTCAATGGGGCGGGCAGATCACGGCTTACCTGTCTAAGGCGCAATCCGCAGCCGAAGCTGGCCAAAAAAATTCCGAAATTTCTGGGGGACCCCGGAGACACCGCCGCTGGTCGAACGACCCCCGCCCGCTGGCGCATCTCGGCCGTTACGGTGTGAAAGCCGCCGGTCGGGGCTCCATCCGTTCGATGAGAAACCAGCGGGCCCAGCGGGCATAGAAATCGTCACCACCCCGTGAGGCGAGCGAAGCTCTCAACGAGTGCCAACGTTCGACCGGCACCGGTTCCTGGGTGCCGTCATCGCGCAGGCGGCAGCCCGCCACGGCCTCCGCCAATTCCGGCAGAGTCGTGGGGGCCGGCAAGGGTGCGATCAGGACCGGCCAGAGATGCACGGTGCCGTCATTCACCGCGCTCAGGCCGAGGCGTCCGTCGGGGCTGAAGTGTGCGCGCTTGAGACCGTTGCCGCCACCGATCCAACCGCTGATGGGCAGACCGCTTTCGGCGTCCCAGAGGCGCACCCGGCCCGTGTCGCCGGTCAGGAACACCCGGCCATCCGGACTGAATTCGCCATACCAGACCTCGGCGGGATGAGGCATCAACGTGAACAACCTCGCACCGCTTTCCGCATCCCAGACGTGGGAACGCCCGTTGGCGTCGCCCGTCAGAACGCGGCGTCCGTCCGGGCTGAAAGCGGCGTTGTAAACCTCGTGATCGTGGCGGAACTCCCGCACCCGGTGTCCCGTCTCCGGATCCCACAAAGCCGCCGTCCGGTCCCGCGATGCCGTGAGCAAGCGTCGCCCGTCGGGACTGAAACGCGTCGTCCAAATGATGTCCTTGTGCCGGTCCGGTGTTTCCAGGCGGCGGCCTTCCGGAAGCGTCCAGAACTCCAGTTCCCCCCGCACGGTCGACGCGATCAAACGATGCCCGTCCGGACTGAAATGAGCCGTCATCGCCGGGGCAATATTGGTCAGCATCGGTCCCGCCAACCGACCGGTCTCGGTGTCACGGATCTCCAGCGTGTTGCCTGCGCCCCGGACCAGGAAATGGCGTCCGTCGTGCGAGAATTCGACATAATCCCAGGCCGGGGATTGGATCCTATCGATGACTGGCCGGCCGGTTTCCGTGTCCCAAACCCGCGACGACCCGACGGCATCGCACGCCACGATGCGGCGGCCGTCGGGTGAGATATCGAGGCGGGTGAGGAGGTGCGTGAGCGGAAGCTGGTGCCGCAAGGCGCCGGTGTCCGTATCACGGATCTCGACGGCCTCTGACCCGGCACTGGCGAACCACCGTGAATCCGGACTGAATTTCGCGTCCCACAGGGAGGATCCGTTGGTGAAAACCCTCGGCTCGGGCGAATTCATGTGCAGGTCCCACAGCCGTACCGTGCCTTCCACCGACGCCGTCGCCAACCGCCGCCCATCCACCGTCAGGCCATGCCAGAGGATCTGTCCATCATGCCCGCTGCTCAGGGAATACAGTTCCTGACCGATGAAGTCACCCCAGCGGACCTGGCCCCGGTCGTCCCCGGCAAAAACGCGGCCCCCGTCGGCCGAAATGGACAGCGTGGTGATGGCGCTGCGATGGGGCAGGACGGACAACGGCAGGGTTGGCTCGCGAACCTCCCGGTCGCCCCGGGCCTCCGGATCGAAGTCCCAGATCTGTAATTCCCAACCGTCCAGACGCACCCGGCGGCTCACCACAATGCGGGTCCCGTCCGGATGGACCGCCAGCGCCGACACGGTTCCAACCTCGTTGGCGGTCGTCCAGTTCAACTGCCAGACCCGGCGTCCACTCGAGATTTCCCACGCGCAAATCCGGGCATCCATGCCCTGCCCCACCAGATAACGGCCATCCGGGCTGACTGCCAGGAGGTCGCTGGAAGGATCGTGATCCCGCATCGGCCGGCCGACCGGTCGCAACTCCGTGGTGTCCCATAATTGGGGCCTCCCATCCGCTCCACTCAGGGCGGCAAAACGCCGGTCCGGAGTGGTCGTCAACCGGCCGGTGACGCGATGGCGCAAGGGCACCGATTTCACGCAGGTGCCATTCAATTCCCACAGGGAAACCGATTCCTCATCCTCCACCAGGACGCGGTTGCCCGGGGACACGGCCGCCACGGCGGGACGGGAGAAGCGTTGCGGAAAAGTTTGCGGCTTCCCTCCGGTGCCCAGTGGCCAAAGGCGCACCCGACCGTCCTCGGCGGCGGTGAGGAGCAATCGGTCATCGGCAGAGAAGGACGCATTCACCAAGGCGGCATCGTGGACGAAGGGATCCGCCGCCGGCAGGGCGAAACGGCCCTCGGTGAGGATGGATAACAGGCGGGTTTGCACAGCCATCTCGGACGGATGTGCACGGGCGGCATGCGCGAACCACGCCAGGGCGGGCGCCGCCTTGCCCTGATCCAGCAGTTGCTCGGCATCCCTCCACTCGCGGAAGAACAGATCGCGGTTGAGCCGCCGGTTGGCGGCATCGGTCTCGTTCCGCGCCTCCTCGGCCTGCCGGCGCAACTCGCGTTGCGTGCGCTCGGCCCGCCGGGTGCGGGTGATGTCCCACGCACCAAAGACCACCGCCGCCACCAGGAGAAGCGCGACGGCCGTGGCGATGGCGAATGCGGGACGATTTCGCCGGATGAGCTTGCGAAGCCGATAAACCCGGCCGGGCGGGCCGGCCACGACCGGCTCATGGTCGAGGTGGTGCCGGAGGTCCGCGGCGAAGTCGGCGGCGCTTTGATAGCGGCGGGTGCGGTCCTTTTCCAGGGCCTTGAGCACGATCCAGTCGAGCTCGCCCCGAAGTTGGGCGATCGTCTCCTTCACCCGGGGGTGCCGGCGTCGGAAGGCCCGGGCTTCATCCGGGGGCGGGGTGAGGGGTGCCACCCGCCCCACCCTGCCGGGGGCGACGGGTTCCTGGGTCAACCGGATGCTGGGGGGCGTAGGTTCCGTATCGCGGATCGCCTTGCGCAGGGCATCGATGCCGGACTTGAACCACGTTTCCGAATCGAACGGCAGGTGGCCCGTGAGCAGTTCGTAAAGGAGGACACCGAGCGCGTAGATATCCGTGCGGGTGTCGATGTCCGAGGCGTTGAACCCGACCTGCTCCGGGCTCATGTAGGCGGGCGTGCCGATGAACATCTCGAAGCGGGTGAAAAGGGTTTTGTCCGTGAGCCGGATGTCACCCGTGGCCTTGGCGATGCCGAAGTCGATCACCTTGGGGAACGGCACGCCGTCGTCGGAGGTGACGAGGATGTTCGAGGGCTTGAGATCGCGATGGATGATGCCCTTTTGATGGGCGTGATGCACCGCCTGGCAGACCTGGATGAACAGCCGGAGCCGCGCGGCGATGGAAAGACCCTCCCGTTCACAGTGGTCGGTGATCCGGATGCCGCGCACCAACTCCATCACGAAGTACGGCCGGCCGGCATCGGTCGCCCCCGCGTCGAGCACCCGGGCGATGTTGGCGTGATCCATCAGGGCCAGCGCCTGCCGCTCGGCTTCGAACCGGGCGACAAACGAACGGGTGTCCATTCCCAGTTTGATGATCTTGAGTGCCACCCGCCGCCGCACCGGCTCGGTCTGCTCGGCCATATAAACGCTGCCACAGCCGCCCTCCCCGATCTTTTGAAGCAACTGATAGCGCCCGATGTGGTCGCCCTCACCCTCGGTCACCCGGGCTCCCGCCGCGGAGGCGCCGCGCTTCGGGTCGGCAAGAAAACCGCCCGCCGTCTCCTGCGCCCACAGGAGATCCTCGACATCCGTCCGCAACCTCGTGTCACCGCGGCACACCTCGTCGAGGTAGGCCTGGCGGCACCCGCCCGTCCCCAACTCCGAAGCCTCGTCGAAAATCACCCGCAATGACTTTTGTGCGATTGCCATACCCACCCCCTGCGGAAACCCCGGCGGACCCCGGCCCGAACCCCTCACATCGGGGAACCTTTCCGAAGCGCCCGATACAACCACGCCCGTGCAAAGCCCCAATGCCGCCGTGCCGTCCGTTCCGGAATGCCGAGCGCCTGGGCAGCCTCGTCGTTCGTCAACCCGGCGAAGAACCGGAGCTTGATGAATTCCGCCGAATCCGGGTCCTCCAGCGACAGTTCCGCAAGCGCTTCGTCGAGGGCCAGGAGCGTCTCGTCGTCCGCCGCGAGGGCGATTTCGAGTTCATCCAGGTTCACCCGCTCGGCCCGGGCGCCCCGTTTCAGCGAGAGTTTCTGCCGTGCCCGATCGATGAGGATGCGGCGCATCGCCTCGGCGGCCGCGGCGAAGAAATGCCCGCGTCCCTCGAAGCTCGGATTCGCCCCTCCCACCAGGCGCATCCAGGCTTCATGGACGAGCGCGGTGGGCTGAAGGGTTTGCCCGGCTTCCTCCTGCGCCATCCGGTGCGCGGCCAACTTGCGCAAATCCTCGTAAACCAGCGGGAGCAATTCGTCGGCTGCTTGCGCGTCACCGCTGCCGATGGCGTCCAAGATGCGCGTCACGTCACTCACTTTCCACAGGGGTTGGCCTTGGTCTGGCTCATGGGTGCAAAGGGTTCAATTTGCAGGTGAAATCTGATTCCCACCCTGCAACAAAGTAAATGCAAGATTTGGGGGCGACCGGGATTGGTGGACCTCTGGACCTTGCCCCCAAGGATGCCATCAGGGCGGCTCGGGCGGAGCCTCGCCCCACCGATTCGAAGTGCCCACAGACCTGGTCTGTTTTGGTAAGGCGAGGTTCCACCCGAGCCGCCCCGACAGGCCGCCTACCCGCCCGACTCCAGCGCCGCGATCAATCCCGGCCGCATTTCCGTGAGCCCCTTATAAGCCGCCACCGGACCGGGCATCGTCCTTAGCGCCCGCGCCAACCCTGCCGCCACGCCCGGCACCGCCGCCACTTCAACCAACGGCCACACCCGCACATGGATCAGGAACAGCAGGACCTCCGCCCCGGGCATCTTGACGAACGCCTGTTCCTCCAACCGGAACCACACGCCCTCCAACCCGCCCGTGACCCCCAACCGCGGCCGCGCCAAGGCCGGATGCAGGCGGAGTTCCGGGGTCGCGGCCAACCCCCAATTCTCGCGTTCGAACACTTCGCCGGCACGCAATCCATTGAGAAACCTTCGGATTCGCGGGCCCAATTCCCCGTTCAACGTCGGCACCGGCGCATGGATCTCCGGCAGCGTCCGACCCACCTTTTCCATCGGATCCCAAGCGGTGGGAAAACAAACCGCGCCGCCGCAGAACCGGAAATCCGCCTCCGGATCGGATCGGGTCAGCAGGAGGAAATCGGGCGCCCACCGGCCCGCCAGGCCGGCCGCCGCATCCCGGGGATTTCCGCCACGCACGACCTGCATTTCCGGCGGCGCCCATTCCGCGAACGCATGCCAGGATTCATGCATCGCACCCGACCATACGAGCCCGGGCGCAACGGTGGATTCCAACGCCCCGCGGCGTTCGGCGAGACGGGCGCGGGAGGCGGTGGATGGCTCGAACCAACCGTAGGAACCCGGGCGCAGGTTGAACGAGAATCGGAACGGCTCGCCCCCGAACAACCGGGCGAGCGCCACCGGTGGCGGGCCTTCGGCGAAATCCATTATTTCGCGAAGGCGGCGTGCTGGCGGCGACCCGAGGATTCGATGAAGGCCAGCAGGTCCAACAGGTCCTCGCGCGCCAGGCCGTTGACCAGTCCTTCGGGCATGGGCGAGACCTTGGACGCGGCCCGACTCGCGATATCGGACTTCTTCAACGTGACCTTGGTGTCCGGCTCCAGCGGATTCGGAACGAGCACCAATTCCTGCGCCGTCTCCGCGACGAGACGGCCGGTGTGGTCGTCCCCGTTTTTGAGGGTCACCAGGGTGTTCGCGTATTGCTCGGACAAGACTTTGCTCGGTTCCAGGATGCTCTCCAAAACGTCCCGCCGGATGAACCGTGCACTCACGGCGGTGAGATCGGGACCCACGCCGCCCCCCTCCAGGCCGAACCGGTGACAGGCCAGG
>JANYCC010000318.1 GCA_025360495.1 Verrucomicrobiota bacterium | reverse complement strand
CCCGTCATGTTCCCGTCGCCCGCCTGATGCACCGCTTTTCCTCCATGAGACGCCCGGTTTGGGTGGCCGCATTGGCCGGGGTCTGGATCGCAGTCACGGCCTTCGCCGCCGACCCCGCGATCCCATTGGCTTGGGAAGCCGGCCCGGGTCACCGCCACGCCCCGCTTTCGGTCCCGACCCAAGGGCACACCGGTTTCACGTTGGTGGATCCGACCTCGCTCGGGATCGATTTCGTGAATCAGATCGCGCCAGAGAAGGTGCAGACGTTCCAGAACCTCATGAATGGCGTGGGGGTGGCGGCGGCGGACGTGGATGGGGACGGACGGGTCGACCTGTATTTCTGCCATCGGCAAGGGACCAACCAGCTTTACCGCAACCTCGGGGGAGGCCGCTTCACCAACATCACCCAACAGGCCGGCGTGGCTTGCAGCAACCTGGTTTCCACCGGGGCAGTGTTCGCCGACGTCAATGGCGATGGGGCTCCGGACCTGTTGGTCTCCAGTTTCGGAGGTCCGCACGCACTGCTCCTGAACGACGGCCACGGGCATTTCACCGACGTGACCGCGGCTTCCGGCATCACGGGGCGTTCCGGGTCCACGTCCCTCGCCCTGGCAGACCTCGACGGCGACGGCACCCTCGACCTCTATTGGTGCAATTTCGGTGTCCAGGCAATCTTGCGGGATGGCGGGACGATCACCTCGCGGTTGGTCAACGGCCAACCCCAGGTGACCGGCCGTTACGCCAACCGCGTGCGCATCATCGACGGGATGTTATACGAGTTCGGGGATCCCGACGTGCTGTACCTGAATGACGGAAAGGGGAAATTCACACCGGTGACTTGGGAGCAGGCGTTCAAGGATTCCCGCGGCCGGCCGATGCCGCCGCCTTGGGATTTCGGCCTCGCCGTGCAGATCCGCGACATCAATGGCGACGGATTTCCGGACATTTATGTCTGCAACGATTTCCAGACACCGGACCATTTGTGGCTCGGTGATGGTCACGGCCATTTCAGCGAAGTGGGTTCGCCCGGATTGCGCAATATGAGCTACGCCTCGATGGGCGTGGATTTTGCGGATCTCGACCGGGATGGACGGATGGACTTCATCACGGTGGAAATGTTGGACCCGGACCTGCGAAAGCATCTCCGCACCATCGGGTCGAGCGGTCCGGTGAACCGGAGTCCGGGACGGGGGATGGACCGCGAGGACCTGCCCCGCAACGCCCTTTACCGGAACCGCGGCGATGGGACGTGGGCCGAGATCGCCAACTTCGCCGGGGTCGCCGCCACCAGTTGGTCGTGGACGCCGCTGTTTCTCGATGTCGACCTCGATGGTTGGGAGGATCTGCTCGTTTCCAATGGCCACCTGCACGACGTCAACAACCGGGACATCACGGAATCGACCGTCGCCAAGCCGGGGCAAACGCTGCAGATGACCAAGGACAAGCTGCTGACGTATCCGCCCCTGGAACCACCCAAGTTCGCCTTCCGCAACCGGCACGACCTGACCTTCGAAAACGTCAGCGATGCTTGGGGATTCAACACCCACCGCATGGCTCACGGGATGATCACTGTCGACCTGGACGATGATGGCGACCTGGACGTGGTGGCGAACACCCTGCGCGGGCCGCCGTTGATATTCCGCAACGAGTCCATCGCCCCACGGGTGGCCGTGCGGGTGAAGGGATTGGCCCCCAACACCGCCGGCATTGGCGCGTTTCTCACGCTCACGGGTGGGCCGGTGAGCCAAACCCAGGAGATGATCGCCGGAGGCCAGTATCTTTCGCACAGCCAAATGGAGCGGGTCTTCGCGGCCGGGACCGGGCCGATGACCCTCATGGTCCGATGGCGGTCCGGGAAGACCAGTGTGGTCCATGATGTCCGGGCCAACCGGATCTATGAAGTGGATGAGGCCGGCGCCGGAACCACGGAACCGGTCGCCGCCTCCGCCGTCCGTCCGCCCCTCTTCGAAGACGTCTCCGACCGACTCCACCACGTCCATGTGGAAGATGTGTTCAACGACTTCGAACAACAACCGCTCCTGCCCCAGCGCTATGGCCAACTCGGGCCGGGCGTCGCCTGGGGTGACCTGAACGGGGACGGCCATCCGGACCTCGTGGTGGGTTCGGGCCGGGGTGGATCCGCAGCGGTGTTTCTGGGCGACGGGAAGGGCGGATTCTCCGCCGGCCCGACCCTGGCAGCCGCCCCGGAGGATCTCGGTGGTGTGTTATGCCTGCCGGGTGCCAACGGTGCACACTCCCTCCTGGCAGCCGTGGCGAACTATGAATCGGGAGGTGAATCCAACGCCCCTTCCGCGTGGCGCTGGAACTTCCCCGGCACCACCGAAGCCCCCGCTGAAATCCTTCCCGGCGGTGTCGCCAGCATCGGGGTCCTCGCCGCCGCGGATATTGACGGGGACGGTGATCTCGACGTGTTCGCCGGGGCGCGGCTCACAGCGAGGCGTTGGCCACAACCGGGTGGGTCCCTGTGGTTCCGCAACGACGGCGGACACTTGATTCGCGATGACGAGGCTTCGAAAGTTTTCAGCACAGTGGGACCGGTGGCGGACGCCGTGCTGGCGGACTTGGATGGCGACGGCCGGCCGGAATTGATCCTGGCGTGTGAACTCGGACCCATCCGGATCTTCCAACGCGGGGACGGCGGTTGGGTCGAACTGCAACCGGGACTGGTGGCGGCCGACTTTCCCGGACTCGACCCGAAGACCGACCGTCTCGCCGCACTCACCGGTTGGTGGAACAGCATCGTGGTGGGTGATTTTGACGGCGACGGCAGGTTGGACCTCGTCTGTGGCAACCGGGGCGGAAACACCTTCTGGCAGACTTGGGGCGACCATCTGCCGCAGGTGCTCTGGGCTCCACTCCCGGACGGGACGGTCGCGGTCGTCGAGGGGGTCAACGATGCCGGGATGGTGCGGCCCATCCGCAACCGCCAGCAACTGGCGTCGGTGTTACCCGATCTGGTCTCGCGGTATCCGACCCACGCGCTGTTCGCCGAGACCGACACCGCGTCGATCCTGCACGGTTTGCCGGTCCAACCCGGGTTACGTGCAACGACCCTTGCATCGGTGATCCTGCTCAACCGGGGCGATCATTTCGAAGCGCATGCCCTCCCGGCGGAGGCTCAGTGGGCGCCGGCGTTCGGCCTCGCGGTGGCCGATTTCGACGGCGACGGCGTCATGGACCTGTTCCTCGCCCAGAACCTGTTCGCGGTCCGGCCGGAGGATTCCCGGATCGATGCGGGCCGCGGGCTGTTGTTACGGGGTGATGGAAACGGGGGTTTCCGTGCGATGCCGGGTTCAGAATCGGGTATGATATTATATGGTGAACAGCGCGGTGCGGCGGCGGCGGATTATGACGGCGACGGGCGGGTGGATCTGGTGGTGACCCAGAACGGGGCGGAGACGGCCCTGTTCCACAACACCGGCGCCCAACCCGGCGTCCGGGTGAAACTCCGCGGAGGCGCCGGAAACCCGGACGCGGTCGGGACGATCGTGCGACCGATCCGCGATGGCAAAGGAGGTGCGGCGCAGGCGGTCACGGCCGGAGGAGGCTATTGGTCACAGGCCGATGCAACGCTTGTCATCAGCGGGATCCGGCCGGAAAAACTGGAAGTCCACTGGCCGGGGGGACGTGTCACAACGACCGCGGTGCCGGCCGGTCCCCGGGAGATTGTGCTGACGCCGGACGGGATTATATCCGACAGCAAGCCGGCTCCCTAAAACCTATTGGGAATCACCCGGCGGGATGCGCGCGAGTTCCAGGTCGCGGATCCACGGGTTGTGACCGAACCACCGGACCGACACCCGGCCGAGATCAGCCGCGGGATCCACGCCATTCTGCAAGGGGCGTCCGTTGAGTGACACATGGGTCTGGCTGTGCACGGCGGGTCGGCGTCCGTGCTCCTGCTCCCACTGGTCGGCAATCCGATGCGCATACCGTCGCAGCAGGAATGGCTGCAGGGAAATGTGCATCGCCTTGGAGAGCGGCAACCCGTTCAGGTAATTCCAGACCACGCGCGGTCCCTGGCCATCCGTTTCCAAGGATTCGACGACCATCGCCTGAGGCAGGCGCGGTCCGGCGAGTGCGACATCCTGGGCGGTGATGACTTCCAGGGGTGAGACGTCCGTATGCTTGACGGCTGGGGGAAGGGCGGAACGGGTCGATTCGCCAACTTTCCAAGCACGGCGATCCACGCGCATTTCCCCATTTTCCACCTCCCGAAAGATTCCAGGATCATCCAGCAACAAGAACGGCCCACCCGGATCCCTGCCCCCGTCCAAAGCAAAAGGCGGCATCCGTCGCATCACGGGTATCATCTGCGGATCTGCCCGGAGTTGGTCCATGAGTTCGCGTCGGGACCGGACCTCGATGCCAGAACGGCGGAGTTTCATCCCATAGGTATAAAGGATGTTGGTGAGGGGCTTCAGGCGCTCCAACGACCGCGGAGCATGACCATAAGTCTCCTGCCAGAAATAGCTGGCCCGGGCCCGGCTCACCTCCTCGGACCGGGGGTTGGTGACGCCGGCATAAGGGTTGTAAAGCACGCGCTCGCCGATCATCGGTTCAAACAGGACCACCAATTCCGGGAGGCGGGACCAATCCAACGGCGCGGGTGTCACCGACCGATAGAGAACGGGATCACCGGACCATTTCTTCCAGTGGATGCGGGACGTGCCGTCCGGGTCCCGGGTGACCAATGCGGGATCGTCCAGTGAAAGCTGGCAGGGCGTGCAGCCATAAACCTCGGCCTTCAACCGCCAACTGAACGGCAAACCCTCGAAGGTGATCCGACTGTCCCCCGCAATGAACCAATGTCGCACGGGGATCAGGATCTGGCCGAGAAGCCAGAGCACAAAGAATCCGGCCACCAGGCGACCCGCCCCGGAAGGTTGGGACGGCTGGGACGATTCGGCTGGGGGACCCGGTTTCCAACCCAGTGCCATCCCGAACACCGGCACCGCAAGCCCGCCTGCCACCAACCATCGCCAGTCGGGAGCCCGGAACCGCGGACGACGCCACCATCGCCGGCAGCGCAGCGGCCAGTCCGGGTCCAGGAAGATGGTCGCGGTGAGGACCCCGAGCAGCGGGAACCACACGATATCCTCGAAAAGAAGGAAGTGATTCACCCCATGGAACACGCAGATCAGGGCGAACCCGAGGAAGCGCGTGCGTCGGCCCAGCAGGAGGAACCCGACCGCCAGGTCGAAGGCGGCCCCGACATAACTGATGAAATAGGCGTACCCACGGTGGTGGAACAGCTCTGTGATCCATGCGAGTTGGCTGGCATCCAAGAAAGGCGCCAGGGTTTTCGCCACGGGTGCCTGGTCCAGGAAATGCCGGACGGGCTGGGCGTCCAACAGCCAATCGGCGTTCAACTTAGCGACCCCCGCGTAGAAATAGGTGACGACCAATTGCCCGCGCAACAACCAGAGCGTCCACACCGGGACATTCTCCACGGGCGGCTTCACCCGCGCCCGCCATGCATCCACGCTCCACAGCCGCGCCGCCGGCACCCAAATCAGCAGGAAGGTGATGAGCAGTTCGAGATAATAATAGCTCATCCAATACGTGCGGGTGGACTCGACCGCATAGAGATATCCCCAAGTCAGGAACACCGTCACCGCCGCCACACGATAGAAGCATCCCAAGGCCAGGAACACGCCGCCCAATCCGAGCAGGGCCACCACGACGTGGATCGCCGTCGGTGGCAACAGGGGCAGCCAGCCGAATCCCTCGTAGGGCAGGTTGAAGCGGATGGCGGGATCCGTATAATACACCTCCAACGGGATCCGGCCGGCCGTGCTGGCCGACGGTCGCACCATCGACCACGCCTCCAGCATCATCACCAACCCCACCGCCATGCGGAAGACCGCCAATGACGCGCCGCTGACGGGCCGGTTCAGCAACAGGGAAAAACGGCGCCAGAACGGGATGGCTGACCCCTTCGGATGGACCTCCGCGCCCGGCTGGACCGGGCCGGTGGCGCGAGTTGACGGTGCGGTCTGTCCCCGTGGGTTCGACCTCATGTCAGGAATGTTCTGGGAGGCGCTTTCACGTGTCGAGCGCGCGGTGGCGGAGGGTTACACACGGCGCCGGCTGAAAACCGCGGCGAGTGCGAGCAGGGCCAGGTTGAAGCCCCCGAGGGTCTGCACCCCGAGACAATAGGCGTCTGCGACCGGCATGCTGAGCAACCGGGGCCGGAGCAGGTGCAGCGTGATGACATAAGCAGCCGCGAGCAGGATCACACCGGGTACCACGGCGAACCGACGGCGAGCGAACTGGTCGTTGAGGAACAGGTTCGACAACGTGAACGCCGTCATGCCCCACGCGAACCACGGCACCAGCGGAGCCGCCGCCCAGTTTTCCGGCTTGTTGAAAAACATGACCTGCAGCGGCAGCCGGGGCAGGATCGTGCACCCCAGTGCCGCCAATCCGCCCAACACCCCGACCGAGATCACCGCCAGTCGCAAGGTATCACTCCGTTCCCCTTTGGCGGCGCTCCGGGCGATCCGGGGCAGCATGACCAGCGCCAGCGGCACCGTGAATTGCGTGATGCCGAAACCGACCGTCTGCGCCGGCGAATAACGTTCGCCCAGATTCCAATCGTCCAGGCGATCGGCCGGAATCAGCGCCTTCCAAAACATATTGTCGTATTGTTGGAACAATTGCAGGGCCGCCGCATTGAGCGCCAGCGGGACGAACCCTCCCAACCACGCCCGCCACGGCACCGGTTCCGGCTTCAATGAGAGGGTCCCCCGCACCGCCCACAGTCCGACCGCGACCGCCCCGGCACAGCCGACCGCCGCCCCGACCATCGCCCCGGCCGCCTGGCCGGCGAACAGCGTCAGGATCAGCAGGACCGCCCCGAACCGTCCCAGTCCGTCCAGGATCGCGATCCAACCGAGCACGAGAAAATTCTGGCGTCCCTGCACCAGTCCCTTGAGCACCGACACCCAGAGAGTCAGCAAACCCAGGAGCCAGGTGGCCCAGAGTGACGCCGGATTGGAAAGTTTCCACAGCCGCACCAACCCGGCCTGGCCGATCCACAGCACGACCGCCACGCCGATCCATAATAACAGGATCACCAACCCCACCCTGCGGGCCGCGCCGGCGACCCGACGCATTTCCGCCTCGGTCACCGCCGCCGCCTGTTGTTGGGCGAATAGCGTCCACAATCCACCGCCCACCGCGGCGATCACATAGAAGGAACTCAGCAGGGTCTTGAATTCGGCATAAGCCTCGGCGCCCCCGCGTTTGCTGACCACATTGTGGACCAGCATCATCGCGGCGCCGCCCAGGACGGTCGCCAGCACCATCCACGCGCTGTTCCGGAAAAAACTACCCTTCGAATCACTCATGGTTGCACCCCCGCCTCCCCGCCCGGAGGAGCCACCGACCCTGCCCCTTTCCCCCGGCTGACGCACGCCTCGATGAAGTCCGTCGCCCGGCGCGCAATGACCGGCCAATCCAGTTCCCGGGCCACCCGCGCCGCCCCGACCGCCCCCAGTCGCGCCCGTTCCGCCGGCGCCAACGCCAACCGGTCGAGCACGGCCGCCGCAAAATCCTCCGCCCCGAAGCCACCGAATTTCACCGCCGGTTCGTCCCCGAAATAGCGCGTGAGGTTCTCCAACGGGGTGCTGGCCACTGGAATCCCGCATCCCAGATACTCGACCGCCTTGGCCACAAAGGCGCAGTGGGTGCCATTCGATGCCTCGTAGGGCACAATTCCGACCGCTGCGTCGCGCAATTGTCCCGCCACTTCCGCGTACGGGATGAAGCCCGGCGTCTCCACCCCCAACCGCGGATGGGCCGCCCGCAATCCGGATACAAACCGCGCCAATTCCGGCGTGACCCGCCCGACAAACCGGAATCGCACCTCTGGCCGCGCCGCGTGAACCCGGGCCACCGATTCCTTCGCGATGTCGCCCAGGTGATGTCGGTCGAAGGACCCGTGCATGACCACCACGGGCGCGCCGGGAGTCGGGAGAGGACCGGCGGCCGGTCGGAATAACCCGGCGTCATAACCATACTGGATGGCTTGCAACCGATCGCGGGGATATCCGGTCCGGGCCAACCGGTCCGCCAGTGGTGCGCTCACCGTCATCACGCCCTCGACCCCGTGTCGGCGCGGCAGGTTGAGCTCATAGTGGGTCAGGCTGGCGACCAACCCGGTGCGGGTGAAAGGGGCCGGCCACGTCTCCATGAAACCGGTGAGAAAATCGAGGTAGTTGAGCACCACCGGCACCCCGAAGCGCCGACGCAACCGCACCGCGGCAACCGCCGAGATCGTGTGTTGCGCCACGATCACGTCGAAGGCCAACGGAGTCCCAGTCCGACGTTCCCAAGCGATGCGTTCGCGGACCACGTGACGGGCCAATGCCGCCGGGTATAAGAGATACTTCAACGTCCGCGCGCGGGTATAACGCCCCATTTCCCAACGCCGGAACGCGTGGATCGTCACACCGCTTTCCGCCGCCACCGCCCCCTCATTGGAAAACGTCGGGCAGAACAGGTGCACCGCATGGCCGCGGCGCCGGAATTCGCGCACCAGGTAGGGCGCTTCCGCCGAGCCTCCCCCACTGGGAGGATCAAACGGTTCGTGCGTCAGGAACGCGATCCGCATGGGCCCCGACGCACTCACGGTTGGGAACGCAGGAACCGCTCGAGGATGTCAGTGCCCCGCTCCAAGGCGCGCACCGCGATCCATTCGGCGTCCGTATGCGCCTGCGCGATGTCACCCGGTCCAAACACCACGGCCGGGATTCCCCCCGCCGACAGCGGCGCCGCATCACAGAAATAGTGGACACCCACCGTCCGTTTGCGTCCTGCCACCCGACATAATTGCACCACCGCCGGCAGTTCCGGGTCCGTCTCCAACGCCTCGCAAAGTGCGGTCCTCAGATTATCAAATTCCACCACCAAACCCGCCGCCTTCAGCACCGCCCGGATCTCCCGCCTCACCCCCGCCTCCGTCTCGCCGGGCAACGTACGACGGTCCACCGTGATCACACATTCCGCGGGCACAATGTTCGGCTGTGTTCCCCCATGGATCGACCCCACGTTCACGGTCGGGGACCCGAGCAAGGGATGCGATCGTCGGGCCAGATCGGCGCGATATCGGGTTTCCAAGGCATCAACGACCCTGGCCATGAGATGGACCGCGTTCCGCCCGAGGTGCGGCGTCGCGCCATGTGCGGCCACGCCCTTGGCCCGCAATTGGAGCCAGACATCCCCC
Source organism: Verrucomicrobiota bacterium (assembly GCA_025360495.1). Taxonomy (GTDB): domain Bacteria; phylum Verrucomicrobiota; class Verrucomicrobiia; order Limisphaerales; family UBA9464; genus UBA6176. Next base: position 21,569 of record JANYCC010000318.1, on the reverse strand, counting down.
TTGTGGGACGTCACCACCTCGAGACGGGTCGGTTCGCCCACCACGGCGAGATCCGCCCGAAATTCCGGCCGGCGCGCCAACCCGGCATAGGTGCGCGATCCGGCCTGACCGTTCTCCTCGTCCACCAACCCCAGGAACACCAACTCGGTCTCCGCCGGACGTGCCCCACCCTTCGCCACCCGGAGCAGCGCCATCAACATCGCCGCGACGCAGCCTTTCGTGTCGCAAGCTCCCCTTCCCCAGACCCGGCCGTCCTGGATCCGTGGCTGCAATTGCGCATCCAAAGCGGGCTCACCCACCGTGTCCAGATGCGGCGCCAGCAACACCCGGCGCCGGACCGGACCGGTTGGACCAAGCCTGATGAGGACGTTGCGGCGTGCTGGAACGACGTCTTGAAATTCAACGCTGAGACCCGCCCGGGCCGCCGTTGCGGCAAGAAAATCCGCCATCCTCGCCTCGCCGGTGCGGGGATCGCCGGCCGGGAGGAAGGCCGGGTTCACGCTCGGCAGCGCTATCAGGTCGCGCAAGAGTCGCACCACGGGGGAAAGTTCTGCCGCCACGGGCAGACCCTAGCCCCGGGGCCGGGCCGTCAGAAGTCCGAAGTCACCGGAGACGACAAGGAATCCGTGATCGCTGGGATCCGCCACTCCCCCCTCGCATCCGATCCAGGATCACGGGAAAGTCCCGACTGACCACTGACCACTGACCACTGACCACTGACCACTGACCACTGACGATGGCCCCCGATTCCCCCGCACCGCACCGGGGCGCACTGGTGAACCCCGCCAACCGCTTCCTGGTGGTCCAACGCGCCCATGACGATGCGTTTGCGGACCTGGACCCCGCGGAGGAACCCGCCGCCCAAACCCAGTTCATCGACGACCACACCCAATCGATCCTGTCGCGCAACGATTCGCCCGACGTCGGATTCACCTGGAGCGTCAACCCGTACCGGGGCTGCGAACATGGCTGCAGCTACTGTTATGCGCGGCCCACGCACGAATACCTCGGCTACGGTGCCGGAATTGATTTCGAGAGCCGCATCCTGGTCAAACGCCAGGCGCCGGAGTTGCTCCGAGCCGAACTGGCCCGCCCGGGATGGAGTCCTGACGTCATCGCCCTGAGCGGGGTCACCGATTGCTATCAACCGATCGAGCGCCGTCTGGGATTGACCCGACAGTGCCTCGGGGTGCTGGCGGAATTCCGCAACCCGGTGGTCATTGTGACCAAGAATGCACTCGTGGTGCGGGATCTCGACATCCTCGTGGAACTGGCGCGGCATCAGGCCGTGGCGGTCTTCATCAGCCTGACCACCCTGGATCCGGGATTGCGCGCCGTCCTGGAGCCGCGTGCCTCCCCACCGGCCGCCCGCTTGGAGGCGATCCGTCGACTCGCCGCGGCGGGCGTTCCGGTGGGGATTCTCGCCGCCCCGATGATCCCGGCCCTCAACGACCATGAGCTGCCGCGACTGGTCGGGGCTGCCGTGGCCGCCGGGGCCCAATACGCAAGTTATACGGTGTTGCGGCTGCCCTTGTCCGTCCGGCCCGTCTTCCTCGATTGGCTGGAACGGCATTACCCGGATCGTCGGGACAAAATCCTGAACCAATTGCGGGAATACCGGGAGGGTGCCTTGAACAAATCCGATTTCGGGAACCGGATGCGCGGGACCGGCGCCGTGGCCGACCGACTTTCCGCCTTGTTCGCAGTGATCTGTCGCCGCCAAGGGATCGCCGGGAACCGCCCGTCGCTCTCGACTGCCGCGTTCCGTCGCGTGGAACCGGGCCAGTTGGAACTGCTGTGAAAAGGAGGTCCCGGCCCGGGTGGAACCTCGCCCTACCGATGCGGAGTGCCCACCGGCGTGGTCTGTTTGGGTAGGGCGAGGTTCCACCCGGGCCGCCCTGCTGGCATTCATGGGGGCAGTGCCAGGATGCGCCCCACCCGCACCCGCACCGCATGCCCCAGATTGCCTATTGATTTTCGCCAGTGTCGAAAACATGTTGCGGGTATGAAGCCTGTCCAAAGCGACGCTCCAACGTGCGCAAATCGGTCTGGCAGTTCCCTTCCGAGGCTTTCCCGTCAAACTCCCGGCCACGGTTTCACCCTCATCGAACTGCTCGTGGTCATCGCCATCATCGCCATCCTCGCCGGCATGCTCCTGCCCGCGCTGGCGAAGGCAAAACAGAAAGCCCAGGGAATCCTGTGCATGGGCAACACACGCCAACTCATGCTGGCGTGGAAATCCTACACCCTGGATAACAACGATCGCGTGGTGAACAATTTCGGGATCGACACCACCGACGCCACGATCGCCCTGGGGAAGACCGACCCGATCCACGGCTATCGCAATTGGGTCAACAATGTGATGTCGTGGGACACGACCGAGGACATCACCAACCTCACCTATCTCGCCCGCGGTCCCTATGCCCCTTATGTGGGCAATTCCGTCGGCGCCTACCTTTGCCCGGCCGACCGCTATCTCAGCAAGGAGCAGAAGGCCAGGAGCTGGACCAAGCGGGCCCGCAGCCTTTCGATGAACGCCTGCTTCGGGGCGTATATCGAGCCGGGAACCGGTTCCTCCGAGAGCGCCGGCATGAATCGTTATGTCCCGTTCCGCCAGTTCTTGAAGGAGTCCTCGGTGGTGCGTCCCTCCGACACATTCGTGATGCTGGATGAGCACCCGGATTCCATTAACGATGGCTATTATCTGAACAACCCCGGTAGCTACAATCCGACCACCGACATCGTCAGTGCCGTGCCCTCTTCCTGGGGCGACCTGCCGGCTTCCTATCACAATGGCGCGGGCGGATTTTCCTTCGCCGACGGCCATTCAGAAATCCATAAATGGCTGGGCAAGACCGGTCGTGTCAAAATCAAGGCCATCAAAGACCAGGGCTTCGACAGTCCGGGACTGACCACCGGATATGATAAGCAGGACATCCGCTGGATGCTCTTCCACACCTCGGAAAGGTGATCGGAATGCAGGCATGATAACGATCCGCAGGTCCGATGAACGGGGTCACGCCCACCACGGCTGGCTGGAGTCCCATCACACCTTCAGCTTCGCGGATTATCACGACCCACGCTGGATGGGCTTCCGCAGCCTGCGGGTCATCAACGACGACTTCGTCAGTCCCGGAATGGGATTCGGCACCCATCCGCACCGGGACATGGAGATCATCACCTATATCCTCAGCGGCTCCTTGGAACACAAGGACTCGATGGGCAACGGTCGGGTGATCCGCACAGGTGACATCCAATACATGGCGGCCGGAACCGGGGTTCAACACAGCGAATTCAACCCGTCCCGGGAGGAGTCGGTCCATCTGCTCCAGATCTGGATCCAACCCGACCGCAAGGGTGTAACCCCACGTTATGCCGAGAAATCTTTCCAAGACGCCGCAACGGGGACCCTGCATCTGGTCGCGAGCAAATCCGGCCGCGAAGGTTCCATTGAGATCCACCAGGACGCGGACCTTTGGTTGGCCAAACTCCGTACGGGTGACCGGGTCTCCCACCCATTGGCAGCGGGTCGGAATGCCTGGGTTCATGTGGCGGAAGGGGAAGTATCGCTCAACGGGAAATCACTTGGGGCGGGCGATGCGGCGGCGATCAGCGAAGCGGCCACATTGGACCTGGTCGCGTCCCAACCCGCACAGGTGCTGCTGTTTGATCTCAGTTGAAGTGGGGATCCAAGGCCGCCCGGGACGCACGGACGCACGGACGCATCTGGGCATCGTGGGAAGGCGGGTAAGAAAACCCGCCCCCCCCGGAGCTGTCGCGGCCGCCCTGGGAGGGCGGGTTTTCCTACCCGCCCCGCTTCTCCCATGGCCCGGCTTCCCACGATGCCCAGATGCGCCCCGGAAGCGCGGAACCCCAAGATGGGGATTGACCACGACGGTCAGTTTCGGCACTCAAACGGGGCGCATGAACCGCCCCGCCGTCCACGCCGCCCGATCCGCCGTCCTCGCGACGGTTCGAGCTACCGTCGTGGCGGACGCCGCCCCGGTCGCCGGGGTTTGAGGCCTCACCTTCGGGCCGGCCCGGTTTATGTCCCCGCTGCACTTCCGCCTTTCCGGCCAGCCTTGTCCCCCTTTCCAATCCCGACCTGTCCCGCCCGCATTATGTCCAAGAAACCGCGCAATTTCGTGGCCGACCATGTCGCCGGCATCCCCCGCTCCGGAATCCGTGATTTTTTTGACGTCGTCCAGCGGATGCCCGATGCCATTTCACTCGGCGTCGGGGAACCGGATTTCGTCACGCCGTGGCACATCCGGGAGGCCGCGATCTACGCCTTGGAGCAAGGCCGGACGCAATACACGGCCAATCTAGGCCTGTTGCGCCTGCGCCAGTCGATCAGCACCTATGTGGCGGAGAAATTCGGCGTCACCTATGATCCGGCCAGCCAGATTTTGGTGACGGTGGGCGTCTCCGAGGCCCTCGACCTGGCGCTTCGGGCGGTGTTGAACCCGGGCGACGAGGTGATCTACCACGAACCCTGTTATGTGAGTTATGCGCCCTCCGTGGTGTTGGCCCATGCGAAACCCGTGCCCGTCTCCTGCCGGCCCGAAAACGGTTTTGCCGTGACGGCCCAGGCCATCGAGGCGGCGATCACCCCGCGCTCGAAGGTGTTGATGCTGTCGTTCCCCACCAATCCGACGGGTGGCACGATGACGCGCGGGGAATTGCTGGAGATTGCAGCGGTGGTCGAGCGGCACAATCTGCTGGTGCTCACCGACGAGATCTATTCGGAGCTCACTTTCGAGGGGGAACATGTGTCGATCGCCTCCCTTCCCGGGATGGTCGGGCGCACGATCTTTCTGCATGGGTTTTCGAAGGCCTTCGCGATGACCGGATTCCGGATTGGATACGCGTGCGGACCGGCGGAGCTCATCGAGGCGATGATGAAGGTGCACCAGTATGCGATCATGTGTGCGAGCATCATCGCGCAGGAAGCGGCGATCGAGGCCTTGGAGCGTGGGGGGACGGCGGCGGCGGAGATGCGGGGGCAATATCACCTGCGCCGGAATTACATTGTGAAAGCGCTGAATGGGATGGGACTGGCCTGTCATCTTCCGCGCGGTTCGTTTTACGCATTCCCGGACATCCGCAGCACCGGTTTGAGCTCCCGGGATTTTGCGGTGCGATTGCTCCAGGAGGAAAAGGTGGCGGCGGTTCCGGGCGGGGCGTTCGGCCCGAGTGGCGAGGGATTCCTGCGCATGTGTTTTGCGACCGGGTTCGACCGGATCCAGACGGCGATGGAGCGGACGGCGCGTTTCGTGGATCGGGTGCGCCGCGAGAAGGCGGGTGAATGAGGCCCGCCGTATCGACAGGAAGAGTGGCTTGATCCAGCGTCCGCCCCGATGAATCCCGTCCCCCTGATGCCCTCCCTCGCCCGGGTGGTCCGCGGGTTGTCGGCATTGTTCTGGGCCTTGCCGCTGGCGTTGCTGGCCTGCGTGAAGACGGCCATGGGTGATTCCTGGCGGGTGTTCGGGGTCTGGGGTGCGCCCTTTTGGAAGGCCCGGGGGGTGGTCGGGGTGCTGGTCGACGCACTTGCCTCGTCGCTTCCGGGACTGGCGGCCCTGGTCCTGTTGCTCTATGGCCTGCGGTCGCTGATAAGGTTCCAACCTCAGGAACGGGTCTGGACCAGCGCAGTCGAGCGGGCCACGGTGCTCAACGTGGTGTTGTTGGGGCTGCTCCCGTTCGCCCACTGGTGGAGCGTCGAGCCCGAACATCCCCTCTTCACGCAAAGTCTCGGGTTGTTCACCTTGTCCGGCATCGGCTTCATGCTCGCCTTGAATGGCGTTCTTTCCCGACTGGCCGCCATGCTGCCCGACGAGGTGTTCCGGGCCGACACCCGACTGTTCACGCGGGTCAACCGACACCTGATCGGGCTGCTGGGGGTGCTGTTGTTGTTGCAGTGGGCGGTCCGGACTGTGCCGTGGCCGGTGCCACTCACCATGCAGGTCTTCCTGGCGGACCTGGCGGAATCCCGGAACTGGCTCTTCATCATGTTGGCGCTGCTGCCGCTGGCCCTGACGATGACCCTGTTGTGGAAGGCCAAGGAGGCCATCCTTGCCAGCGTCTTCCGCGGTCATTGAGCCCGGGACTCCGGGTCGGGCCGCTAGGTGATTTGCTGTAACTCCCCCGGCCCCGGTCCAGTCACCCCCCGTGTACATCAAGGCATTCCACTCATAACATTTCAGCATTCGGAGCATCGTATGAAAAAGAACATTGTGAGCATCCTGTCGGCGGCGGGTTTGGCCGTCGCGATGACGGTGGGCACGGCGCAATTGGCGGCTCAGGATCCCGGGGCCGACCAGAATCCAGGCGGGGCGGGTGGCGGTCGGCGCAACCGCGGCGGACAGGGCGGCAACTTCGATCCGGCCCAGATGCGACAACAGATGATGGACCGGATGCGCGAGCAATTCGGGGTCAAGGACGATGCCGAGTGGAAGCTGATCTCGGACCGCATTGAAAAGGTCAATGAAGCCCGGCGTGACATGGGCGGCCGCGGTGGTTTCGGAATGATGGGCGGCCGCGGTGGACCCGGCGGTCCAGGAGGACCGGGCGGACCCGGAGCGGCGGCCGCAGGTGGGGATGCGGCCGGTGGGGGTGCCGGAGCGACGGCAGGCGGTGGCGGCGGCGGACGCCGGTTTGGTGGCACGCCCAGCCCGGAGGCGGAGGCCCTCCAAAAGGCGATCGATGCGAATGCGCCGGCCGACGAGATCAAAGCCAAACTCGCCAAATACCGGACCGTGCAGAAGGGCAAGGAAGCCAAGCTCGAAAAGGCCCAGGAAGACCTCCGGCAGGTCCTTTCCGTCAAGCAGGAGGCTCAGGCGGTCCTGGTCGGAGTGCTCAAGTAGGGGTCGTGAGTCCGATTGTCCCCTGTTCCCATGGCTGACGCCTCCTCATTGACCGGATTGCTCGATCGGATGGTTGCCGACCGACAATTGTCGGCCGCCGACGCCCGTGCCTTGGGCTCCCCGGGCCGGGACGCGCCCCCGAGTTCGGAAGCGGAAGTATTGCGTTGGCTGGCCCAGGAATATGAGGTGCCGTTCAACGCCCTCGACGAGATCGAACCGGACCGCCAGGTGCTCGGGCTCTTCCCGGCCCGCATCCTTCTGAAGGAGGAATTACTCCCTTTGCGGCGCGAGAACGGCACGGTGGAAATCGCCACCTGCCGTCTCTTCGCCACCCAGGGTCTCGATGCCCTCAAGGCGATGACCGGTCTCCGTCTCCAACCGGTCCTCGCCCCGCGCGAAGCGATCCAGCGGGAGATGAAAAAGCGCCTGGGCGTCGGCGCCGACACCATCGATACGCTCGGTGAGGAGGCCTCGTTCCAAGTCGTCGACGACAATGACGAGGACACCGACCTCGACAACGCCGCAGAAGACGCCTCGATCATCCGGTTCGTCAACCAGGTGTTGCGGGACGCGATCGAACTGCGCGCCTCGGACATCCATCTCGAACCGTTCGAGGATGAGATGCGGATCCGCTACCGCATCGACGGCGTGCTGCAGGACGTTCCGGTGCCGGCGCAGATCAAGCGGTTCCAACCGGCCATCGTTTCCCGCGTCAAAATCCTCAGTCATCTCAACATCGCCGAGAAGCGTCTGCCCCAGGATGGTCGCATCAAGATCCGCCTGGACGACGCCGAGGTGGACATCCGCGTCTCGGTGATCCCGATGTTGCACGGGGAGGCCGTGGTGATGCGGTTGCTGCGACAGAATTCCACCCTTCGCGGCATGTCGCAGTTGGGGATGGGGGAGCGGGAATTGCGGGGGTTCCGGCGCGTGCTCGGCTTGCCCCACGGCATCATCCTGGTCACCGGACCGACCGGCAGCGGCAAGACTTCGACGCTGTACACGGCGCTCGGCGAGATCAACGACTCGGTCCGGAAGATCATCACCATTGAGGATCCGATCGAGTACCAGCTCCGGGGCGTGAACCAGATCCAGGTTTCCGAGAAGGCCGGCCTGACCTTTGCCCGCGGGCTGCGGGCCATCCTGCGCCATGATCCGGACGTGTTGCTGATCGGCGAAATCCGGGACCATGAAACTGCGGCGATCGCGGTCCAGGCGTCGCTCACGGGTCACCTGGTGTTTTCAACGCTTCACACCAACGATGCGCCGGGTGCGTTGACGCGCCTGGTGGACATGGGGGTGGAACCTTATCTGGTGGCCTCCTCGCTGGAAGCGGTGCTCGCGCAACGGTTGGTGCGGGTGCTTTGCCCCCACTGCCGCCAGATCGACACCTCCCTGACGGCCCTCACCCTCGCCGCGGAACTCCACTTCCCGACGGGCACTCCGATCTACCGCGCAGTGGGTTGCCGTGAGTGTCGCAACACCGGCTATCACGGCCGCCGCGGCATCTTCGAGTGGATGGACACCACGCCTGAAATCCGCCGGTTGATCCTGAAAAACGCCTCGAGCGGTGAGATCCGTGAGGCGGCCGAACGCACCGGCATGCGTGCGCTGGGGGACGACGGATGGCGATTGGTGCGCGAGGGCGTCACCACGCCCGAGGAGGTGTTCCGGGTCACCAAGGATCAGTCAGCCGGTGAACGCGAGGGCGCCAAGAACGCTGCGACCGCCGCGACGAGCACGCCGGCCTGAAGGGTCCCACCACCATGGCTTCTTTCAATTACCGTGCCTTGCAACCGAACGGCTCCGTGGCGGAAGGCCAACTCGACGCCGGGAACCGGGCGGAGGCGCTCCGGCAGATCGAGGCCCTCGGTTTGCGCCCCATACGGGTCGTGGAACCCGGCGGTTCCGCAGCGGGTTCCGCGACCCTGCGACCCCAAGGCAAAGCGCTGAAACCGGCGCCGAAACCCGCCCCCAAAGACGCCTCCAAGGAACCCGGCCGCGATGCCAAGGGTGCCGCGTCCGCGAATCCCGCGTTCAATCTCGGTTCCTCCGGCGGGCGGATCACCCCGCGAATCCTGGAGAATTTCACCCGTTTGCTCGCCAGCCTGCTTTCCGCCGGTGTCCCTCTCAGCCGGGCCCTGATCATCCTGAACCGCGAGGCTGCCAATCCCGCCGCCGGCGCCCAATGGCGGCAGGTGCACGATCTGGTCGTCGACGGCCTGTCCCTGGCGGATGCCATGGCCCGGTCCCCGGCCACCTTCCCCAAGGTTTATGTGGCGATGGTCGAGGCCGGCGAGGCGGGCGGATTCCTGGAAGTCGTCCTGAACCAGATCGCCGACTTTCAGGCCCGCGAGAAGGAAATGCGGGGCAAGGTCATGACCGCGCTCCTCTACCCGACGATCCTGTTGGTGCTCGCGCTCGGGGTGCTGGTCTTCCTTCTCGTTTTCTTCATCCCCCGTTTCCAAACCATTTTCACCGGCTTTGGCGCCAAGCTTCCGCTCCTGACCCAGATCATCGTCGGCACCAGCGAGGTGATGCGCAGCTATGGGCTCTTCGTGGTTCTGGCATTGGTGATCGCCGGGTTTTTCCTCCGCGCCTGGCTGGTGTCGGTCCCGGGCCGGCGTGCCTGGGAGGGGGTCATCATCCGGGCCCCGGTGGTGGGCCCGCTCATCGCGCAGTTCGCGATGTCCCGCTTCTGCCGCATGCTGGGCACACTCCTCGGCGCCGGCGTGCCCCTCATCAACAGCCTCAACGTCGCCCGTCGCTCCATCGGCAACCAGATCCTCGTGGATGCCGTGTCCAATTCGATCGAGCGGGTCAAGGAGGGCAAACCGCTCGGACCCAGCCTGGGCGATTGCCGGATCCTGTTTTCCGGGGCCACCTTGGAAATGATTTCCGTGGCCGAGGAAAGCGGGCGTCTCGACCACGAGTTGGTGCGTCTGGCCAACACCACCGAACACGATCTCGACGGACAATTGAAGACCGCCGTCGCCCTGGCCGAACCCCTCATGCTTTTCCTGATCGCCAGTTTCGTCGGCGTCATCTTCATCGGCATGGTGATGCCCATTTTCTCGCTCCAAGAACACATCAAGTGACCCCGGAATGTTACGACCTATGAGACCTATGAAACCCCATCGATCGAACCCGGCCCGACGCCTCCGTCAGGCGGGCTTCACCCTGATCGAGTTGCTGTTGGTGCTCGTGATCCTCGGCATCCTCGCGGCGATCGTGGTGCCCAAGTTCGCCGGCCGCACCGAGCAGGCGCGGGTTGCCGCCGCGACCACCCAGATCTCCACCTTCAGCACCGCCCTGGACGCCTTCGAGGTGGATACCGGGCATTATCCGCGGGGCAAGTCGGGGCTCCAAGACCTGGTGATCCTGCCGCGCGACGCCCAGAACTGGAAAGGGCCGTACATGAAGGACCAGGTCCCCAAGGATCCCTGGGGCTTCGATTACATCTACGAGTGCCCGGGCAAACACAACCCCAATGGCTATGACCTGTATTCCGTGGGACCCGACGGGCGGGCCGGGGGGGACGACGATGTCACCAACTGGCAACAATCCAACCCGCAGCGGCGCTAGGCCGGCCGTCCGGGCCGGATTCACGCTCATCGAGCTGATCCTGGTCATGGCCGTCCTGGTCATCGTGCTCGCCGTGGTGGCGCCTTCCCTGGGGAATTTTTTCCGCGGACGGACGCTCGATTCCGAAGCCCGAAGGTTTGTGTCACTCACCCGCTATGCCGAAAGCCGTGCCGTCTCCGAAGGGATACCCATGCTGCTCTGGATCGACACGCAACAACGCACTTACGGGCTCACGGAGGAAGTCAGCTATGAGACCCGGGACATCCACGCCATCACCTATGACCTGGGGCGGGACGTGCTTTTGGAGGTCATGGCCCCGGTCTCCGTTTCGGCCCGGCGCGAGCAGGCCCAGTCGAGCCTCCAACTCGGCCGCAGTGCCACCGTCATCCGCTTCCAACCCGACGGCTTCCTCGGGGAAGGCAACCCGGAGGTCATCGGTTTCCGGCCCGATCCCAGCACCGGCCGGAAGGTGCTTCCGACGGATGCCGTGTGGGTCGCACTGAGCGCCAACCGCCTCCATTATGAAATCCCGACGAACCAACTGGCTTATGCGCGTCGCTAACCGGAAGTCCGCCGGGTTCACGCTGGTCGAAGCCCTCGCCGCGCTCGCATTTCTGGCGATCGTCATCCCCGTGGCGGTGGAGGGACTGTCCGTGGCCAGCCGCGCCGCACAGGTGGCGATCCGGAAATCCGAGGCGGTCCGGGTCGCCGACCGCATGCTTGCGGAACTCCTGGTCACCGGACAATGGAAACGCTCGTCCGGGGGTTCCGTCCGGGAGGGCGACCAGGATTACCGCTGGAAGGTGGAATCGCAGGCGTGGGAGAAGGACACCCTCAAACTCGTGACCCTCCAAGTCACCTACGCGGTGCGGAACCAAGACTGCGACATCCGGGTGAGCACGCTCTTGGATCCGGACCAGGACCAGCAATAAAACACCCACGCCTCCCCAACCATGCACGCCAACCGACATCCCTCCGCCCGCCCGCCGCAGCCGGGCCGGGCCCCGGGTCCGTCGGGAGGACTTTGCCGTGGGTCCGTCGGGACCGACCGCGATCGGGGGCAGGCTGGGGAACGGGCGTTCACCCTGATTGAACTGCTGCTGGCGATGGTGATCTTCGCGGTCGTCCTCAGCGCCATCAGTGGGGTCTTTTACTCGGCGATGCGGCTCCGCACCCACACGGCCGACGCCATTGAGGCCGCCGAACCCGCCCACCACGCCCTCGCCATCCTCCGCCGCGACCTCGCCGGCATCGTCCTTCCCTCCGGTCTCATCCAGAGCAATCTCCTGATCGGCGCGTCGTCCGGGGACGGCGCCGCGCAGGATGTCGACATGGCGATCTACACCAGCAGCGGCCAATTGGGCGACCTGGTTCCCTGGGGTGAGATCCTGAAGGTTTCCTACGCACTCCGTCCCGGCACCAACGGCATCTTTTCGGTCGGCAAGGACCTGGTCCGCCTCGTCACCCGCAATCATCTGCCGCCGCTTCAGGACGAACCCGAGGAGCAGAGGCTGCTGGCCGGGGTGCAGCGGATTGATTTCACATTTTATAACGGCACCGCCTGGCAGAACACTTGGAATTCGACCAATGAAGACCTCGTTTTGCCGAAGGCCGTTAAGGTCCAACTGACGTTGGCCGACGATCCCTCACGCGGTCCGATGGGCAGTGCCGGACGCCCGAACCGCGCCCCGCTGGAACTGGTGGTCCCCATCCTGATCACCGCCAGCACCAACCAGACTGCGTCGACAACCGGAGGGACCCCATGAGGGTCCATCGAACGCGCGAACACGGATGTGATCAGGACGGCACGGTGCTGATCATCGTGCTCTGGATCGCCCTCGGGCTCGTCAGCATCGCGCTCTATTTCGGCAATTCCTCCTCGCTCGAACTGCGGGCGGCCGACAACCGGGTCGCCGCCACCGAGGCCAGCCAGGCCGTTGATGGTGCGGCCCGTTATGCGGTCTATGTCCTGGCCCACACCGATCAACCCGGCGTCATGCCGGATCCCTTGACCTACCAGCGCGAATCGGTGGCGGTCGGCGACGCGCGGTTCTGGTTTCTGGGGCGCGATTATAAAACCGCGCAGCCGACCACCGAGCGCCCTTATTTCGGCCTCATCGACGAGGCTTCCAAGCTCAACATCAACACGGCGACCGTGGACATGCTCACGCTGCTGCCGCGCATGACGCCGGAATTGGCCGCGGCGATCATCGACTGGCGCGATGCCGACAGCGACGTGACCGAGAACGGCGCGGAGGACGAGACGTATCTGCGCCGCAATCCACCCTATCATTGCAAGAATGCGAAGTTCGAAAGCATCGAGGAAATGCGCCTCCTCGCCGGGGCGGACATGGAGATCCTGTTCGGCGAGGATCCGAACCTGAACGGCGTGCTGGACCCGAACGAAAACGACGGCCCCACCACCCTGCCGGTGGACAACCGGGATGGGCGGCTTGACCCTGGCGTCCTGGAATACGTCACCGTTTCGAGCCGTGAGTCCAACACCCTTCCGGATGGAACCAAACGGGTGAATGTGAACCTGGCGGGCGCCGGACAGAGGCTCGCCCCCATCCTCCAGGAAAAGCTCGGTTCCGATCGCGCCAACCAGATCTTGGGAGCCGGGGGTGGCGGGCGACCCGGAGGTGGTGGGAATGCCGGTGGCCTCAACGGACCCTTCCGCAGCGTGCTGGAGTTCTTTGTCCGGAGCGGCATGACCGCGAATGAGTTCAGCCAGATTGAGACCAACCTCACGGCTTCGGCCGGCAACTATGAGGAGGGCCTGGTCAATGTGAACACCGCCAGCGAAGCCGTCCTGACGTGCATTCCGGGCATCGGCGCCGACAAGGCTCCCCAATTGACCGCCTATAGGCAGTCCAATCCGGACAAGCTCAACACCGTCTCGTGGGTGGCGGAAGTGCTCGACCGGGCCAGCGCGATCCAGGCCGGCCCGTACCTCACCGGACACAGCTACCAATACACCGCGGACGTGGTGGCGGTCGGCCACTATGGTCGTGGCTATCGACGGACCCGTTTTGTGATCGACACCTCGGAAGCCACCCCCCGGATCACCGCGCGACGTGACCTCAGCCACCTCGGCTGGGCTCTCGGCCGCGAGGTGCGCGAACGTCAGCAACAACTTGTGCTCAACCAGAATCAGCGATGAAGGCCTGGCTCAACCGCCAAAACCCCACGTCGGTCCTCGGCCTCACCTTCGATGGCCGCCGGGTCGAAGGCGTCGTCGTGCGCCGTGCCAATGGTTCGGCGGAAGCCGGGACCGCTGTCTCCTTCGAACTCACTTCCGATCTGCTGACGGGCGAGGTCACGGCGGTGGCCGCCGAATTGAGAGCGCAACTGGACGCGGCCGGGATCCGCGAACGTCGGTGTGTCGTGGGATTGCCACTGGAGTGGGCCCTGACATTGGCGATGCCCCTGCCCGACCTGCCTGAGGAGGATCTTGCGGGGTTGCTCCAGTTGGAAGCGGAGCGGGGCTTCCCGTATTCCCCGGAGGCCCTCGTGATCACCCAGACCCGGTTTGTTTCCGGTCCCGGCGGTGCCGGCGCGATGCAGATCGCCGTGCCCCTGGAGCGCGTGGTACGGGTCGAACAGATTCTCCGTGCGGCCCGGCTCATCCCCGTGTCGTTCACCCTGGCCTTCCCGGTCCTCGCCACGGCCACCGCCGACCCGACCGACCAAGCCGTGACCCTGGAGGTCGGACACGCCAACGTGTCCCTGGCGGTCGGGGGGACCGGCGGATTCGCAGCCTTGCGCTCGCTCGCGGGAATGCTCGACACCAGCGGCGCGGAGCATTGGGTGCGGGCCGACCAGGTGGCGCGGGAATTGCGCGTGACCTTCGGCCAGTTGGCCGCGGACACCCGGGACGCCGTCAAACGTCTCCGGATCGTGGGTTCGGGGGCGGCGGCGGACCGGCTTGCTTCCGACCTGCAGGCCCGGGCCGCCACCCTGGGGCTGGCGGTGGAACGGGTCACCACCGGGACTGCCGCGGGGCTCGGGCTCGAACTTCCCCCGGGCCGCATCCTGACGGGCTCCCTGACGATTGCGGTCCACAATCTCGCCCGGCGCCCCGTCTCCTTGGAATTCCTGCCGCCCCGGTTGTCCGCATGGCAGAGTTTCACCTCCCGTCACTCCTCCAAGCGACTCGCCCATGCGGGCATGGTGGCCGGCGGGGTGGCAGCGATCGTGCTCCTCGCGTTCCTGATCCAACAATACCAACTCATGTCGCTTGAGAAGGAGTGGAAGGGGATCGCAGCCCGGGTGGAGGAAGTCGATCGACTGCAAGGCCAGATCAAGCGTTTCCGCCCGTGGTTCGATCAATCGTATCGCACTTTGGCGATCTTGCGCGGGCTCACCGAGGCGTTTCCCGAGGACGGCACGGTGACGGCCAAGACCATTGAGATGCGCGACGCCGGAGTGGTGGTGTGCTCCGGCACCGCGCGCGACAATGCGGCCCTGTTGAAGACCCTCGACCACCTGCGGTCGGCCAACCAGGTGTCCGATGTGCAGGTCGAGACTCTCCGGGGCAAATCACCCTTGGTGTTCACCTTCAATTTCCGATGGGACAACTCGGCACGGCAGCTATGAATCTGGACCTCCGTAATCGGCAACAATTGCTGGTCGTCATCGCCCTCGTCCTGGTCGCCTTCTTCGTGGGCGAGCGGTTGGTGCTGCGCCCGCTCATCGCCAGTTGGAATGAGCGCTCCGATCGCATCGCCAAGCTGCGTCACGACCTCGCCCAAGGCCGACAGACCCTGCTTCGTGAAAGGAACATTCGCGACCGGTGGGACGGGATCAGGACCAATTCCCTGCCGGGCATCGTCTCGACCGCTGAAGGTTCCATGCTGAGGGCCTTCGATCGCTGGTCCGCCGACAGCCGGATCAGCGTCACGTCGGTCAAACCGCAGTGGAAACATCCCGGGGAAGACTATATGACCCTGGAATGCCGGGTGGACGCCTATGGAAGCCTCGCGGCCCTGACCCGCTTTCTTTACGAGGTGGAGGGGGACCCATTGGGGGTTCGCGTGGACTCGCTCGAATTGAGCACGCGGGAGAGCGATGGATCGCAATTGACGCTGGGGCTGCAAGTCAACGGCCTGTTCCTCAATCCGCCTGAACTATGATGAATCCTGCATCCCTCTTTCGGGCCTGGACGGGACTCGCGTTGGCGGGCATCGCCTGCACCGCCGCCCCGGTGAAAGCAGTGGAGTCCAATGCGCCCCCGGCCGGCTTGGTCGGAACCAACGCCGTCGCCGCCGTCAATGCCGTCGCCGAGTCCGCGACCAATTCCCCGGCGACCAATTCCCCCGTCACGATCGACCCCGCGGCTGGGGATGCGAAACCGGCCAACGGGGCGACCAATGGCTTGGCGGCCAAGACCGATTTCACCACGTTCCGGGTGATCAGTGAACGCAACATTTTCAACCCGAACCGCTCGGCACGCACCCGACGGTCCGGGGGCGGCGCACCCCGCCGGACGGTCCGGGTCGATTCCTTCAAGCTGGCCGGGACGATGTCCTATGACCAGGGCGATCTGGCGTTCTTCGATGGTTCGGGTGCCTCCTACCGCAAAGCCGCCAAGACCAACGAAACCATCGCAGGTTACCGGATCACCTCGATCACAGTGGACGAGGTGAAGCTCGAGGCGGACGGTAAGACGGTGACGGCGCGGGTCGGGACCCAGTTCCGACGGACGGACGACGGTCCGTGGGTGATCTCGGCGGCCGGGTCGCCCGAGCCGCCCAAGGAGACGACCCCGGCCGATGCGGATGAGCCGGGTGCCGAGGGTGTGACGGAAGTTTCTGGAAGCGGATCGGGCGGGGACGCGAATGACGTGCTCAAGCGCCTGCTGCAAAAGCGTGAACAGGAGTTGAAAAATGAAAAACAATAATCCCCTACATTGGCCGACGTGGCTGTTGCTCGGCCTCTTGGGCCTGGGCGGCCTTCGCGCGGACGACACTCCCGCCGACGCGGGCAAAGCCGCGGCCCCCGCCGTCCGTGAGGAACCGGCAGCGCCGGTGCCGGACACCAAGCCCGAGCTCACCGCGCCCCCGGATGGCACGGCCACCCCGGCGCGCGCTTACCTGACCAACGCCCCGGTGGGATCCAAATCGCTGCGCCTCAATTTCCGGGATGTCCCCTTGGAAATGGTGCTCAATTACCTGAGCGAGGCCGCGGGCTATATCATCGTGCTGGACACCGAAGTGCGGGGGAAAGTCAACGTATGGAGCAACCAACCGGTCACCCAGGAAGAGGCCTTCACCATCCTGGATTCGGCCCTCAGCAAGAATGGCTATTCCGCCATCCGCAACGGCCGCACCCTGACCATCGTCAGCAAATCCGGATCCAAAGGTAAGGACTTCCCGGTCCATAGCGGCAGCAACCCCGTCGACATCCCCAAGACCGAGGAAATGGTCACGCAGATCATCCCGATCAAATACATCAACGCGGCTCAGCTCACCCAGAATCTCACCCAGCTGATGTCCGACACCGCGACCATGACGGCGAACGAGGCGGGCAACGCGCTGGTGATCACCGACACCCAGATCAATATCCATCGCATCGCTGAAATCATCCGGGCGCTCGACACTTCCTCGGCGGGGATGACCACGATCAAAGTGTTTCCCCTGCGGTTCGCCGACGCGAAGGAACTGGCGGCCGTGATCAAGGAATTGTTCCCGTCCCAGGCCGCCGGCAACGCCGGGGGCAACAACAACAATGGCGGCGGGGGACGCTTCGGCGGTGGTGGTGGATTCCCCGGTGCCGGCGGGGGTCAGGGCGGTGCCGGCGGGTTCGGCCAGGGGGCCGGTGGCGGCAATCGCGGCGGGGCCGGTGGCAACACACGCGCGTCCGCTTCCAGAGTGACTGCCGTCGCCGACGAGCACAGCAATTCCCTGGTCGTCAACGCGCCCGATGACGTCATGCCGTCCATTGAGGAACTGGTCCAGAATGTGGACACCAATGTGCAGGACGTGACCGAACTCCGCGTTTTCCGCCTGCGTTACGCGGACCCGTCCGAGATGGCCGACGTGCTGTCCGGCCTGTTTCCGGATGAAACCAAGTCCAATGACACATCCCGCACCCAGGTTCGGTTTGGTGGCGGACCCTTTGGCGGATTCGGCGGCGGCAACAACAATGCGGCCGCGGCCAGCAGCGATCGCGCGAAGAAAAAGGGCAAGGTGCTCGCCATTCCCGATCTGCGGACCAGCTCGGTCATCGTCAGCGCCGCACGGGATCTCATGGGCCAGATCGGCGCGATGATCGAACAACTCGACTCCAATCCGGCGCGGAAGCAGAAGGTTTATGTCTATGACTTGGAAAACGCCGATCCGACCCAGGTCCAGGAGGTGCTGAAGACGCTCTTCGAAAGCCAGCAGAACTCCCGGAACACCCAGCGTTCCTCCGCCACGACCACCAGCGCGCTCAACACCCGGGCGACACAAAACCAGAACAACAATAATCGCAGCACCACCAGCGGGTTCGGCTCCGGCACGGGTGGCGGTGGTGGCGGCGGTGGCACCGGCCGCGGCAACTGATTCGATCGACCCAACCCCTACCCTGTCGACATGTTCATGAAACCCTTCCTCACCCGGCGCTTGACTCTGTGGTTGGCGCTGCTGTCCGGCGGTCTCCTCATCGCTCCGGCACTGGCCCAAGGCCCATTCGGCGGCGGCGGCGGTGCCCGACGTTCCAGCACCGGATCCAACACCCGCGATTATCCCAACAACACCCAGGTCGGGGATGCCACCATCTCCATCGATCCTGAGACCCGGAAAATCATCGTCATCACCGACGAGGAAACCAACTTCCAGATCAAGGATGTCATCAAGAGCCTCGACCATCCCCGCCCGCAGGTCCTGATCAAGGTGGTCTTCCTGGAAATCACCCACAATAACAGTTCGGACATCGGGATCGAAGGGGGCTTGGTCAAGGGGATCAACGGCTCATCTTCCACCGGAAGCATCGCCAACATCTTCGGATTGTCCGGCCTGGCCAACTCCGCGACCGGCACTGTTGCCAACGCCCTCGGACAACCCGTCCAACCTTTCAGCCCCATCCCTCCCGGCGCCGGGATCTATCAGGTTTTGGGATCCGATTATCAGGTCACCCTCCGGGCCATCGCCCAGGCCGGAAAGGCCGAGGTGCTCTCGCGCCCGTCCATTCTCGCCCGCAACAACCAGCCCGCGACCATCAGCCTCGGCCAGAGCGTCCCCCTCGTCAGCGCCACCCGGTTTGATGCCGTCAACGGGCAGATCAACACCGTCACCTACCAGAGTGTCGGCATCATCCTGAGGGTCACCCCCTTCATCACGCCGGACGGCTTGGTGGAAATGATCGTTTCACCCGAGACTTCGGCACTCGCCGACCGATCCCAATGGGTCCCCATTTCGGCAGGCGCCCTCGCACCCGTCATCAATTCGCGGGTGGCGGACACCGTGGTGGTCGTCCCGGACGGCCAGACCGTCATCATCGGCGGCCTCATGGACACCCAGGTCAACGTGTCCGAAAGCAAAATCCCATTGCTCGGCGACATCCCGTGGTTGGGAAATGCCTTCAAACATAAGGTGAAGTCGAATGTC
Organism: Verrucomicrobiota bacterium; assembly: GCA_025360495.1. Classification (GTDB taxonomy): domain Bacteria; phylum Verrucomicrobiota; class Verrucomicrobiia; order Limisphaerales; family UBA9464; genus UBA6176. The sequence goes on along the minus strand of JANYCC010000318.1, from coordinate 2,530 downwards.
AAAACCGAGCTGATGATCTTCCTGACGCCGACGATCATCGCCGCGCCCAACCAACTCGCCAATCTCACCGCCGAGGAACGTTCCAAAGCCACGCTCAAGCCGACCATCATGGGACAGGAGGAACTGAACAAGTTTCTGGATTCGGTCCCCATGAAGGGCACCACGGAGGCGTCGCCGGCCGACGATAAGAAGAAGAAAAAGAAACAGTGACCCAGACCGCCGCGGCATTCAGGGGACGATCACCGAAAGGGGCGTGATCGGCCGACCCAGACCACGACTGACCAGCAGGCGGAGAAACTGGTCGTCCACCCCGACTCCCATCCGCTGTAACATCCGACGCGTCACTTCCCGGTAATAATAGGCCGCCAGCAGCGACTCCTCGTCGGTCACCGGTCCGGTCCCGCCGGTAACCGATTCGGGAAATGTCCGCACCTCCCCCCCTTCGACATGTTGGCCAACCTCGCATAACACCTCGATATCGCGCACGGCCTCCAGAAGGAAGCGGTTCAGCATGGGCTGCCGCTCGCTGGGTATCCCGAGACGCTGCCATTCCGATCGGGCCGTGCGCAGGTAATCTTGGAAGTTGGATTCATCCCGCTCCAATGTCGCCGCCCATTCGGACCGTTCCGCCGTCGGACCCGGGTCCACCGCCGGTGCTTCGTCCGGGGTGGCGGCGTTGGCCACCGGCCAGGCCGGACGCGGCATCGGGACTTCGCCGACCACCCGACAGCGTTCGCTGAAACGGGACCGGAGCAATTGCCCGGCGATATGGGCGGCATCCCGACCGGGATTGCCCAGCATTTCCCCTTGGTTGACCAGCCACTGGAGTTCCGGCAGCAGCAGTGCGAGCTCGACCTGGCCTGGTGTCGAAGGCACCGCGGACACCGCCGGTATTTCCACCGTCTCGACCGCCGCCCCCAGAGGGGTGGGGAACATTGATCGGGAGACGGGTTGGTGGGCTCCCCGGGGAGGCGGCGTGGAAGGGTCATCGGCGCGGGACTTCCCGGGGCCACCGGTGGGCGGATGCTCCGACGTCCCCCTCGGCCGCGCCGACCGGAGAAGCATTGCGACGAGGAGCATGCCCACGCCGGCCCCCACCCAAAGGTGCCACCTTGTCGGGCCACCAGGCGGCTTTGGAAGGGAGGACAGGTTCATCGGTCCACCGGGCTTTGGGTGACCTGCAACACCACCGGATTCCAAACCACCGGCGGGGAACCGGCCGTCTCCACAAACACGCGGGGATCGCCCATCCGGATCGGGGCACTCGAACCGTTGCCTTTGGAGTCCAACTGGATGACCACCGGCGCCACCAAGGCGGTCACCAAACGCCCGTTCAACGTTCCATCGGGCAGCGTCTCCAAGGCCGACATGCAGGTGTTCTGAAGGTGGTCCAACATCACACGAACGGACGTTGAAACCACGCTGCCCGCCGCAACGTTCCAGTTGGAGCCTTCCGCCCGCACCCCCAGTTGGAACGTCTCGTCACTGTCATTGATGACCACGTCCCCGTTGATCGCCGCACCGCAGGACCGTTTCAGGTGATTGAGTTGGGGCGGTATCCACCACGGGGGAAGGTTCGCGCTCGCATTGGCGGTGGTGAGCCCACCCGGCCGGAAAGGCAGGACCAGGGAATCCAAGGGCATCGCCACGCCGTCAACGCGACGGTTCCGGGTCACGAGATAGCCCGAGGAGATCAATTTGACCGAGTAATCCTCGGTCAACAGGGGTTGGCGCGGGTATTTGAGGCGCGTGTTCCGCAGGTACTCCGTGATTTCGACCGAAAGGTGCAGGGACGGCTTGGAAGACGGCAGCAGGGAGGTGCGAAGACTCGGGATGAACTGACCATTTTTCAACACGCTCTCGACGATGAAGCCAATGACGGCTTTGGTTAACTCGTCGCGAACCACGAATCCCAAACCCATGGGAGGCGCAAGTTCGGCGTGGATGGCAGGGGTGAGGCCCAATGAAGTGCCGGCGATGAGCCCGAAGATCCAGGGACGCGGTGACAGGCGGAGGCGGAGTTTGTTTTCCATGTCGCCTTCAACAGTGTTGGCACCGGGAGGTTACGGGCTCGGGCCGGCGGTCCTCTCTCCGTTGCCTTGGGAACCCGGAAATCCTACCTTGTCCTGCTTTGATGAATCTTGACGACTCCATCGGGGACATCCTGCGCAAGGCGCGCATTTCGACTCAGACCACGGTGGAGGCCGCCGCGACGGCCGCCGGCCTTGGGGTGGAAGCGTATCAACTATTCGAGTCCACGGGTCGTGCCCCGACCGGCGTGCGTTGGGCGGAGTTGGGCGGCAAACTCACGCTGCAAGGGCTGCGTCTCCAACGCCAGCATGACGGGTGGCGACCCCAATCGGTCGACCTTTCGACCTGGCGCGAATTGCGGGTGATCACCAGTTCCGGGGACGATGTCACCGTGAATTGTTATCTCGTCTGGGACGAGGTCACCCGCGAGGCCGCCCTCTTCGACACCGGCTTCGCTGCGGCGCCGATCCTCGCGCTCATCGAGGAGAACCAACTCGTC
>JANYCC010000311.1 GCA_025360495.1 Verrucomicrobiota bacterium | reverse complement strand
CACCCGCCCCCGTCGGTCGCCCCGGCCCCGACCCCCTCCGACGCCATCACCACGCGCGGGGTCGTCAAGTCCTTTGGCAGCGAAGACGCCCGGACTTTCGCCCTCAAGGGGGCCGATTTCACCGCGACCCAAGGCGAACTGCACCTCGTCGTCGGACCGTCCGGTTGCGGAAAGACCACCCTGCTCAGTGTCATCGCCGGGACTCTCGAATGGAATGAAGGCGAGGTGGACGTCTTCGGGACGCGGCTCAATGAGCTCTCCCGCGCCCAGATCACCGGGTTCCGCCGCCGCCATATCGGTTTCATTTTCCAACAGTTCAACCTCATCCCCACCCTCGACCTCATCGAGAATGTCAGCGTCCCCCTGCTCCTCAATGGCGTGGGCCGTCGCGAGGCCGAGGCGCGGGCCGCCGATCTTCTCGCCCGACTCGGGCTCGCCGGGCGCGAACGCAAGCGACCCACCCAACTGTCCGGCGGGCAGCAGCAGCGGGTGGCCATCGCGCGCGCCCTGGTGCACGAACCCCGCCTGGTGATCTGCGATGAGCCCACCAGCGCGCTGGACCGCGAGACTGGTCACCAGATCATGGATCTTTTCCTGAACGCCGCCCGGGCCCCGGGGCGATGCGTCGTCATCGTCACCCACGATCCGCGGACTTATGCCTACGCCGACCGGCTGACCGAGATGGAGGACGGTCGGGTCCGGGAAAGATATGGCGGCGCCGAACTCCAGGAATATCTCCGTCAACACCGTTGAATTGATTCCCATGCTCTTCCGAAAAATCTCCTTTTACCTCGCGCTGGCCGGGATCGCGGGAGCCCTGCTGTTGGTCCGGCGTCAAGGCACCCATCCGCCCGCCCCCGGCCCGCTCTCCCAGCCCGCCCGCTCCCCTTTCGCCGATTCCGTCGCCGCGACCGGGTTGATCGAGGCGTCCCGCGAGAATGTGAGGGTCGCGGCCCCCAAGGCCGGCCTGGTCACCCAGGTCTTCGTCGGCGCCGACCAGACGGTGAAACAGGATGCCCCTCTGTTCCAACTCGATGATCGTGAGGCCCGCGCACGACTCGACACGATGACGGCCCAGCTCCAGGCGACCGCCGCCCAACTCGCCGTCGAGCAGAACCAGGCGGCGGATTGGGCGGACCAATTGGCGCGGATCGAACGGCTCGAACGCGATCTGGTGGCCACCCCCGATGAAGTGAAACGACGGCAGTTCGGCCGTGCGGGCGCCGTGGCCCGGGTGGCGGCCACCGAGGCGCAGATCGCCGCCATGCAGGCCCAACTGGCACAAACCCGCACCGAATTGGCCGTCCTCACCGTGCGCGCCCCGCGTGAAGGCCGGTTGCTCCAAGTCAATGTGCGGGCGGGTGAATTCGCCCCCGCGTCCGCGCTCACCGAACCCCTGATGCTCCTCGGTGATGTCGACCGCCTCCAAGTGCGGGCCGAGGTGGATGAACAGAATGCGCTTCTGGTCGGTCCGGGCAAACCCGCCGAAGCCTCGCTCAAGGGCCACGCCGACCTGAAATTCCCCCTGCGTTTCGTGCGGATCGAACCCTATGTGGTGCCCAAACGCAGCCTGACCGGCGACAGCCTGGAGCGGGTGGACACCCGGGTTTTGCAGGTGATTTACGAATTCCAACGCCCCACGTTCCCCATTTATGTCGGCCAGCAGGTCGACGTGTTCATCCAGCGCGCCGAAACACCCCCGACTCCTCCCGCCCCCCCCGCGCCTTCACAGGTCCAATCGGTGATTCCGCCGGGAACCCCTGGCGAAAGGACGCATCTGGGCATCGTGGGAAGCCGGGCCATGGGAGAAGCGGGGCGGGTTTTCCTACCCGCCTTCCCACGATGCCCAGATACGCCCATCCGGGAGCGGCGTTTCCTCATCTCTTGAAAGCCCAATGGAACCGGTGTCCCATCCCTCCTGATCCTGCGCCATGAAGTCTCCTTCCTTTTCCGCCCTTGCCCTGGCCCTTGCCCTCGTCACCGCACGGACGGCCACTGCCATCGCCGCCGACCCGGGTCCCTCGTCGTTGACCGTTTCCAACACCCCGGCGTGGCCCGCCCATCCACTCACCCTCAATGAGTGCCTCGACATCGCCCTGGCCTCCAATCCCGCGATCCTCAAGGGTCGGCAGGACATCGAGGAGGCACAGGGTGTGTCCATCCAACTGCGATCGGTCTTCCTGCCCAGGGTCAATTCGACCGGTGCCTATGGCCAGATCGAGTCGGACCGGATCGAGAAAGTGGCCTTCGCGCCGGGGACGCCCGCCGTGTCGTTCTCCAATCCGCAGAATTGGAACGCCAACCTCTCGGTCGTGCAACCGCTCTTCGCCGGGGGCCGACTGCTCTCCTCCGCCCGCAGTTCCCGGCTCACCCGCGAGGCCGCCCTCTCCAATTTCCAGGCGCTCGTCGGTGACACGCTGCTCAGCGTCCGCGTCGGTTACCAGGACATCCTCCTGGCCGCCGAACAGATCATCGTTCAGGAAGCCTCGATCCATCTGCTCGAACAGGAACTCACCGACACGCGGCGACGATTCGATGCCGGCACGGTCCCGCGCTTCAATGTGCTGCGGGCCGAAGTGGAACTGGCCAACGCCAAGCCCCGCCTCATCCGGGCCCGCAACAGCCATCGGGTCGCCAAGAACAGCCTCGCCGTCCTCCTCGGTTTCACCGTGCCGCGCGGGGCCGATGCCGACATCCCCCTCCAAACCGCCGATCGCATGGCGGCGGATCCCCAGCAAGTCCCATTGACCGACGCGATCAACCGGGCGTTGGGACAACGGCACGAATTGGCAGCGCTCCGGACTGCTGAAAAACTCCGGGCCGAAGAGGTGCGCCAGGCCCGGTCCGACTATTTCCCCCAACTCTCCGGGACCGCCGGCTATGGCTGGCAAAGTCGTAATTTCGACCGTGACCTGACCCATAACCTCGAGGGCTGGGTTGTGGGCGCCCAATTGAATTGGGATATCTGGGACTCCGGGCTCACCAAGGGACGCGTCGCCGCCGCCCGCGCCCGGGAAGCCCGCGCCCGGATCGACATCGAGGACACCGTCCGGAGGATCGAGTTCGAGGTCCGCACCGCCCACTCCAACTTCATCGAGGCCCGCGAAGTCTTGGATTCCCAGGCCCGCGTCATCGAACAGGCCGAGGAGGCCGTCCGACTCTCGGTCGCGCGTGCGGACGCCGGTTCCGGCACCCAATTGGACGTGCTTTCCGCCCAGACCGCCCTCACCGAAGCCCGCACGACCTATAGTGTCGCCCTCCACGATTATAGCGTCGCCCGCGCCCGGTTGGACCGCGCGGTCGGGGACGGGGTGCGGATTCTCCCGGGCTCAACCGCACGATAACCACGTCAACCGGGTTGCGCCGATCGGGCGGCGCACCCCAGCATCCCCCGCGCATGCGAAAGGCCTCACTCGGCATCATCTTCCTGACGGTCTTCATCGACCTGATCGGTTTCGGGCTCGTCCTGCCGTTGTTGCCCAACTACAGCAAGGGCTTCGGGGCGTCCGGACTGGAGGTCGGCCTGATCATGGCCGCCTACTCGCTGATGCAGTTCATCTTTGCACCGGCGTGGGGCGCGCTGTCCGACCGGGTGGGGCGCCGCCCGGTGCTGCTGGTCAGCACCGCCGGGGCGGCCGTGTCGTATGCGGTCTTTGCGTATGGTTCGACCCTCAGCGGGCGGACGGCCCTCGGCGTGATCCTGATCTCGCGATTGGTGGCCGGAATCTGCGGCGCGAACATCACCGTCGCCCAAGCTTACATCGCCGATATCACGCCACCGGAGGATCGCTCCCGACGGATGGGCCTGATCGGGATGGCCTTCGGGTTGGGTTTCATCGTCGGGCCGGCCCTGGCGGTGGGCTCGCAGATTGCCGTCGAACATTCCGGCGGTTCCCCGGCCGCGGTCGCCAGTGCCCCGGGTTGCATCGCCGCGCTCCTGTGCGCCACCAACTTCCTTCTCGCCTTCGTACGCCTCCCCGAAAGCTGGCGGCCCGGTGCCAATCCGGCCGCCCCGCGGGCCCGGTTCGCGCAATTCCAAGCCACGCTCAGTCAGCCGATCGTCGGGTTCCTGGTCGGCACGTTCTTCCTGGCGACCTTCGGGTTCACCTGTTTCGAGAGCACGCTGGGGTTGCTGATCCAACGCAATTTCGGCCTCACCGACCATGACTCGGCCCGTACCAATGCCATCCTCTTCTGCTACGCGGGTCTGGTCGGCGCCTTCGTCCAGGCCGGTCCGATCGGACGGCTCGTCAAGCGCGTTGGTGAACCGCGTCTGATCGCCGTCAGCCTCCTGATTTTCGGCGCCGCCATGCTGCCCCTGCCCTTCCTGCACAGCGTTTACGCCCTGTCCTGGTCCATCCTTTTCCACACCGGCGGCGGCACCTGGCTCCTGGTCCTGCTCACGATCGGCGGGCTCGCCATCGGTTCCGGGCTCACCCGTCCGCCCTTGTTCGGACTCTTATCCCGTTTGACGCCCGCCACCGAACAGGGCGCGACGCTGGGGGTCGCCCAAGGCGCCGGCAGCCTGGCGCGGGTCTTGGGTCCCCCGTTCGCCGGGTTGGTGTTTGATCATCACACCGCCCTGCCCTATCTGATCTGCGGGGGCCTTGCGCTCCTCACGGGCCTCGTCGCCTGGCGTCAGATCGCCCCCGCCGAGGCGCTTCTGGCCCAGCACTCGTCTGTGGCTGTCTGAAAGAAGTTTACGGCTGCGTCGATCGGGTCCGGTAAAAGCCTGAGCCGGCGTCCGGTTGGAACGGGATATCCAGATGGTGTTTGCCGCCTTCGGTCCGGAGGCCGTCCAAGGAAACATCGGTCCACGGCCCGGAAATGTCCGGAGCCCACTGGGGCAGATGGAACGGAATCGTCTCGCTCCAAGCCAGTTTCCAAACACCACCCACGAGCCGCGGAGGGTCGAGAACCGGGGCTCCCAAAACGACCAGCGTCACCCCGTCCACGGCCGCCTCGCTTTCCTTGGATTCCAGGTTCGCGAACTCGATCGTGAGGGGACCGCCTGCCGTCAGCGGAGGAATCCACAATTCGAACTTCCTGAACCCGGCGGAACCAGCGCCACCCGACCCCAGGATCGGCGTGGATTCCGCGATGACCACGTCGCCCGGTCCCAACACGCGTACCTGCAATTGCGCCGCCGCGGCCAAGCCACCCATGCTCTGGGCTTGGAACGAAAGCAAGTACCCCCTTCCCGCCCCGCCGGACACGAGCTGTTTCAGGGTGGATTGTGATCCCACCCCCGCCGAACAACAACCGTCCACGCCGATCGGCGGCGAGGGGACCTGGATCATGTCGAAGGGCCATCTGTCGGTCGGCACCCAGAAGAGGGGGCCTCCGACCTGCCCTCCGAGGATTGTTCCGCCGGTCCAACCCGTGGGCTGATAGATGGGCCAGGGGTCGATGTCGAAACTCCCATTGACGATTTGCCCTTGGAGTGCGGCTTGATGGGAAAACACCAACGCCAGGAAAGGTCCCGCCAAGGGGTGCTTGGACATGACGACAGAAAATAAAGGTTATCCTCCCCCGTCAACCCTAAAGCCGGCACGGCAGATCCACGGTCCGGCTGCCGCCGCGGCCCATGCGGATCACCTCGAACCGGGGCGCATCCTGGCATCGTGGGAGCCTGGGGAGATGTGCCCATTCGGGTTCATTTGCGGCTGTTCGCGGTTGTCGAGCCCCTGGTTCGGGCTTAGCGTGTCACTGATGCTCGATCTGACCGAAGTCCAGCCCCCCGGAGTCGACCGTTTCCCGGTTCGCTCGGTGCAGACACCCGCCCAGATCGATTCCCTGTCGCGCGAGATCCTGGCCCTCAAGCGCCGGCTCAACGCCGTCATCCTCGCCCATAATTACCAAGTCCCCGAGATCCAGGACGTGGCCGATTATGTCGGTGATTCCCTCGGATTATCCCAGCAGGCCGCCCGCACCGCCGCCGACGTCATCGTCTTCTGCGGCGTCCATTTCATGGCGGAGACGGCGAAGATCCTGAACCCGGAAAAACGGGTGCTGCTCCCGGACAGTGACGCCGGCTGTTCCCTCGAGCAAAGCTGTCCCGCACCGAAGCTCCGCGCCCTCCAGGCCACCAATCCCCGTTTCCACACCATCGCCTATATCAATTGCTCGGCCGAGGTGAAGGCGCTCAGCGACGTGATCTGCACCAGCGGCAATGCGGTGAAGATCGTGAAGCACGCGCCGAAGGACCGGGATCTGCTCTTCGTTCCCGACGAGAATCTCGGCGCGTGGGTCATGGAGCAGACCGGCCGTCCGATGACACTGTGGAAGGGCAATTGTTATGTCCACGTCGAGTGGACCCATGCCGCCATCACGCGCATCCGGGCCGTGCATCCGGACGCACCGATCGTCGCCCACCCGGAATGCACCCGGGCCGTGCGCCTGCTGGCCGACGAGGTCTGTTCCACGGAAAAGATGGTGGCCTTCTGCCGGCAGACGACCGCGAAATCGATCATCATCGCGACCGAGGCCGGGATGCTGCACCGGTTGAAAAAGGAATGCCCGGACAAGGTCTTCATCCCGGCACCTACGGATAATTGTGCGTGCAACGAATGCCGCTACATGAAGATGAACACGCTCGAAAAACTGCACGCCTGCATGGAGAACCAGGCCCCGCGCGTGGAATTGGACCGCGACCTGATCCTCCGCGCCCGGCGTCCGATCGAACGCATGCTGGAAATCAGCGCGCTGCCCCTCGAGAACGCCGGCTGACACGTCACACCCGGAACACGCTCTTCACAAACCGACGGCTCCGGGCGTGGTTTTCAACCCCGGTCCGGGTGATTTTCGTCCCGCCCTCCAGCGCCAGTTCCACCGTGAAGAACTGCGGTAACCGCCGCTCCCGCACCACCTCCGCAATCGCCGAATAATCGAGATCGCCGGTGTCGAGGTCCTCCCACCAGATCTCCCCGCGACTCTGCCGCAAATGCCAGCTCACAATCCGGTCCGAGTACCGGCGCAGGCATTCCGCCGGCCCGATGCCTCCGCGGTACACCCAATGGACGTCGTAGCAGAAACCGACCTTGTCCGCCGGGCACCGGATGAAATTGGAGTGGAATTCCCTGGCCCCATTGGCGAGTTCCGGCGTGTGATGATGGATGCCCAGCCTGACCCCGAGCCCCTTGAGCTCCTCGCCGAGTTCTATCAACGCGTCGGACTGGATCTCGAGCTCGTGGTCGGTCTTCGGGCGTCCGATCGGATCGGTGTTGAAGTTGATGATTCCGAACCCCGCCTTGGCCGCCTCCCTGGCAGCTTTGGCAATCCGTTCGCAGGTCTCGGTCGCCTTCCCGAGAATGTGGGTCGCCCCCCCGGTGTAAAGGCTGACGGGCTTCAAACCCTTCTTCCGGAGACGTTCGGCGAACTTCGCGTTGTTCTCCGGAATGGCGACGTCGAGCGTGCCTTCCGCATAATCATAACCGGCATCGCGCAACGCGGACAAAACCTCGTCGAGATGCTGGTTCAGGTCCTTGCCGTCGCGTTGATAGTACTGGCCCCATCCGTATAATTGCGATCCCACCAACGGGGGGCTGAGCTTCGGAGCGGCACCTTTCGTCGCGGCCGTGGCCTTGGGCGGGTCGACATCGGCCTGGGCCCTTCCCACCGGGGCTCCGGCGCTCCCGGCCAATGCGACACCGGCCACAAGAAACTGACGGCGGTTCATGGGGGATTGCTCTGCCTGACCCCGGCCCCGGCGTCGATCAATAAAATGCCGGCGCTCACCTTCGGAACGAGGCCGCAAAATCGTCGGTGCCGCCCGTGCTGACCTGCTTCTCGACCACGGAACCGGCGATCAATTCGTTCAGGCGCCGTTCCCAGGCCAACCCGTCCAACGGCAGTTCCAGTTCCCGCCCCAGCAGCGACGAATACACGATGGCGTTGGCCAGTTCGACCGAGTTCATCCCCTCGGCCCCGGGGGCGACCAGGGGAACGCCGTCGCGGATGGCGGCGACGAAATTCTCCATCAACTGCGCATGGGGCGCCGGCGCGTTCTCGAATGGCAATTCGCAATTCCACACCTCGGGCTTCGTGAACCCCCCTTTTGCCGTCGCACTGAACACCAGCATGTCGCTGTCATTGCGCGTGAACCGCAACTTGCCGTCCTCCAACACCGCCCGCCCGCGTGTCCCGGTGAGTTCCAGGCGGTTGGTCCCCGGACTCTCACCGGTGCTCGCCACAAACACCCCCGTGGCACCGTCCGCATACTCGAAATGCGCGGAGACGTCGTCCTCCACCTCGATCTGGTGGTAACGGCCGAACTGGCAGAAACCCCGCACCCGCCGCGGTTGGCCGACCAACCACGAAAGCACGTCGAGATTATGCAGGCATTGGTTCAACAACACGCCCCCGCCCTCGCCGCGCCAGGTTGCCCGCCATCCCCCGCTCGCATAATAAGCCTCGGTCCGGAACCAATCCGTGTTGATCCAGTTCACCCGGACCAGACGCCCGAGGTCCCCCGACTCGATCAGCCGCCGCAACCGCAAATACCGCGGTTCCACCCGCAGTTGGAACATGCCCGCCATCACCAATTCCGGGTGCCGATCCGCCCCCGCCAGGAGACGTTCCGCATCGGCCTTGTGCGCGGCGATCGGCTTTTCCACCATCACGTGCAGACCGGCCTCCAGGGCTGCCAATCCCAACGACAAATGCTGGTAATGGGGCGTCGCGATCAACACCGCATCGATCGTCCCACTCCGGATCAATTCCAATCCATTGCCCCAGATCCGCAGACCTTTCGCGGCATAACCTTCCAGCTTCTGCGGCGAGGTCGAACACACGGCGAACAATTCGCACCGGGGCACTTTCCCCTCCAACAGATAGGCCGCGTGATGCCGCCCGATGTTGCCCATCCCGATGATGCCGAGTCGCAGTTTGGTGCTCATGATCGGAAGAAGGACCGGACCGCCCCCACCACATGGTCCGTTTGCGCGTCGGTCAATTCCGGATAGAGGGGCAACGGCAGGATCCTCCGCGCCACGCTTTCGGCGACGGGATAATCACCGGGTTTCCAACCCAACCCCTCGTAACAACGCTGGAGGTGCAGGGGCTGCGGATAGTAGATGAGGGTGGGAACGCCTTGGGCCGCGAGTTGGGCCTGAAGTTCGTCACGACGGTCGGACAACAGGGCAAACACATGCCAGACATGGGCGTTTCCCGGGGAAACCGGGGGCAGTTCGACCGGAAGTCCCGCCAGGCCGGCGGCATAACGCGCCGCAATCTCACCCCGGCGAGCATTCCAACGCGCCAAGTGGGGCAGCTTCACCCTTAGAATCGCCGCCTGGATCTCGTCGAGACGCGAATTATACCCGTGCAGGTCATGGAAATACCGGCGTTCGATCCCGTGCACGCGCAACATCCGGAGCTTCTTCGCCAGCGCCTCGTCCGACGTCACGCACATCCCGCCATCCCCGTCCGCCCCCAGGTTCTTGGTCGGATAAAAACTGAAGCATCCAATGTCCCCAATGGATCCAAGTCCACGGCCTTCCCATTGGGCGCCGATGGATTGGGCGCAATCCTCGACGATCCGGAGGGAATGCCGGGCGGCCAGCGCGCGCAACGGACCGAGCGCCGCCGCCTGGCCGAACAGATGCACCGGCAGCAACGCCCGGGTCCGCGGGGTGATCCGCCGCGCCACCTCCGCCGGGTCCAGCGTGAAGGTGCGGGGATCAATGTCGGCAAACACCAGTTTTGCCCCGACCTGATGCACCGATTCCGCGGGCGCGATATAGGTGAACGGGGTGGTGATGACCTCATCCCCGGGGCCGATGTCGAGGGCCCGCAGCGCGAGCGTCAGGGCGTCCGAACCCGAATTGACGCCGATGCCAAAGCGGGCCCCCACCTGGTCGGCAATCTCCTGTTCCAAAGCGGCGACGCGCGGGCCCAGCACGAAATGTCCTTGATCGAGCACTTCGGTCACCGCCCGGAGGAGCTCTTCGCGGAGGGCGGCGGTTTGCGCGGCCGGGTTCAAAAACGGTACCTGCATGAGGGCGAATTGGTACCGACCAGACCGCGCGCAACGAAGCAAAAACACCCGGCCGCAACCCGGATTCCGTCAGGGCTCGAAACGTCGGGCCCCGACCAGGCGCTGCTGCCAGTAACCATGATCAAACGGGGCGAAGGTCACCCCCAGGCTGCTGCTGGCATGGGCGAACTCCTGCGAGTCCATCACCACGCCGACATGGGAAATGGCATCCTGTCCCCGCAGCGTCTGGAAGAACAGGAGGTCTCCCGGGCGCACCAGTTTCACCGGGATTTCGCGCCCCCGTTCCCATTGCAATCCCGTGGTCCGGGGCAACTCGATCCCGGTCACCTCACGATGCAACGACAGGGCGAAACCTGAACAATCCGCGCCGGATCGCGTGATCCCGCCGGTCCGATAAGGCGTTCCCAGCCAGGTTCCCGCCGCCAACCGCCAGTCGGTCGTCGTCAACCGGTCATACGGAACCGTCGGAACCTGGGCGACCGGGTGACGGGGGGCGAACGCCGGGCCCTTCGTGGCCGCATCCGCCGCAGCGGTCCCGTCCGAGGGCGTCCGCACCACGGAATCATATTTCTGGGGCGTGCGGGGTCGATAGGGCAAACCGGTCGTGGTCTCGGTGCGCGTGGCGCATCCGCCGGCAACCAGACCCATGAGGCCCAATAAAAGTCCGCCGAAAAAACGATTCATGGGATGGCAGCGCAGGTTCAACGGGCCACAGGGGCAGGAGCGGGAGCGGGCGTCGGATAGACCCGATAAGCCGGGGGAATCTCGACCAGGGTGGGTTTTCCGGCCGGTCGATACGGAAGCCCGGTGTTGGTCCCGGGATCGGATTTGTCAGCGCCGGCTCCGGGTTCGGTTTTCACAGCGGTCCGGCAGCCCAAAGCTCCGACGGCAGTCACGGTCAGGATCAATCCGGCAAGGATTCGCGATTTCATGGGTGGGACAGTCGCATCAGTTCCGCGGACACTACACTGCCCCGGCCTTCGGCGGCAACCGTCTCGGCTCAGGGATTCTCCAGCCCGCCCGACGCCGGTGGTGTGCTCCTCGTCTTCATCCGTCATCCGTCATCTTTCATCCATGCTTGGAGAAGCGATGCGGGTTTTCCTACCCGGCTTCCCGCGATGTCCAGACGCGCCCGGTCACCCGGGATCTTCGGAACATCGCTTGCCATCCGGCCGGCTCCGGACGTATTCAGGGTGCCTCGCCATGCGCACGCTCGCCCTCGCCCTGCTCACCAGCCTGCTCACCCTTGCAGCGGTCGCCGACGAAGTTTCCGGCGTGACCCGCACCGAGGTCATCTACGGCCGCAAATTCGGCACCGCCCTCACCTTGGACGTCATGCAGCCGGAACATCCGAACGGCTACGGTGTGATCGGGGTGATCAGCGGCGGTTTCATGTCCGGCCACGACGGCGTCAGCCCGGCGTTCGTCAAGGGGATCCTGGATCGGGGCTACACCGTGTTCGCCGTCGTTCACGGGAGCCAACCGAAGTTCACCATCCCCGAGATCACCGAGGATATGCATCGGTCGGTGCGCTGGATCCGGTCCAATGCGGCGAAATACGGCGTGAATCCGGACCACCTGGGGGTGTTCGGCGGCAGCGCCGGCGGCCATCTCAGCCTCACGCTCGGCACCCAGGGCAAAGCCGGCGACCCCGCCGCCAAGGATCCCATCGACCGCGAATCCAGCGCGGTTCAGGCCGTCGCCTGCTTTTTCCCCCCGACGGATTTCGAGAATTGGGGCGCACCCGGGGACACCCAGGTCGGGGTCGGCAAGGTGGGCCGCCAATTCCATGCCGCCTTCGGACCCCGCTCCGAAACCTTGGAGGAACGGCTCAAGCTGGGACCGGAAATCTCACCCATCCATTTTGTGACCAAGGCCATGCCGCCCACGCTGATCATCCATGGCGACTCCGACAAACTGGTGCCCCTTTACCAAGCCCGGATCTTCGTGAAAAAATGTGAGGAAGTGGGCGCCCCGGTCAAATTGGTGGTGCGCCCAGGAGCCGACCACGGCTGGGCCGGCATGGACAAGGACCTGTTGGTGTTCGCCGATTGGTACGACGAACACCTTCGCGGCATTGGGAAGTGAGCTGACCCCCGGGTGCTTACTTCGCCGCGTCGCCGGCAGCCCCGATGCCGAGCAATTCGACCTCGAACAGCAGCGCGGCATTGGGACCGATCTTGCCACCCGGGGCATGCTCGCCGTACGCCAGCCGGGCCGGGATGAAGAGCTTCCATTTGTCGCCCACCTTCATCAGTTGCAACGCCTCCACCCAACCGGGGATCACGCCCGTCACCGGGAAATTGATCGGCTCACCCCGGTCGACCGAACTGTCGAAGACCGTCCCGTCGATCAGCGTGCCGTGGTAGTGAACCTTGACCTCGTCCGTTGACTTCGGGGTGGCGCCGGTGCCGGCTTTCAACACCTTGTATTGGAGCCCGGACGCCGTGGTTTTGACGCCGTCTTTCTTGGCATTCGCAACCAGGAACGCGTCGCCCTCCTTGAGATTCTTCTCGGCCGCGAGCTTCTGCTTCGACTCCATCCCGGCCATCATCTGTTTGCGGAACTCGGTCAGGGTGGCCGTCATCTCCGCCTCCGTCAGCGACACCTTGCCCGAGATCGCATCGGCGAGCCCGGCGGCGAGCGCCTTGGGGTCGAGATCCAAGTCCTGGTTCTTCAGGTTGCTCCCGATATCGGCGCCGACACAGTAACTGGCGCGGATTTTGGGATTCTTGAGATCAGGCTTGTCCTGGGCATACACGGCACCCGCGATCAACACCGCGGTCGCCACCGAAGAAACACGTTGGAACGTCATGATAAACAGGCCCCGAAAAATGGCGGGGCGCTCGGCGGGAGACTCGGCACCGGCGGTCCGATGTCAAGGCGCCGTGCAACGGGATCAGGGTTCGAAGATCGGCGGGGAAGCCCGCAGGCAGTGGACAAGAATGGAGGGGAAGCCAACCCTTCTTTTGGCGGCTTCCTTTGGCGGCCCTTGCGGGTCGCGTTCAGCTCTTGGAGTCTCTGCGCACCATGATCCCCGTCTATTTCAGCCCCGCCTATGTGGGTTCAAGCCATGCCTTCGACACCACCCGCAAGTCCGGTTGGGTCGCGGATTCACTGGCCGCGCAGCCCATTTCCGGCTTGTCCCTGCGGACTCCACAGCCCTTGACCCGTCTCCATATCACCGGCGTCCACGATCCGGACTACGTCCAGGCCATCGAGACGGGAGAGCCCCGACCCCTGGCCGAGTCGCAAGGCTTCCCGTGGGACTCCAGCCTCTGGCCGATGGTCCTGGCGTCCAATGGCGGAGTCGTCGAGGCCGCCCTCGACGCGCTTAAGACCGGCGTCGCCGGCTCACTCTCCAGCGGCCTGCATCATGCCCGGCGCGGAAATGGCGCCGGCTTCTGCACCTTCAACGGGTTGGCCATCGCCGCCCTCAGCGCCCTCGCCTCCGGAGCCGGCTCCGTCCTGATCCTTGACCTGGACGGGCATTGCGGCGGCGGAACCCAATCCCTGGTCCGGGACAATCCCCGGATCTGGCAAACCGATGTCTCCGTGTCCGGCTTTGACGCCTATGAACCGTCGGAACGGACCTCGCTCACCCGGATCGATGATCCCCAGGCTTATTTGCCCGCAATCGTCCACCAACTGAAGGCGCTGGAGGATCGGGCACCCCGGTTTGATCTCTGCCTTTATAATGCCGGTATGGATCCTTGTGAAGACTGCCGAATCGGCGGGCTGGGAGGCATCACGTCCGCAATCCTGG
Source organism: Verrucomicrobiota bacterium (assembly GCA_025360495.1). Classification (GTDB taxonomy): domain Bacteria; phylum Verrucomicrobiota; class Verrucomicrobiia; order Limisphaerales; family UBA9464; genus UBA6176. The sequence continues at coordinate 2,403 of JANYCC010000311.1, read as the reverse complement.
CCGAACGGGAACGCATCGTTTTCGATTGGTGTGCCGGACGGAAACTGCCCATCGCGTTCGTCCTCGCGGGCGGCTATATCGGATCGCGCTTGGACAAGCCCGGGCTGGTGGATCTGCACCGGCTGACCCTTTCGGCCGCTGCACGCCGTGCCTGAGGACGGATCACATCTTCTCGAGCACGACCACCAGGTTGTCCGCCAACCGCAATCCGCCCAACACCCACTCGGTCGCCTGGAGGCCAAGCCGGACCGGTTTCAGCATTGGGTTCTGCTTGTACGCGGTCGTTCGCCGGAGCAATTCCGCCCGGTCCTGATCCGCAACAAAGTCCCCCCGCCCCTTCCAATCCTGCCAGATCACCAGCGGGTTGAAATGGGTCGATCCCAGATGAACGATCCGGAATCGCGGTTCCGTGGCGACCAACCCCCGGAGCGTTGCGGGGGTGAAATAATTGATGTGTTGGGGAAATATATAACGGTACTTCGAACCCAGCAGCCGGACGGCCAGCGATTGGAAATTCGGGACCAGTATGAAACAGAGGCCCCGCGGCTTCAGGATGGATGCCGCCTTGGAGAGAAATTCCCGGGGGTTCGCCAGATGTTCCATCACCGCCCAGAATGTCACCGACGAGAAGGCCTCCCCGGTGAACTCCGCCGTCAGGAACGGTTGCCGGAGGACGGGTATCCCGTTGCCCTCGGCGTGATCCAAGGCGGGACCTGACACGTCTATTCCCAGGACCTTGGCACCGGTACCCAATTGCCTCTGGAGCTGATGAAGAAACCCGCCGGTGGAACAACCCACGTCCAGGACCCGGCCCCCCGGATGAAATCTCCGGAACAACTTCCGTTCCCGCTCAAACCGCACCGGGGAATAGTCGCCTGCCAGCTTGGCCGGGGACAGGTAGAAGGGATTTGCCAACCGGTCATAATATTCGCCGTTCGCTAACTCCTCCCCGATCGGGTCGGCATAGATCATCCCGCACCCACGGCAACGGACCAGGCGGAGCGTCGCCTTGGTGAACAGCGCCGTGCTCCCGGCCTCCCCGCAAACCGGACAGGAACGTGAGAGTGACCCTGCGATCATGGGTCCAGCCTAGGGACGCAGTGCCGGAAACAAAGGCTTTTGCCCCGAGGCCCGCCCGCTTTCCTTCAGAACGGCCGTTGCAACCCCCGGTTCGAGCCGCCAGAATCCCGACCGTCGCACCGAAGCTCGTTCGTCGCGAAACCCTCGGTCACCCGTGCCATGAAAAGCCATCCGTTCGGAGGGGGAATCCCGCTGGCGCCGGCGGGACGGCAGTCCCTGGCAGACTTGGAATCCGGAAAGCGGGCCGCCACCCCCGGGTCCGGGTTCACGCTGATAGAATTGTTGGTGGTGATCGCGATCATGGCGATCCTGGCGGGGATCCTACTCCCGACACTGGCCCGGGCCCGCGCCAAGGCGCTTCAAACCTCGTGCATCAACAACCTGCGCCAGATCGGGATCGCCAACACCCTTTATGTCGGCGAATATAATGCGTTCACCGGCTGCTACTCGCCGACCTACCAATCTTATGTCTGGATGGACCGCCTGCTTCCGATGGCCGCCGGCCTGCGCAGGCTGTTCTGGTGCCCGGCTTCGGCGCGGGATGCGGCTTGGGACACCAATGTCAACCTGAGCCTGGGCGCGGGCGCGGGCGCCTATGCGAAATACCCCTTCGCCGTCACGCGCCGGGCCCGCTTTTCCTATGGCATCAATGACTGGGGCCTCAGCATCAAGGTCCGGCCCCAACTCGGCCTGGGCGGGGATATCGACGGCCCGGTCTACCAGGGACCCCTGCGCGAATCCTCCGTGGTCAATCCGTCCCAGATGATCGCTTTTGCCGACACCCGCGCCCTGCAGAACAACGACAAGGCGGCGACCGGCGGCTTCACGGTCTCGGTCGTCGGATTCGAAGGGAATGTCGATCCCACCCAGGACGGACAATGGCCGTCCAACCGCCATAAGGGCCGTGCGGATGTCGCCTCGCCCGACGGCCATGTCGAGACCGCGGCCCGGATGGTGATGATCGACCCATCGCCCAATTCCACCTGGCGCCGCCGCTGGAACAATGACGACCAACCGCACAATGAGATCACTTGGAATGTGAATGCCCTCGAGGCCGGTGTTCTGGACAAATGACCGGCTCAGATTCCCCGGAGGCGACCGATCCCAACCACCCCCTGCACGGGATCACACGTGCAGGATCTGGGCCCGGTTTCGCGCAAAGAATTCCACCCGGACTGACTTGGCCCGTTTGGCCGGGAAACCCAGCACGGGCTGCGGCGGCGCATCTTGACACTGCCGCCGCGACGGACTCCCCGACGGCTCGGGTGGAACCTCGCCCTACCGATCCGAAGTGCCCACCGGCGTGGTCTGTTTTGGTAGGGC
>JANYCC010000300.1 GCA_025360495.1 Verrucomicrobiota bacterium | reverse complement strand
CGACAAAGGCCCCCGCCGCCAACCAATACTCCAACGCCTGTCCGAGGTGCTCCCACGGCGCCAATGGATCGCCTTCGCCACCCCAGGCCGCGAGCAACTGGGTGCCCGTCAGCACCACCAGGGCCGGTCCGAAGCTGATGAGGACGGAACCGGCCAGGCCGGCCATCAATGCGCCCCGGCGTTGCGGAGTCACGACGAGGAGTTCCCATTCGGCCACTCCGACCCGGCCCTGCAATCGTCCCACCGACGCCGCCATCATCCCGAGCAACAACACCCAGGCCCAAAGCCATCCCCATTCGGTCACGAAATCGGATCTCGGCTCTTCTGAGACTTGCACCGACAGCGGCACGGCGACCCAGGCCAGCCAGAGCCACACCCCGAGCCGGCCGCTCCAACGCTGGCGTTCAATCCATACCAAGGGAGCCCACCGCAGCCAGAATTCCCTCCACCATCGTGTCCACCGGACCCCGGCCAGCGATCGCGTCAGCAATCGGATTCCCTGCCCCGACGGGCCGGCGTCCGGCCTCGGTCGCCAGGTGCGTCCGAGGCCGTGGGCCGCCAGCCGGCCGGTTCCCCAGACCAGGATGCCGCTTCCGAGTGCGACGGCCGCGGCCTCGACCACGCCCGGCCAACCCGATGACCCACCCCCCGGAAACCCGGCCAGGCTGAACCGCAAACCCCACCATTGCCATTGCCACCACAGGACCAACCGTCGCCCGTAGTCCGTGATGAAATCGACGTGACCCGCGGATTGTCGGGAACCGATCCAATGCCAGGCCGTCAGCAGGAACACGTGCAACGCGATGAAGACCACCGACGCCACGACGGTGAACCCGACGGCCAGAAGGCGGGCCCGCCACCAACGGGAGGCCAGTGCCGATGCCGCCACCCCCGCCGCCAACGCCAATCCCAGCGCGCCGGCCTGCAGGAGCAGCATCCGTACAACCTGGGGGAAACCGACCCCGCCCATCAGGATCGGCACGGCCAGCACGGGCCAGGTCGCCGCCATCAATACGAAGGCCCGCCACGATAGGAGAAAGGCCTTGGCCCAGACAACGTCGAGCGGTCGCAGGGGAGTGAGGAAGAGCAGTCCGATCGTGCCTTCGCGTTTCTCCCGGGCAAGGCAGTCGGCGGTGAGCAGCGGTGCCAACAGCCAGACGCCAGCCAGGCCCGACTTGGAGAGCAATTGGAAGAGGCCCTGGCCGGTGGCTTGCGTGCGGGCCTGGAACATCCACGCACCCCATGCCAACACCAACGCCGCGGCCGCGCCCGTCCGCAGCCAATGGTGACCCGGCCGGCGCGCCTCCGTCCGCAATTCCCGGTGAACCAACGCCCAGATCGGCATCTTCAAGCCCACTGGGACATCACCCCGGCGAGGGTCCGGTCCAGGTCGGTGTGGTCGAAAGTGAATCCATGACCCAGAAGTCGGGACGGAAGGCACTTGCGACCGGTGAGGGCCAATTTTCCATCCGTCCTCAACACCCAACGTGCCCCGAACCGCACCAATAAACTGGGAACGGGGGGACTCCAAGGACGGTGGAGGGCCATGCGCAACGCCTTCATGAACTCCCGGTTGGTGACCGGATTCGGGCTGGTGGCATTATAAATCCCGGTCATCGACGCATCCTCGATGCAGGCGAGAATCATCCGGTTCAGGTCCTCGATATGGAGCCAACTGATATATTGGCCGCCCCCACCCACCGTGCCGCCCAGGAAACATCGGGTGATCTTCCGCAGCGGTCCCAGTGCACCCCCATTCGGCCCCAGCACGAATCCAATGCGGAGGGCACACTTGCGGGTCCGCGGCAGATTCGTCCGGAACAATTCCTTTTCCCAAGCCTCGCACACCTGCGCCGGGAAATCGTCCCCGTGCGGCGCGTCCTCACCGCAGTCCCGGGTGGTGTCCCCGTAAATCGCCAACGAGCTGGCCTGAACGAGGACGGCAGGAGGGGTCTGACATTTCCCGATCGCCTCGTGAAGCACCCGGACGGAATCCAGGCGTGAACCCAGGATTTCCTTGCGATTCGCCTCATTCGGGAGGCAGTTGACGCTACGGCCCGTCAGGTTGACCACGGCGCCGGCCCCTTCCAAGGCACTGACCCAATCCCCCGCCGTCCGACCGTCCCACGAAAGGTCACCCGACTCCTGCGGATGGCGGGTCAACACCGTGCAGGAATGACCGCGGACCGTCAGGAAGGAGGCCAGCGATCGGCCGAGAAAACCCGATCCTCCGGCGAGGATGACTTTCATCGGGGGAGGTTCCGTCCTTGGGGTTGTCCGGTGTTTTTCATATCGCGAAACGCCGGGTGCCAGTGAAGCCGGACCGACGGAACGGGGCAATCTTCCATGTTCGGACCCCTGGCACCCTTTGTCGTTCCCTATCCCCGCGGGCCTCGGGCTTGAGAGCCGCCCTTGACGCCGGGGCGGGTCGGAGGGACGTTCCGAGCATGAGGGCTCTCGTGGGATTCATCTGTGTCGTGCTCGGGATGACGGCCATTCAGGCACAGACCCCGGTGATGCCCCGGTTGCGACGCGTGGCGCCACCCCCGGCACCCGTCGCCCCGGATCCAGCCGTCCAGGAACGGATTGCCGCGACCAACCAGGTGCTCGCCACCCAAATGGCCGCAAGCCGGTCAAACCTCGTCGCGGCGGCCGTGGCGCGGGATCGGGCCCTGGCAAAAAAGTATAAGGAACAGGAATCCGAGACCGACAAGCGGATCGTGGAATCCCTCAAGTCCCGGGTTGCCGATGGAAGCGCCGATGCGGCCTACGATCTGGCGCAGCGCCATTTGACGGGCAAAAGCGTGCCCAAGGACGAAGCCGAGGCGCGACATCTGATGGCCTTGTCCGCGGCGCGGGGCAATGAGGACGCGAAGATCTGGCTCCAAACCCACGCCGAAACCCCGGGCCTCCCGACGCCCGCGCCCCTTCCCTCTTCCGCACCCGTCCCGACGCCCGTCCCCAAAAAGTGATGGCGCGCCGGAATCGGGATCCGGAAATGCGCGATCCTTCCACTCAAGGACCTGCCGTTCGCGCTGCGTTCGCCGCCTTGCGCCGCCAGGTTCACGCCTTGGCCGACCCGGCGAAGTCCGCCGGGTCGCAGCGCTTCTTCAAGACGGGGCCGGGCGAGTATGGGGAAGGCGACCAATTCCTTGGCCTCACCGTGCCGCAGACCCGCGCCCTGCTGCCGGGGAGCGACTCCTTGGACGAGAAGGAGGTCCTGGCCCTCCTGCATTCCCGATGGCATGAGGAACGGTTGCTCGCGCTCTTCATCCTCGTGCGCCGTTTTCAAAGGGCGAAGCGGGACGAGACCCTCCGAAGCCACATCGCCAATCTCTATCTGGCGAACACGCACTGGATCAATAACTGGGACTTGGTGGACACCAGTGCACCGCACCTTCTCGGGGCTTGGTTGCTGAATCGTGAGCGGACGATCCTCGGGTGGTTGGTTGTCTCGGAAAGCCTGTGGGAACAACGGATCGCCGTGCTGGCGACCCTCGCGTTCATCCGTGCGGGTGATTTCACCGACACGTTGCGACTGTGCGAAGGTCTTCTTTCCCATCCGCACGATCTCATCCACAAGGCCTGCGGATGGATGTTGCGCGAGGTGGGAAACCGCGATGTGACGGTCCTGCGATCCTTCCTGGACCGGCACGCCCCACAGATGCCGCGCACGATGCTGCGCTACTCGATTGAGAAGCTGCCCGACCCGGAACGACGTCATTATCGGAGCCTGCGCCGCTGAACTGCTTTCCCCGTTCCGCCCCCTCGCCCCGCGAGGAACGAGCCGGGAGAGGGGTCAGCCAGGAATCAGTGGTCAGTGCTCAGAAGTCAGTGAGTCAGCCATAGAGCGCTCGTACTCATGCTTCTCGTCCTCGGCCCTCGTCCTCCTCTCCCCGTCCCTCCTCCTTCGTTCCTCAGGAAGAGAGGGGCCCCAGTCGAGGCGCAATCCCATGCGCTGCCACCCCGGCTTTACCGCTCCCCCTCGCCCCGCGAGGAACGAGTTGAGGTTGCTTCGAATTGATGGACGGTGAGGAGAGGAGAGGGAGTACCATGAAACCCATCATCAAAGAGATCCCCTCCAAGACCCGCCGCAAGTTCGACGACACCTTCAAACGGGAGGCTGTGAACAACTGGCTCACCAG
>JANYCC010000298.1 GCA_025360495.1 Verrucomicrobiota bacterium | reverse complement strand
GCGGACCACGCAGGCCTTCCGGGGTCCGCCTCGCACCTCGGCGGCTACAGGGCGGCGGACAAGAAAGTCCGCCCTCCCGGGTCAACGGACCAGCGCCTGGTAGACCAGCGTGTTGAACCGCTCATAAAGCTGGAACTCCGCATTGGGCGTGTGCTGGGCCCAGATCATCGCGATGAGCCGCTCCTTGGGATCGATGCTGCAGTACGCCGTGGTGGCGCCGTTCCACCCAAAGGTGCCATACGATCCCAGCCATCCGCTGCGGGCCACGTCGGTGCGCACCTCGACCCCCAGCCCGAAACCATCGGAAACCGGATAGATCTTGGTCGGCTTCGCCAGGCCATGGAGATGGTCCATCGTCATCAACTCGATGGTCTTCGGGCCCAGGATGCGCACGCCCTCCAGTTCGCCGCCGTTGAGAAGCATCTGGGCGAAGCGCGCGTAATCGGCGGTGGTTGAATAAAGGCCGCCCGCGCCCGACGGCCACGGATGCTGCCGCGGTTTCGGCGCGACGGACCGGATGGACCCGTCCGGTTGACGGACATCGAAGGTGACTTGCCGGGTCCGCTGGGAATCCGCCACCTCGAAGGACGTGGCCCGCATCTTCAGCGGACCCAATACACGCTCTGCAAGGAAGTCGTTGAACGGTTTTCCCGAGACGACTTCGACCAGGCGTCCGAGGACATCCGTGGACGGACCATAAACCCAGGCGTCACCCGGCTGGTGCAGGAGGGCGTGGGCCGAAAGATTCCGGGTCACATCGGCGAGGCTCGTGAAATCGCCGTTTGATTGCGACGGCACGACGGCATCCGAGGCTTTCAACGGAGTTGCCGAACTGAGACCGGAGGTGTGGGTGAGCAGCTGCTTCACCGTGATCGGTCGCGCGGCGTCCACGAGCACGGTGGGCGGGTTGGTGCCGTTGACGGCCACTTTGAGGTCCTTGAATTCAGGCAGGTAATCCGCGATGGAATCGTTGAGCCCAAGCCGCCCTTCCTCAATGAGGCTCAGGGTGCCAACCGTCGCGACGATCCTGGTGAGTGACGCGATGGCGAAAAGATCGTCCGGCCGCAGCGGCACGCCCGCCGACCGTTCGCCATAAGTCTGCCAATCAACGATCCTGCCGTTGCGGAGGATCAACGTCGTGATCCCGGAGTACTTGTGTTCGTCCACCAAACCACGCGTGAAGCGGTGCAGACGATCGAGCCGATCGGCGGCGAAACCCGCGCGGGCCGGGGTCGTCCGGGGCAAGGGATCGGCTGACACTGCCCGGGGCGTCCCGACCAGGGGCATCAGCAACAGAAGCGCGCAGGAGAGGATTTTTCGCATCGGGAAAGTGTGATGGATCGACCGGAAACAAAATGGAAGCGGGAAGGTCAGCGGTCGGCAGGAACCCCTTGCGATCGTGGGTGGACGAACTGAGGTGGGGTGCCGCATGCGGGATCCGCACCTGTTGTTCCCACGATGCCCGGACGTGCCCGCGACCCGTTCATTTCGACGCATCCTTCAAGGCGCCACGGACCAGTGAACGGACCCGTTCGTCCGGATCGGCGGCGGCAGCCTCGAACGCCTCCCGCACTTCGCGGACCGACAAATAATATTGGAGGAGTTGCGCGCCGTTCCAACGATCATATCCGTCGGCACTGCCAAGGAATCGGAGTCCCAACGGCACGAGCTGTTCGGCCGGCCCACCGCATCCCCGTCGGCCCCGATCTGGACCAAAGCCCACGACGCCTCGTCGCGCTGTTTTTTTTGGCCCGTGTCCATGTCGAGCAGGGACACCCACTGTCGCACGGTTTTCCCTTGGTACAGGCACGGCTTCGGTTGGGGGAAGACGGCGACACCACCCAGCACCAGTGCCAACAAGAGGCAAAGGCCCCATCGCAGTCCGCTCCGGTTCCCCGTCTTCATTCTCTATAAGAAAGGCGACCAAAGGCGGGCCGTGGCATCGCGCAACCGTGCCGGCAAGGAACGACCGTCCGCCTCGGCCAGCCCCACTTCCCGGGCCGACGCGAGTTTATGCCGGATGATCGCCTCCGCCTCGGCGGCGAATCCGGTGCCATAACATTCGACGTTCAGCTCGAAGTTCAGTCGCAGGCTGCGCGGGTCCCAATTCGCGGAACCGAGGAGGACCCAATGACCGTCCACGACCATCAGTTTGGAATGGTCGAAAGGCGGCGGGGTGAGCCAGAGGTGGCAACCGCGTTCCAGGACCTGCCACCACATCCCGCGTGAGGCCCAGTCCACGAACGGCAGATTGCCTTTCTCCGGCACGATGATATCGACCCGCACGCCCCGGACCACGGCCAGGTTGAGCGCCATGATCAGGGCCAGGTCGGGCAGGAAATAAGGCGTGAGGATCAACACCGAGGTCTGCGCCTCGGCCAGCGCTGCGAGCAGGGTCCAGCGCAGCTCATCAAAACTGTCGTCCGGCCCATCCGTGATGGCGCGGGCGACGGCCTGGCCATGCCCGCACAGCTCGGGAAACCAAGCCGGACCCTGAAGGACCTCGCCGGTCGTGAAATTCCAGTCATCTGCAAAGACACTCTGCAGTTGCGCGACCACCGCGCCCTCCAACTGGAAGTGCAGGTCCTGGACCGGATGGCGCGGCCGGTCGGCGAGCACGTTGCCCTGACGGATATTCATGCCCCCGGTGAAGGCGATGCGTCCGTCGAGCAGGAGCGCCTTGCGGTGATTGCGAAGGTTCAGGGTGGCCACGCGCCAGGGTGCCATGAGGGACGACGGCAGGAAGCGGGCGAAAGGAACGCCCGCACGATTCAATTCCCGCGTGACGGGCGGCCAGGAATAGCGCGCCCCGGCCGCATCGATGAGCACGCGCACCGCGACCCCCCGCCGTACGGCCCGGCCCAGGGCGTCGACAAAGCGCCGGCCGACCGGGTCGTTGTCGAAGATATAAGTGATCAGCCCGACCGACACCTGCGCGGATTCAATCGCCGCCAGCATTGCGGGAAACGCCTCGTCGCCATTGACGTGCGACTGCAACCGGTTGCCGGTCGTCAATGGCTGCCTCACGACTCGATTGATGGAACCGGCGAGTCGGGCCAGGTGTCCGGCGCTCCCGGGCCCCGAGGCCCCGAGGCCCGCGGGTATCGCAGGGGCGAAACCCGCCGGCGAGCCCGGCGGGAGGGCGCGACGCCGGATCCGGTTGATGCCGAGCGTCAGATACAGGAGAGGTCCGACCAGGGGGACCAGCCAGATGATGCCCACCCACAGCGCCGCGGCGCGGGAATCCCGTTTGTGAAGCAGGGCGTGAACCGACGTGAACACTGCGGCCACCAGATGAAAGACTCCCGCCAGATGCGGCCACAATCGGGAGAAATCATCGGGCCAGTTCATGGTCATCGGGACGGGTGACCCTGTCGGATTCCGGGGCTGAAGAAAGCCAAATGAAGGGTCGCGGGCGATGGGGGGCGCATTTGGGCATCGTGGGAAGCCGGGCCATCGGAGAAGCGGGGCGGGTAGGAAAACCCGCCCTCCCAGGGCGGTCGCGACAGCTCCGGGGCGGCGGGTTTTCCTACCCGCCTTCCCACGATACCC
>JANYCC010000296.1 GCA_025360495.1 Verrucomicrobiota bacterium | reverse complement strand
CACGATACGCACTTCCGCCTCGATGTTCTCCGTGGGTTTGTCGAGCGATTGGATCATCTTCTCGACCTGGTCGGCGAGGTTGTCGCGCCCGATCACCAACAGCCCGCGCGAACGGCTGTCGATGCCCACGGAAATGGGGTCGCCGGGACGGGTGGTGGCAAGCTGGGTCACCAATTGCTGCACCAACGGCAAGACCTTGACCGGTTCGGCGTGCTCCAAGGGGACGACACGGAACTCGAGTTGGGCCGCCTGGCCGGCGTGGTCGAGTTGCAGGATCAGCGATTCCATGAGCGCGAAATCCGTCGCGCGTGCCCGGACGATGATGCTGCGGGTCCGGGGTTCGGCCACGACCGTGATGCGCTGGCGTCCGGCGGCCTGGAGCAATTGCGGTGGCTGGCCCGGGACGGCCGGGGCCGCCGCCGCGTCCTGTCGGAGCAACGCGGTGAGAGTGCGCGCAACGACCAGCGGATCGGCGTCCTTGATCGTGAAGAGGCGGAACTCGGCCTCGTTGCCATAGAAATTCTGGGATAATTCCGTGATAAGATGATCCACCTGGTCGAGCTCCGAGGCCGGCCCGGAAAGGATCAGGGTGTTCGCGGTCTTGTCGACCGCCACGACCACCTCGGTCGCCACGACGGCATTGGTCGAGGCGGCGGCGGCCGCGGCGGAGCCGGGTTTCGGCGTCGGTGGGGGGGGTGTGATCTTGTCGGTGACGCGGAGGGGGACGCCGGAAACCTGCGGGTAAATGTTCCGGAGCATCTCGGCCATCTTCTCCGCCACCACATGGTCCAACGGCCGGAGCCGGACCTGGATCGCGGCATCGCGGGCGGGTTCATCGAGGCGGCCGACGAGATCCTGGATCTGCGCGAGGTCGGATTTGCGGGCGATGATGGTCAGTGAATTGGCGGTCAGGTCTGGCTCGATCACCGGCCGATCGGCATGCGGACGATCCTCGAACAAGGTCTCGATCTTGGAAGCCACCTCGTAGGCCCGCGCCTTGCGGAGCCAGATGAACTGCACATCACGGTCCGACCGTTCGGGGGCCTGGTCGAGGGTGGGAAGGATCTTCTCGATGACGCGGAAATGGGCGGCCGTGGCGGAGATGATCAGGCGGTTGGAATGTTCGTCGATCGAGATGCTCGCGTCGGTGGGACGGCGGCGGGACTCGGAGCCATTGCCATCATCGGCGAGGTTGCGGGTGACGGTGCGCAGGAGTTGCTCGAGGATCGCGGACACCTCCTTGGCGACGCCGTTCTCCAGTTTATAAACCCGGACTTCTATATCCCCCGCACCCGCGCCATCGAGGTCGAGGTCGCGGACGATCTTCATGACGTCCTGCACGGCGTTGGTGGTGCCGCTGATGAGCAGGCTGTTCGCACCGGCGACGGCGGTGACGTTGACGCGGCGTGCGGACGGCGGGCCGGCCCGGTTGGTGAGCGTGCGGTTGACGGCGTCGGCGAGGTCCTGGGCGCGTCCCTTGGTGAGACGGACGGTCTGGACGACGTTGGGTCCCTCGGCTCCGGGTTGGTCGAGGCCGTGGACCAATTCCTCAATGCGGGGCAGGAGCGAACGGGGCGCCTCGATGACGAGGGACCGGTCGTTGCCCCCGGCGGTGGCGACCAGTCGTTCGGAAGGTTCGGTGCTGGCGACCTGACGCGCATAGACCTGCGTCAGCATGGCGATGAGCGAGGTCGCCGACGTCCGTTCGAGCGGGAACACCTTCACCTCGCGACCCGAGGTGTCACCGGTCTTCTGGAGGATCACCGCGATTTCCTCGAGCGCGACGAGTTGGCGTTCGGTGCCGGCGAGGATGAGTTGGTTGCTGGCGCCGTCCTCCAGGATCAACGGCTCACTGGTGCCGAACTCCGGGTTGTTCCGGGCCTGGTCCATGTAGATCTGGCGCAATTTGGGCGTGATCTCGGTGGCACGACGTTCCTTCAACGCCACCACCCGCATCGTCCGGCCGGGCTGCTCACCCAGCGACGTGTCGAGTTGCTCGATGATCAGCGAGGCGGACTGCAGTTCCCGGGGGTCGCCGGTTGCAATGAGCGTGCGGCTCTTCGCATCGGTCACCACGGTCACCCGCTTTTGGGGCCGGCCGAATCCATCATACCGAACCAGGGCGGTGCCGAGAATCTCGACCACCTTGTCGGGGTCCGCCGACTTCAGCTTGAAGACGCGGGTGGAGGCGCTCTGGGTGCCGACCTTGTCGAGCTTGTGGATCAGGTCCTCGACGATGGCGAGTTCATTGGTGCCGGCGGTGACGATGAGCCGGTTCGCGCCGGCATCGGGAAGGATCATCGTGTCGGCGGTGGGCGCCCCGGGACGGGACTTGGCCTGTTCCTGATAGAGCGTGCGCACGGTGGTGGCGAGGTCCGACGCGGTGGCGGTGGTGAGCTCGATCACGCGCGTCTCGCGGTCCACCGGGGTGGCCTGGCCGCGCAACTGCGCCACGATCTGCTCGATCTCGGCGAGTTGGTTGGTGCGTGCGGAAACGATGAGGCGCGCGTTCTTGGGGTCGGCGATGATCTGCGCGTCCGCCTTGTCGCTCGCGTCGCGGCCCTTCCACCGGTCCTGATATAATTGCAGGACGAGGGGCTGGAGCCGGGTCAGCTCATCGACCGTGCCCATCTCGATCATCCGCGTCTCGCGCTCGGCCCGGGCGACCTGGGCGGCCTGAAGCTCGGTGACGATGTCATCGATGACCTTCAACTGGGCGTCATTGCCCGCCAGGATGATCTGGTTGCTCTCCGCTTCCTCAAGGATCAACACGTCCGAGGTGCTGAGCTCGGGCTGGCCCTTGATGCGGTCGGTATAAAGTTGCCGGACCTTCGGCACGAGCAGCGACGCCCGGCCCTGGCGTAGCGTGAGCACCTTCAGCTTCCGCTCCGGCTGGTCGCCCAACGACTGGTCGAGCTGCTCGATGATCAGCGAAACCCCCTGCAGTTCCTTCGGGTCCCCGGTCACGATCAGGGTGCGCGTCTTGGCATCCACCGAGACCGTCGCGCGTTTTTGCGGACGTCCGTACGCATCATAGCGGACGAGCGAGGCGGTGAGGATCTCGGCGACCTTGTCGGGATCGGCCGCCTTGATCTTGAAAACGCGGGCGGACGCGCTCTGGGCGCTGCTGCGGTCGAGCTTGCGGATGATGCCCTCGACGGCCGCGAGTTCATTGGTGTCGCCGACCAGGATCATCCGGTTTCCGCCGGTGTCGGGCGTGATCAGCGTGTCCGGCAGGTCGCCGCCCAGCCGGCCACGGGCTTCCTCCAGGTAAAGCGTGCGGACGGTGGTGGCGAGTTCGACGGCGGATGCGGTGCTGAGATCGATGACGCGGGTTTCCCGGACCTGGGGCCGCGGCTTGCCGGTGCCCAACTGGGTGATGATGGCCTCGATCTGTTTCAGGTGCTCGGGCTTGCCGGAGACGATGAGCCGTCCGCCGCGCGCGTCGGCCACGATCTGGGCGTCGGCGGGATCGGTGTCGATGCGGTCTTTCCAACGATCCGTATAAAGCTGTTGGACGAGGGGCAGGAGGCGCTGGACATCGCCCGCGGTGCCGACCTCGAACGTGCGGGTCTCGCGCGGGGACTGGGAGGCGTCGGCATTGACGCGGAGCTGGGTGATGATCTCGTCGATGGCCTTGATCTGGTCGCTGCGCGCGCTCACGAACAGGCGCCCGGTCTTGCTGTCCCCGATGAACTGGGCGTCGGCGGGTCCGAGCTGGGGATTGGAGCCGAGCCGATCCTTATATAATTGTTGGGCGAGCGGGAGGATCCGCACCGCCTCGCTGAGCTTGCCGAGGTCGAACACCTTGGTCTCCCGGCCGGGAAGCGCCTGGCTGGCCAGCGTCTCGACAATCTGGCGGACGGTGGCGGCCTGCTCGGCGGTGCCCTGGACGAGGATGCGGGTGCCCGAGGCGTCGGCATAAAGCGTCGCGGGCTTGAGCGTGCGACCGATGGATTGCTCGGCGTAGATCTGGGTGAGCCGGGGGAGCAATTCGGTGGCGGTGGCGTTCTTGAGTTCGACCGGATGGAGTTCCCGCACGCCCTGGTCGGGGCTGGCATCGAGGGAGGTGAGGACCGTTTCGAGCTGGGCGAAGAGGGAGGGCGGCGCGAGGACGATGAGCCGGTGGGCGGTGGGCTCGGGCGTGATGCTGAGGAGGCTGGTGATGTTGCGGCCGGGATTCTGCGCCGCGAACACCTTCTGCAACATCGCGGCCAGCGTGTCGGCATCCCCCTTCACCTCGAAGATGCGCAGGACCCGTTCGCGGGAGGCGGTCTCACCGTCGAGTTTCTCGATGACCGACTCGACGTCTTGGAGATCACTGCGGGTGCCGGAGACGATGAGCGAATTGGATTTCTCGTCCGGGGTGACGGTGACCCGTTTGACCGCGATACCCCGGGCGTCATACCGCAACATGGCATTGGAGACGATGGGGGCCATCACGACGGCATCCGCAAGGGTGAGCTTGAAGACGCGGGCGCCGGGGGATTGCTGCGGGGCGTTGTCGACCTTTGCGACCAGGCCGACGACCTGTTCGATCTCCTCGCGGTTGCCAGTGACGATCAGGCGGTTGGCCGACAGATCAGGCACAATGCGGAGCGCGGAGACATAATCGGCGCCGCGCTGGTCCTTGAGCAATTCGGTGAACAGGGTGTTGACCATCGGGCCGACGGTGGTGGCGTCGCCAGATTTCAGTTCGATGATGCGGAGTTCACGGGGCCCGGAATCGGCACGGGTGTCGAGTTGCTGGATCAACGTCGCGGCGGCCTCGATGGCGGCATGGTCGCCGGTGATGACAAGGCTGTTGCTGCGGGCGTCGAGGAGGATGCGGACCTGCTGCGACTGGGCGTTGAGGCTCTTTTCGACAAGGCCCAGGAGCTCGGTGGCGGAGGCGGTGCGGAGACGGATGACGCGGGTTTCCTCGCGGGCGCCGGGTTTTCCAGCCGGATCCAACTGTCGGATGATGGTCTCGACCCGGGCGATCTCTCGATCCGATCCGCTGACCATGATGCGGTTTCCCTTGGTTTCGGGGATGACCGTGGCGGGGCCGCCGGCGGGCTCGGGCTGGCCGCGGAGCTGTTCCTGATACAGCTGCTGGACCAACGGCGTGAAGTCGGTGGCGGTGCGGCTGAAGAGTTCCACGCCACGGAATTGCCGGGGCGCGGACGTGGCGGCGGTGACATCGAACTGTTTCACCAACGTGCGGATCCGTTCCAGGTCCTTGGACTCGGCCAGGACGATGATCTGACGGCCGGTGGGGTCCGCGAGCAGCGACGGGGCGAGCTGGCCCGGGGCGCCGAGCTGGCCGGCCAACTGGGTGACCAAGGGGATGATCTCGGTGGCGGTCTTCGCCTGAAGCGGTATGACGGCGAGTTCGCGACCCGCCTGCACCGAACGGATGTCGACCACCGCGACGACTTCATCAATCTCCTTCAACTGCTCATCCGTGGCGGTGACCAGAAGACGGTTGTTCGGGGCATCGGCCACCAGCGACGGCTTGGGCACCGTGGCGAACCGATGGTCGGAGAGCCGTTCGTTCAGGAGACTTTGGATCGAGGGGAGCGCGGTCTCGGTGCGGGTGTTGCGGAGCGTGATGACCTTCAGATGACGCGCCTGGGTCGGCAACTTGTCGGCCCGAAGCTGGCGGACGAGTTCCTCGATCCGCGTCAGGTGGTCCTGGCTCGCGGTCACGATCAGCCGACCCGATTCGGTGTCCGGAAGGATCTTGGCGTGGGCCACCGTGCCGGAACCTCCGTCCGCCATCTGGTTGCGATAAAGTTGTTCGACGAGCGGCGCAATCCGCCGGGCCTCCTCGGGTGAACCGACATCGATGAAGCGCGTTTGCAGCGGCGTGGGCTGCGCCGTGCCGGTCTCCAATTGCGAGACGATGTCGGTGGCGGTCTGGAGATCGGCGGGCGAGCCGGTGACCACCACGCTCTGGCTGCCGGCATCATAGCTGACACTGGCCGACGTGGTGGGCTGGCCGGAATTGTTGCGGCGGGTCAGGGCCTGGCGAAGGATCGTGGTGACGTTGGTGGCCTCGGTGGCGCGCGGCCGGAAGATGCGCGTGAGCTGGATGTTCTGCGAACGGTTGGGGACCAGCGTCCCGTCACCGGGGGCGCCGTTGGCACCCAGCGCGCCCTTGTCCACCCGCAGGACGAGCTGCTCGATCTGGTCCAACTGGCCCGCGACCGGCGCGGCGACGATGACGCGGTTGAGGGCGACGTCGGGGATGACCCGGGCCTTGGTGGCGGCGGCGGATGCGGCCTCATTGGGGGCGGCCACGCCGGGGATCGCCTGCCGGATGAGGTTCGCCAATTCCTCCGCCTTCATCGTCTGCGGATAATAGATGCGGACATCCCCGGCGGGTCCGTCCTTTTCCTCGAACTTGCTGACCAATTCCTCGGCCAGTGCCAGTCGGTCGGGCGGCCCGAACAACAGCAGCGTCCGCGAGGCGTCATCGAAAACCGAAGTTATATAATCATTCGGATCGGGGGGCAGCACCTCCATCGCCTTGGAATTGGGGTTGAACGTGGTGCGTTTCGGGGCGGTGGCGACGCCGAAGGTGCGGTTGAGCAGGTCCGACACGATGGCCCCCGAGGCATGGAGCAGCGTGTAGGTCTTCATCTGGCGGTCGGCCGACTGGGCGGTGCCGATGGTGGCCAGG
>JANYCC010000066.1 GCA_025360495.1 Verrucomicrobiota bacterium | reverse complement strand
CCTCGCCCGATTCCAGAGGCCCACCGGCGGGGTCTGTTTGGGTAGGGCGAGGTTCCACCCGAGCCGCCCTGATGGCATTCATGGGGGGCAGTGCCAAGATGCGCCCGGGCGGCGGGGATCTTGGGGATTGGGTTTCATTGTTCATTCGCCCGCAGATAAAGTCCGGGGGCGGAGGAATAAATGCCCGTCAGTGGAATGTCCTGCACCAGGCTCGGAGGCATCGTGTAGGTCCAACCCGGGATCCACGGAGACGCCGGTGGCAGCTCAAAAGCGGAGCGAACCTCATACGTCCTGCCCCCAATCCCGTAGAGATTCGCCTTCCGTTGCCCATCCGCATCCAGCCAGGCGTCCAGCAGCGGTTGAACAGCGATGAGGACCGCCCGGCCTCCCACCCCGCGAACGATGGGCGGCCGGGAGTTGTCGAGGTTCGTGACGGTGAGGTTTTTTGCCGTCAGCGGGACGAAAGCAGATTCAGTTGAAACACCCGTGAAGCAGATCGAGCCGACCGATGTCATGCCCATGGGTGCTTCGGGGCAACTGCTTTGAAGGGTCACATTCCACTCCGAATCTGATTGGGGTGTCACCGTCCCACTCCAACATCCCTGCGTCGTGAGGATCGGGTTGCTGAGACGGCCCGCCGGCGATTGGAACGTGAAACTCACTGTCGAAGCCGGTGAACTGGCGGCGATCCCCAGGGAAATGCAACCGGTGGTCTGAGTCCGGAAGACCGGTGGATCGAGCAACACCAGCCCGAAATCGTGGGTCAACTGAATCTCATCGACATACCAGCCGGCCCCTATGTTGCCGCCGGCGGGGGGAGCGGTGAAGGAGAAGGCGAGCTGCACCGTCTTGCCGGCATAAGCCGACAGATCGATCAATGGTCGGGTCCAGATTCCGCCGCTGCTCTGGGCATACTCCGGTGATATCGACACCCAATCGCCGGCCCCCTCCCTGATCTGGACACGACCGCCCCCGGCTGTGCCTGCGAAAGAATACCAGTGCCAGAATCGCAGTCGCGGATTCAGTTGGGCCACCGGCACCACAAATGACGGACTGATCAACCGGCTGCCCTGTCCATCGGGGTAGTTTCCGGCGAGCACCGTCCCGGCGCAGTTCACACCCTGATGGGCCTGGTCCGGTCCGACGGTGGCGGGCACCCCGATTTCCCAAATGCCGGCGTCGACCTGCCAATCGCCCAACCCACCCTCCCAAGTCTCGGGATTGTTCAAACTGAAAGACCCTGTCTCGACCGTGACTTCATCCACATACCAACCGGCGTCGATGAAGCCGCCGGCGGCCGGAGCGGTGAAATGGAAGGCGAGCTGCACGGTCTTGCCGGCATAGGCCGACAGGTCGATCAATGGTCGGGTCCACACATCGCCGCCGTTTTGCGAATACTCCGGCGAGATCGACACCCAATCCCCGGCACCCTCCCTGATCTGCACCCGGCCGCCCACCGTGGTCCCGGCGAAACTGTACCAGTGCCAGAACCGCAGTCGCGGATTCAGTTGGGCCACCGGCACCACGAATGAAGGGCTGATCAACCGGCTTTCCTGTCCGCCCGGGTAGTATCCGGCGAGCACCGTCCCCGCGCAGTTGGCGCCCTGGTGCGCCTTGTTCGGCCCGACCGGATTGGTGACGGGCGCCCCGATTTCCCAAATGCCGGCGTCGACCTGCCAATCGCCCAACCCGCCTTCCCAAGTCTCGGGATTGTTCCACACATAGGCTCCCGTCTCGACCGTCACCTCATCCACATACCAACCGGCGTCAATGAAGCCGCCGGCCGCCGGCGCGGTGAAGTGGAAGGCGAGTTGCACGGTCTTGCCGGCATAGGCCGACAGGTCGATCAATGGTCGGGTCCACACGTCGCCGCCGTTTTGCCAATACCCCGGCGAGATCGACACCCAATCCCCGGCCCCCTCCCTGATCTCCACCCGGCCGCCCACCGTGATCCCGGCGAAACTGTACCAGTGCCAGAACCGCAGTCGCGGATTCAGTTGGGCCACCGGCACCACGAATGAAGGACTGATCAACCGGCTCTCCTGTCCGTCCGGATAGTATCCGGCGAGCACCGTCCCCGCGCAGTTGGTGCCCTGGTGCGCCTGGTTCGGTCCGACCGGATTGGTGACCGGCACCCCGATTTCCCACGTGCCGGAATCCACCTGCCAATCGCCCAACCCGCCCTCCCAAGTCTCGGGATTGTCCCAGACATAGGGTCCCGTCTCGACCGTCACCTCGTCCACATACCAACCGGCATCCACAAAGCCGCCGGCGGGGGGGGCGGTGAAGTAGAAGGCGAGTTGGACGCGTTTGCCGATATAGGCTGAGAGGTCGATCAGAGGCCGGGTCCAAACCCCGCCACCGTTTTGTGCATACTCCGGCGATACGGAGACCCAATCCTTGGATCCCACCTTGATCTGCACCCGACCGCCCCCGGTGGTTCCGGAAAAACTGTACCAGTGCCAGAATCGCAGCCGCGGATTCAGGCCGCCCGCAGGCAGCACAAACGCGGGACTGATCAGGCGGCTGTTCTGTCCATCGGGGTAGAATCCGGCGAGCACCGTCCCCGCGCAGTTGGTGCCCTGGTGCGCCTTGTTCGGCCCGACCGGATTGGTGGCGGGCACCCCGATTTCCCAAATGCCATTGTCAGAAACCCATTCGTCCATCGCCTGCACCGTCTCGAAGTTCTCATGGATGACCTCCGCCGTCTGAGCCCGGGCCAAGCCGGTCAATGCCAGGAGAAGACCAAGGCACCGCCCTATCTTCACCGGGAAACGGGCCCCCGCAGGCGGCTCCGATCGGGTGCGGACGCCAGGCAAGAATGGATTCATGGAGTGGGCTGGGTGTTTTTCAGGGTTGGCAAATGAAAGACGGTTGCCATGGGTCGGGTGGAGGGCATTTTGCTGGGATTCATGCCCTATACCAACCTCCTCGTCCGCGCAATCCCCATTTATGGCCCCTCCATCCCGGGGGCGCATCTCCGGGTTGTGGGTGGGAAGTCCGCCGGGATTTTGAACAACCAAGGGCGCAAAGGGCGCGAATACGTCTCCTCAATAGGAGGAAAATCGTCCACCGCGGCGGCGTGCAGACGGTGCCTTTCCTATTCTTTGCGGTCTTGGCCACCTTTGCGTGAAATCCCTTCTGCATGAATACGGCTAAGTGGCGCTGTGACGCTAATGAAACGCCCAAAGATGACCGTCCGTGCGCACGTAAAGCGTGTTGTCCACGACGGCGGGCGTGGCGGCGATCCCCTCACCCAACTCGGCCCTGTTCACAATCTCCAATTTGTCGCCCGGTTTCAAAGCCAGCACGGTGCCGGTCAGTGAGGCGATATAGATCCGGTTCCCGGCGGCGATGGGCGACGCATAGTAATCCCCGGCCACGCCGAGACGCTCCTTGTCCAGCAGCACTTTGCCACCCGCACCCTCGTAAACCGTGAGCAAGCCGCCCGTTTTGACGAGGTAAAGGCGGCCGTCATGGAACAGCGGCGAGGCGACATAAGGCGCCCCCTTGTCATTGCTCCACAGCACATGCGATTCCGTGATGTCACCCTGACCCCCGGGGCGGATGGCCAGGACGACATTCTTCCCGCGACTCATGAAATCCAGGCTTCCCTGCCATTCCTCCGGGTCGATGTACCCATTCTTGTTCTTGTCGAAAGTCTGGAAAAAATCCGCGAGGAAGGTTCCCTCGGCATCGGTGGCCGACAGCCTGCCATCCTTGTCCTTGTCCATCATGACGAGGAAATCCTTCCACTCGGGCAGATTGCGCTCGTTGCTGGAACCGTTGCTCCAGGTGGCGACATACAGGTTGCCGTCGCTCCCCGGCGCGGGCGTGGTGCAGGGATAGGCCGCGAGGCCGCGCACCACCCAACGATCCGCGCCGGTCGCCGGATCATAACCCTTCACCCGCAGGTCGCCGATCACCACCACGCTGCCATCCCAGATGACGGGTGAACCGAAACTCACGCGGAAACCGTCGCGCTTTCGTTTCCAGACCTGCTTTCCATCCTTCACGTCGAACGCATAGAGCCCCTGTCCCGGACCGTCCTCGTCGCGCAACAGATAGACCAGGCCGTTGTGGATGATCGGGGAGGTGCCCGACCCGAAGCCATCCTTGGTCTCCGGCAGGGGCATGGGCACACGCCAGAGCTCCCGGCCGTCGAGATCGTGGCAGATCAGGCCGAAGGAGCCGAAATACGTGACCACGCGCTGGCCGTCACTGGCACAGGTGGACGTCGCCGGCGTGCCGAGTTTGGCGAAATAAGGCTCGAGCTTCGCGGGCTTCACCGGCTTCCGCCAGGCGACCGAACCGTCGCGGCGGTTGACCCCGAGGATCTCCAAGGTGTCTTTCCCGTCGAACGCCGTCAGAAAAACCCGGTCACCGACAATGCAGAGCGAACCGTGGCCCGCGGGAATCGCCACCTTCCACGCAAGGTTCTTGTCGGGACCAAACTCCGCCGGGGGTTGTTGGCCGGGAAAGTTGTTGTCAAAACGCGGTCCGCGAAATTCCGGCCAGGAAGGCGACGCAGCCCGCGCCCTCCCCGCGGCCGACACGCCGAGAAGGAATAACAGCAGGAATCGGATGGGCATAAAACCGGGGGTGGATGTCAAAGTTGACAGCGGTTGTATCGCAAAGTTCCGCCTTCGCCAGCGCAATGTGTCCGGCAGCGGGGACCCGGCGCATCTGGGCATCGTGGGAAGCCGGGCCATGGGAGAAGCGGGACGGGTGGGAAAACCCGCCCTCCCAGGGAGGTCGCGACAGCTCCGGGGCGGCGGGTTTTCCTACCCGCCTTCCGAGGATGCCCAAATGCGCCCCAGGGACCCGGGCAGCGTCCTGCCACAATTCGTCACTGACGGGACGCATTGATCCCCACAGCATTCCGGCGAATGCCAGGGGCCAAAGCCAATCATTACGCCGCACTCGGACTGGATCGCCAATGCACAGCCGACCAGATCCGCTCCGCCTACCGCATCCTCGCCAAACAGCACCATCCCGACCTGAATCCCGATTCCCCGACCGCGGTCCTGTGCACCCTGCAGATCAACGCCGCGTATGAGATCCTGGGCGATCCCGACCATCGCCTCGCCTATGACCGCACCCTCGCCGCGGCCAGTGAATCATCGCCTTCCCGGCGCCGTTCCAAGGCCGGATGCAATCTTTCCCACGAGATCCATTTGCGCATCGAAGAATTCTTCCGCGGAACCTCCTTGGAAGTCCGCGTCCATGACCCCGGGAATCCGCAGGGCCCCGAATCTTACCGCTTGGACGTCCCGCCACTGACCGCGCCGGGTACGCGCTTCCGGGTCCCCCGCCGCGCACCCTTCGAAGGTGGCGTCGTCGTGATCAGGGCCCGCGTGAGACCGGATTCCCGCTTCAAAGTGCGCGGATCGGATCTGCGCCGGGACCTGAGAATCCCTCTGCCGAGGGCGGCCCAAGGCGGCTCCGAGAGGATTCAGGGAGTCACCGGAACCCTGTTGACGGTGCCGATACCCCGCGGGGTCGGACGCGGCGAAATCATCCGCATTCCCGGAGAAGGCCTGCCCAAGGCCCGTGGCGGCCGCGGCGACCTCCTGGTGCGCATCACTTACCGTCCGGAGATCCGCGTCATCCGGCGAATGGGCCCATGACAGGGCGGGACTCAGTTCCTGATTTCAGCTTCTTTCCACCGCTCACCTCGCCCCACTCTCCCCCGTGCCTCCGGCCCGCCGACCTCGCATCCTCCTCATCGATCATGTCAGCAAGGTGCTGGGCGGCGCCGAGGTGAACGTGGTCGAATTGCTCGCCCATCGGTCGGCCCATGAACGGTGGGACGTCACCGTGGCCTGCGCCCCCGGCGGACCGCTCGCCGGCGCCCTTTCCAGCCACGGTTGGCCCCTCCGCGACCATTCCTTCGGCACCGCCCTGAACGAACTCCGCATCGTCGGACGGCGTTTCAATCCGATCGCCAAACTGCAGGGTTGGCGTGAACTCCGCAGGGCCACCGAGCGACTCAAGATTCTCGCCACCGAGGTGCGACCCGACCTGTTGCTCTCCTGCACGAACAAGGATCATTTCGCCGCCGGTGCCGCCGGCCGTGCCCTCGGCATCCCCTCCGTGTGGTGGGTCAACGACATCCTGTCGGCCGATTTTTTTGGATGGCCGGTTCGCAAAGTCTTCGCCGCCCGTGCCTGCCAACTGGCCTCCCGACTCGCGCCGGTCTCCGAATTCGGACGGCAGGCCCTCCTCCGGGAAAGGATCCCCCCGGCGATCGTCCGCGCGATCCACAATGGGATTGATCTCGATCGCTACCGACGCGACGAAACCCGGCCGCTGCGGGTCGAACTCGGGATCGGTCCGGAAATCCCGCTGATCGGCGTGGTGGGGCGGTTGACGGCTTGGAAGGGTCAGGACGTCTTCCTCCGGGTGGCCGATGCCTGGGTGCGGGAAGGTCGGCCGGGACATTTCGTCATCATCGGCGGCGCCTTCAACGAGGACGCTCCTTTTGCGGCCCTCCTCCAGGATTATGTCCACACCCATTCGCTCACGGGGAGGGTCCATTTCATCCCCTTCCGGGCGGATATCATCGGAGCCCTGTCCAGCCTGGATGTGCTGCTGCACACGTCGATCAAGCCGGAGCCTTTTGGACGGGTGTTGATCGAGGCGATGGCCGTGGGTGTGCCGGTGATTGCCGCCCAAGCCGGCGGGGTGGCGGAGATCGTGACGCCGGACGTCGATGGCGGCTTGGTGTCCCCGGGGGACGTGCCGGCCTATTTCCGTTCACTGGGGCGGTTGCTGGATGATCCGGTGCAGTGGAGTCGATGGCGGGATGGCGGTTTGGCGACGGTTCGGAGCCGCTTCAGCCTGGACCGGGTGGTGGCGGATTGGGACGGGTTGTTCCGGGAAACGATCGGGCCATGATGCCGGGCGCATCTGAACATCGTGGGAAGCCGGGCCATTGGAGAAGCGGGCGGGTAAGAAAACCCGCCCTCCCAGGGCGGTCGCGACAGCTCCGGGGAGGCGGGTTTTCCTACCCGCCTTCCCGCGATGGCAAGATGCGCCCGGTGATGCCGCGGACCGAAGTTCCTCCTTGCGGGGGTTCGCAGCCCCGGGCGAAGTCGGTGGTGCACATCCATGAGCGAGAATCCTGAGCAGCGGCGGCGGGTCCGGAAGCGGCGCAGTCTGGGCACCCTGATGAATTCCCAGCAGCGCGACACCAGCCTGATGGGAATCCTCCGCATCGAGCCGAAGTTCCGGTGGGCGCTGGCCGGCCTGGTGGTCTTCGCGATCACGGTCGCATCGATGCTCCCCAAGATCTGGATCACCTCCCCCGATGGGTTCGTCCCGGTGGTGAAGGTCAGCGGCCTGGACCTGCTGCAAGCCCGTTCTCTCCGCCGGTCCGCCATCCGTCACGCCGCTGCCGGCGAAACCTCGGAGGCTCTCCAAGCCTGGGCATCCGCCATCGCCAACAACCTCGGTGACCCGCAGAACCTGCGGGGGATCCTCAACACCGTCGTGGGGGTCGACCGACTGGAGCAACGCTGGGTCGGTCCCGCCCTGGCCCAGGCCAACTGGCTGCTCCGGTTGACGAACACCAACCAGTCGGATCTGGAACTGGCCTGCAACGTTTATCAGCGCCAGGAACTCCATGACGCGGTGGTGCGACTCCTCGGGAGCACCAACCGGGTTCTCTCCCCGACCGGCGCCGGAATCCTCGCCAAGTCGATGTTTGAATCGGGTCGCATGGATTTGTTCGGATCCCACTGGGACCGCTATCGGGATCAATTGGAGACCCATCCGGATCTGCAAATCTATCAATGGGCGTGGGCGGCCGCGTGGGGACCACCCGTGGGGATGGCCTCCGGCCGCGCCAAACTGGCTGAGGCGACACAGAAGCCCGAACTGGCTGCCAGCGCGCTGCGGTTGCAGTTGGCCGTCCAAGCCCAGCGCATGGACCTCGCGGGATTCGAGGAAACCTTCAAGCAATTGCAGAATCTGCGGGCGGACCGGCTCACCGACCACGTGCGCTGGTGGTTGCTGCTCGACTTCCTCGGGCGGCGCCAACAGGCCTTGGACCGCGCCAAGTTATACGTCACCCCGCCCCAGACGGCATCGGAGGCCGAGATCCTGCTCCGGGTCTGGGCCCGCCTCGAATTATATGATCTCGCGGTCGACTTCGGCCGGACCCAGATGTCGAACTTCCAGAACGCCTCCCAACTCTGGCTGCAGCTCAGCCGCATGCTGATTTCCGCAAAGAAATGGGACGACCTCCGGTCTGTCGCCTTGGAGATACGGAACAACCATCGGATGGGCCGGGCCTTGGGCGGCTATAGTTATTTCCTGGAAGGCGTGGCGGAAAACGGGGCCGGCTACCGACCCCGGGCGGAGGCGGCCTTCGCCAACCTGGTGGCCTCGCCGCCGGAGGAGACCATGCTGACCTTTGAAGCCGCCTCGGTGATCCAAAGGCTGGGTTATCCCGCCCAAGCCAAGGACCTTTATTACAAATTGGAGAAGGAAATGGGCGATCGGCTCGTCTTCTGGCAGCAGATGGCGCAGGCGGCCTATGAGACGCACCAGGCCGACCTCCTGATCGCCGCGTGCGAAAAAGCCCACCAACTCGCCCCGGACAACCTGGTCCTGGCCAACAATCATGCGGCCGCGCTGCTCATCACCCGGAGCAATTCCACCGAGGCTCTGAAACTCACGCTCGCCGTGCTCTCCCGCGCCCCAGAATCCAAGATCGCCCGCATCAATCACGCCCTCGCCCTCGCCCAGATCGGCCGCTTCGGTGATTCCGAATCGGAACTGGGCAAGCTCACGGTGACCAGTCTCGATGAACAGGAGACGACTTTCTATCATTACGCCCTCCTGGATTGCGCCCAGGGGCGCGGCCGGTTGGACGACGCCCGCCGCGAACTGGACCTGATCGAACTGCGTTACCTCTTCCCGTCGCAGGTCGAATGGGTCACCTCCGTCCGCGCCCGACTCAACCGCAAGGCGTCGTGAGGCGGGGCACGTGTTGCGTGAAACGTGATACGTGATACGTGATACGTGATACGTTCCACGTTCGCACTCACCAGATCTTCGCCCGCAGTGCCTCTTCGCGGAACATCGGCGCCCCCGGTCCGATGTCGAACGCCCGGTAGAATTCCGGCAGGTTCACGTGGGGTCCGATCGCACGGTATTGGCCTGGGGAATGAGGGTCCACCGTCAACCGGCGTTGCAGCTCCGCCTCCCTCCAATTCGTCCGCCACAACTGGGCCAGCGAAAGGAAGAAGCGCTGCTCGGGCGTGAACCCGTCCACGGTGCGCCGCCGGGACGGATCCTTGGCCAACGCACGCTGCAATGCCTCAAAGGCGATGCTCGTTCCGCCCAGATCGGCAAGATTCTCGCCCAACGTGAGCTGACCGTTCACGTGCCGACCGGGCAACGGCTCGTAAGCCCCATATTGGTCCACCACCCGCTGCGATCTCCTTTGGAATTCCGCCGCATCCGCCTCGGTCCACCATTCGTTCAGGTTTCCCTCGGCATCATATTTCCTGCCCTGATCGTCATATCCATGGGTGATCTCGTGGCCGATCACGACCCCGATTGCGCCATAGTTCACCGCATCGTCCAGGTCGAGGTCGAAGAACGGCGGTTGCAGGATGCCGGCCGGGAACACGATTTCGTTCTGCAACGGGTTGAAATAGGCGTTCACGGTCTGCGGTGTCATGTGCCATTCCGACCGGTCCACGGGCTTTCCGACCCGCGCCGCCTCCCGCCGCGATTCAAAGGACGCCGCCCGCTGCACGTTGCCCAACAGGTCGCTCGCCGCCACCTTGAAATCATATTCCCGGAACTCTTCCGGATGCCCGATCTTCTGGGTGAACCGGTCGAACTTCGCCAACGCCTTGGCCCGCGTGCCTTCCGACATCCAGTCCACCGTCTTCAGGCGATCGCGGAACACCGCCTTGATGTTGTCCACCAGTTCGGTCATCCGGGCCCGGGCCGCCGGCGGGAAGTGTTTGTCCACATAGAGGCGGCCCAAGGCCTCACCCACGCCCCGGTCGATGGTCTTGGCCGCCCGTTGCCAACGCGGTTCCTGCTGGGGTTGCCCACTTAGGACGGTCCCATAAAACGCGAACGCCTCGTTCTCCGCCGCGGCGTTCAGGTAGGGCGCCGCCGACCGCAACAGGTGCCAGCGCAGATAGGCCTTCCAATCGTTCAACGGCCGTTCCAGGACCAGCTTGTCAACCGTCGCAAAGAAATTTGTCTGCCGCAGATTGAGGTCGGTCACCGCCCCCACATGGGTGGCCTGCAGATAGGTCCGCCACCGAATCCCCGGAAGCGTCTGTTCCAATTCGGCCACCGCCACCTTGTGGTAGTTGGCGTCGGGATCCCGCAGCTCCACCCGGGTCTTGCTGGCCCGGGCCAACTCGGTCTCCAGCGACAACACCGTTGCGGCGTCGGCCTCCGCCTGCGCCGGGGCCAATCCCAGCAACGTCAGCATCTTGGCCACATGCGCCCGGTAGGCCTCCCGTTGCTTGGAGAAACCGTCGGACAGATAATAATCGCGGTCCGGCATCCCCAGTCCGCCTTGGGCGAATTCCAAATGATAGACACTGCTGTTCTTCTCGTCCGGCCCCACGCCGGCCCCGAACAGGCCGCCCACGCCGCGCTCATGCAACTCGCCCAACAACCGGAACATCTGGTCCGGCGTCCGCAATCCGGCGATCCGTCGCAGATCCGGTTGCAAGGGCTGGAAACCCA
This sequence comes from Verrucomicrobiota bacterium, assembly GCA_025360495.1. GTDB lineage: Bacteria > Verrucomicrobiota > Verrucomicrobiia > Limisphaerales > UBA9464 > UBA6176. The sequence continues at coordinate 6,682 of JANYCC010000066.1, read as the reverse complement.
GTTTCTCCAGCCGGTTCGTGTCCATCATCGACTGGAAGAACGCCCCCACCTGGCGGGCCGGCAGGGGTTCCCGTCCCCCGGTCCGGGCCGATGCGTCCTCGAGCAGGGCCCGGATCAGTTTCCAGTTCCGGTCCTGCAATTCATCAAACCCGCTCCAGCGCGCCTTGTCCGACGGCACCGGGTTCTCCCGCAGCCAGGTCCCCGCTGCGTACCGGTAGAAATCCACGCCCGGGTTCACCGAACGATCCATGGAATCGGGCGAAAAACGGGGCACTTTCGGGACCGGGTCGGCGGACCGGAGACCCGGGATCATCGCGAGGAACCCCACGAGGGCGAACAGCAGGCGTTTCATTGGCGTGAACTTACGCGAAATGTCCGGTTTGGGAATCCTCGAGCGGATCGGCTAGCATGACGGCTGTGAACTTCGTCCTGCGACACGGCGAATTGAAGGACCTGGCCGCCAAGGTGGAGGCCGGGGCCCGGTTGACGGAGGCCGATGCCCTCCGGTTGTTTGAGACTCGCGATCTCAACGGGCTCGGCTTGCTGGCGAGCCACGCCGACCGCCGGCGCAACGGGGCCCGCGCCTCGTATATCGTCAACCGTTACCTCAACTACTCCAACTATTGCATCCTCAGCTGCCAGTTCTGTGCGTTTTCCCGCAAGAAACGGGATGCGGACGGTTTTGAACTCAGCGCCGAACAAATGGTGGCCAAGGCCCGGGAGGCGCTCGCCATCGGCATCACGGAACTCCATATCGTCGGCGGACTCCACCCGTCGCTCCCATTCTCGTATTACACCGGATTCCTCCGCGCCCTCCGGGAACTGGATCCGCGGCTCCAATTGAAGTGTTTCACCGCGATTGAAATCCTTCATCTCGCGTGGTTGGCCCGGAAAAGCGTGCGGGACACGCTCACGGAGCTTCGGGACGCCGGCCTGGCCTCCCTCACCGGCGGCGGCGCGGAGATTTTCCGCAAGGAGGTCCGCTCCCAAATCGCCACGGGCAAGGAATCCGCTGCGGAGTATCTCGACGTCCACCGCACCTGGCACCAACTCGGCGGGCGCAGCACCTGCACCATGCTTTACGGACACGTCGAGACGCTGGCCGATCGCGTTGATCATCTCCGCCACCTGCGCGGACTGCAGGATGAGACCCACGGATTCACGGGCTTCATCCCCCTTCCCTTTCAGCCCGACAACAACCGGATCCCCGTTTCGCACGCGCCCACCGGCCAGGACCTGCTCCGCACCATCGCGGTCGCCCGTCTCTATCTGGACAACTTCGATCACGTCACGGCTTACTGGGTCGGCATGGGCCTGCGGATGGCGCAGGTCGCCTTGAACTACGGGGCCGACGACCTGCACGGCACGATCATCGAGGAGCACATCTTCCACATGGCGGGCGCCAAATCCCCCCAGCAACAGGCCGAACGCGACTTGGTGAAAGCGATCCGTGAGGCCGGGCGGATCCCTGTCCAGCGCGACACGTTCTATCAACCGCTCAAGGTTTGGGAGGCCACGGACACCGGGGTGACCCCTGATTCCGGCGCCGGCGGCGATGCCTCGCGAGAACGCACGGACGCCACGGAATCCGCAACCCGGGCCACCGCCCCCGAGGCTTGACGCGCCCGATACTTCCATTTATTTGCCGGCCCCAAAAGCAAACAGGCGCCCCACGGCGGTAACTCGCGGGGCGCCTGAACCTATGCGTAACTCAAGCTGACGACCATCCAGCCGCCAGCACGGGCACAGGAAGCCAGAGCCGTGCCAGCGTGCCCCGGGTTTCGGATTCTTTCCGGGAATCCTGGGTCCCGTGGGACGCCCGCCGGAACCCATTTCGGAAGCCGGGCGGAACCGACTGATTCCCGTGGGCCTTCCCGCTGGGGAAAGTGGGTCGGACCGTTCCCCATTCGGCACCCCGAACACATCACAGCTCATTCCGAACCCGGACCCACGGTTCACCTTGATCATCCTGTCCCGTTCCGGCCAGCCACGGGGGCCGAAGATGGAAACGGTGCCCGACATCGGTCACGGGTAGCGTCACTGCTAATGCAACCCCGGTCTTTTTTTAGCCGGGATTATCAGTACGCCCGCTTGACCCGCCGGAACGTCTCGGTAGGGTGTTAACTGAACTAATCGCCCCGGGGGCGGTGGGCCTTCCAGTCGGGCCAACCGGCGCCGGGGAGGCAATTTTACAGGATATCCGATGAGTGACGCAGCAGTCGCCACCCCAGCCGCAAACGGCGGTGGCCCCCTCCAAATCTCCAAGATCACGGAGACGATCATCCGCATTGCGGGCAATTCGCAGGACGGCATCCAGGCCATCGGCGGCTTCCTCGCCCGGCTCGCCGGCCGTAGCGAGCAGGAGGTCATGACGTTCATGACCATCCCGTCGACCATCTCCGGCGGCCCCTCGATCTTCCAGGTCCGCATCGGATCCGGCGAGGTGCTCACCGCCGGCGACGAGGCGGACATGTTGCTGGCCTTCTACCAGCACAGTTACGAGGACCACGTCAAATCACTGAAGTTGGGCGGAATCGTCCTGTACGATTCCGACCACGTGGTGCCGAAACCGGAGTGGCAGGAGACCTATCGTCACGTGGGCGTGCCGATTTCCAGCCTCACCGTCGAGGCCATCGGCGGCACCGGCCGGGACAAGGGCAAAAACATCTACGCCCTCGGATTGCTGGCGAAGATCTACGGCCTCGATGTGCCCAAGCTCAAGCGGCTGCTGTCGGAACGTTTCGGCGGGAAGGACGCGACGGTCCTCAACAACGCCAACGCTTGTTTTGATTCCGGCTACAACCACAGCCTGGAAAACCTCCTGAAGAGCTACCAGTTTTTCGCCCCGGAAAACAAGGGTGGCACGCAGGTGGTGATGAATGGCAATGAGGCCATCGCCTACGGACTCATCGCCGCCGGTGTCCGTTTTGGCGCCGGTTATCCCATCACCCCGTGGTCGGATATCATGGAACTCCTCCGCCGCGAACTGCCCAAGTACGGCGGCATGTTCATCCAATGCGAGGACGAGATCGCCTCGATTTCCATGGCCATCGGCGCCAGTTGGGGCGGACGGGTGGCTGTCACCGGCTCCTCCGGCCCCGGCATCTCGCTCAAGACCGAGGCTCTCGGCTGGGCTTCCATGGCCGAAATGCCCTTGGTCATCATCGATGTCCAGCGCGGCGGCCCGTCCACCGGCATGCCCACCAGCATTGAGCAATCCGACCTCAACATCGCCTGTTTCGGCGGTCACGGTGACAGTCCTCGGGTCGTGCTCGCACCGTCCGGGGTCGAGGACTGCTTCCACACCGCCATCGAGGCCGTCAATATCGCCCGCAAATACAGCACGCCGGTGATCCTCCTCTCCGACCAGGGGATCGCCACCCGCATTGAGGCGTTGCCCATGCCGGACTTGGAAAAGGTTTGCCAGGACCTGAGCCCGGATCTCTCCCCGGTGAATGACCACAAACCCTATGACCTCGCCGCCGTCGATGGATTGACGCGGCATCTGGCGCCGGGAACCCGGGTGGTCAGCGGAAAATATCCGGTGGTGACGGGTTTGGAACATGACGAGCTGGGACATCCGACCGGTTCGCCGAAGCTCCACGTCGCGATGACGGCCAAGCGTCGCAACAAGCTGCGCCGATTGGCCGCGGAACTGCCTCTTCCCAAGATCCACGGACCGGAAACCGGGCACGTCCTGCTCGTGGGCTGGGGTTCCTCGGAGGGTCCCATCCGCGAGGCGGTCGACCGGGCCCGGGCCGTCGGTGAACCGTTCTCGTCCCTGCACCTCAAGTATCTGAATCCACTGCCGAACGGCCTGGAAACGCTCTTCAAGAACTTCCACCGCATCTTCGTGGTGGAACTCAATGACGAAGGGCTTTACGGCTATGGCCAACTCGCCCAGATCCTGCGCGCCCGCTTCTGCGACCCGCGCATCCAGGGCATCACCAAGGTCGATGGTCTCACGTGGAAGGTGAAGGAGATCCTGGACCGCACCCGCACCCTCGCCTCGGGCCAGTGAACCCACCTTCACAAACTTTCATTCCAAAACTGCACGCATCCATGAGCACGCTTGCCTTCCCCTTCGCCACGCTCCCCCGCACCGGTCTCCTCAACCTCACGCCCGCCACACCGCTGCCGGATTCAGACCGGAAGCCGCTGACCAAGAAAGACATCTCCGCCGATCACCCGACGTGGTGCCCCGGTTGCGGTGATTTCTCCGTCCTCGCCCTCTACTTCAAGCTGATCGAGCGCCGCAAGATCCTGCACGAAAAGATCACCACCGTGGCCGGCATCGGTTGTTCCAGCCGGTTCCCTTATTTCGTCCAGGCCCACGGCGCCCATTATATCCACGGTCGCGCCCTGCCCTTTGCCAGCGGGGTCAGCCTCTCCCGCCCCGATCTCCATGTGTTCGTGTTCGGGGGCGACGGCGACGCCTTCTCGATCGGTGGCAACCATTTCAGCCACACCGCGCGCAAGAACATCAAGCTCACCTACGTGGTCATGGACAACCAGGTCTACGGGCTCACCAAGAACCAGACCTCCCCCACCTCGCCCCTCGGATATAAGTCCAAGACCGATGCCTGGGGATCCGGCGACCGGCCGATCAACCCCATGAAGCAGGCGATCGCCGCCGGCGCCACCTTCGTCGCCCGCACCACCGCCACCAATCCCAACCACGTCTTGGAAATGATGGAAAAGGCGATGGATCACGATGGATTCAGCTTTGTGCAATGCCTGAGCGAATGCATCGAGTTCTACCCGGGGGCCTTCGATGCCGCGAACCCGCGCAAAGGCGGCCGGTTCGACCTCGTCCCGACCACCCATGACGCCGCCGACGAATATGCGGCCTATCGCCTGGCGGATGCCGAATGGCCCGGTCACTTCGGGGTTTATTACCAGTCGAACCGGCCGACCAAGAACGCCAACGAGGCCCGGATCATCGCCGACCACCAGGCCAAGGTCCCCGGCCTCGCCCCGTGGCAGATTCTGCAAAAGAATTTCGACCGCATGAAGTAGGCGGACAGCGCCCCTGCCGACAACCGACCCGGCCCATACAGGCCGGGTTTTTTCATGTCCTCGTGGACGGAGGCCGGCCACGGTTTTTCGAGCGTCATGGTCCCGACACCCTCATCGTCCCACTGGTTTCCGGCCCGGTAATTGCTGTTTTTGGCGCCGATCAGGTTGTCCCCCCATCACGCTGTGAAATTCTCCCGCTTTCTTCGGGGCGTCTTCTGGCTCGCCCTGGCCAGCCTCCCGTTGGACGTCCCGGATTCCCTGGCTGATTCCCCCGCCGGCCTCAACATCACCGGATTCCACGTCGACGCCAACGCCCCCGTCATCGACTTCGACCCTCTCCCGTCCGCCGTCGAATACCAGGTTTTCCAAGGGCCTGATCTCACCCAACCGTTCCAATCGGTCCCGGGTGGCACCGTCTTCGATTTTCAGTGGCGCGGGCCCGTGATCGCCGCCGAACAGGGCTTCTACCGGATGGGCGTCCGCACCCTCACCCCCGACGAACTCACGGCCGCGAACCTGCTGAACCGCGTGGCTTATGGGCCGACGCCCGACGAGATGGAGAGGGTCCGCACGCTGGGCGTCGCCCCGTATTTGGAACGTCAGCTCAACTCCGAGCAGATCGTTGAGGATCTCGACACGCCGCCCGTTTTCACCCCGCAATGGCGCAAGGTCACGGTGTCCGGCCCGGGTTCGGCTTCCACGCTTTATATCTATCTGGATGACGCCGGCGAGGTGTACTTGGACGACCTCCGGCTTGTCGCCGGAGCGACGGACGACGGTACGCAACCCAACCTGTTGAAAGATGGCGGCTTTGAGACTCCGCTCGGCACCGAATGGGTGGTGAGCCCCAACCTGATCGGGTCGGCTCTCAGCGCCGGATCCGTCCACGCCGGCGCGACCAGCCTGCACGTCCTCTCCACGGACGCGGGAACGACGAAGGAATCGTCGATCTACCAGGCCATCACGCCCGCGTTGTCCACTTCCAAGACTTATACACTTTCCTATTGGTATCTGACCGCGGACCAGGGTGCGCATCTCACGGTGCGACTCAGCGGCAGCGGCATCGTGGGCACCGTTCCGATCAGCGATGCGCGTCCGCACCCGGGCCGGTTGGTCGCCGGGTTGGCCGCGGCCACCTCGGGACTGGCCGACCTGAGGGCCTGGCATCTGCTGCGGGCGGTTCAATCCCAGCGCCAGCTCAATGAGATTCTCCGCCAATTCTGCGAGAACCATTTCGTCACCCAATGGGGCAAGTCCAACGACTATCTCGACAACGCCGGGTATCCGGGTGATCAGTCGCAAAAGATCGCCACACAGATGGAGTTCTTTGAAAACCGCCGCTGGCAGGCCGCGCTGCTCGAACCGCAGGTCACCTTCCATGACCTGCTGCGGATCAGTGCCGAAAGCCCGGCGATGATCATCTATCTCGACACCGTGGGCTCCCGCGGGGACAAGAATGCCAACGGCACCTACCGCGTCGCCAACGAGAATTATGCCCGCGAACTCTGCGAACTGTTCTGCCTCGGCGTCGACAACGGCTACGACCAGGGCGACATCGTCCAGATGTCGCGGGTGTGGACCGGGTGGACGGCGGACCTGCTGGCGCCGGGCGACGAAGGCAATCCGTTCGCCCAACGGAGCACGGTGTTGAAGGATCCGAATG
>JANYCC010000286.1 GCA_025360495.1 Verrucomicrobiota bacterium | reverse complement strand
CGCCAGTTGCTGGCCGAGCGACTGCCCCGGGTGCGGATGGGTTTTGCCGTCCGCCCGGCGCCCGCCACGGTGTCGACCGGAGTGCGCGCCTTGGATCTGGCCCTGGGAGGGGGGCTGCTGCTGGGGGAAACCACCGAATTGGTGGGCGAAGGCTGGGGTTCCGGTTCCGCTCAGGTCATTCATGCGGTGTTGCGTCGGGCGGCTGCGGACGGGCGGTTTGTTGTGCTGGTGGATGGTGCCGACAGCCTGGACGTGGACGCGCTGGAGCCGGCGGAATTGGCCCGCTTGCTGTGGGTCCGCTGCCGGACGGCGGCCGAAGCGTTGGCCGCCACGGATGTGTTGCTGCGGGATCGGAATTTTCCCCTGGTCCTGCTGGATTTGAAATTGAATTCCGCAATGGAATGGCGGCGGATTTCCGGGAGCGTCTGGCATCGTTTGAACCGGTTGCGGGAACAACATCGGGCCACGCTGTTGGTGGTGACGCCCCAACCGTCTGTTGGTGGGGCCGTCCGACGAGTGCAGGTGCGGGCGCGGGTGTGGGCGCAGACATCAACAATCGTCGACAAGTTGGCTGTTACCGGGCGTTTAGGCGTTGACTGCACCCGGCAATCGATAGTGGCGATGCTGGACGGCTTGGAATTCACTGTGCTGCGTGAGCGGAGTGAAAGTGAAAGTCGATGGGGGAATGGGGATCCTGAGGCGGTGAGGCCGAGCGTCGCCAGTGAAGAGCGATTTGCGTTGTTGGGTTGAGCGATGGTTATGAAGGCATCACCGACCGAATGGATCCGGGTGGCCAAGGGAGGAGGGCACCCGTGTTTGCCGTGATTTATCTGCCAGACTTTGCCCTTCAGGCGGCGTTGCGGGGGGTGACGGATGGCTGGTTGGCACCGGTGGCCTTGGTGGATGCCACCCGGAATCCGGCCCGGGTTTGTGCAGTGACTCCGGCGGCGCGGGCGGGCGGGGTCGAGGCTGGATTGACGGCGACCCAGGCCCAATCGCGTTGCGGTACAGTGCAGATACGGCAACGTTCTGTGGAGGTTGAGCGCCTGGCGGCGGAAGCCGTGGCTCAAGCGGCCTTTGCCTTTTCGCCTTCCGTGGAAGCCACCGCCGAGGGTTTATGGACGCTCGATCTCCGGGCACTGGCGGCGTTGAAGGGGGCAACTGGTGAAGCGGTCCGACGTTGGGCGCGGCATTTGCAGGGCACCCTGCTCAGCTTGGGATGGCGTGCGAAAATCGGCCTGGGGGCCACACCGAATCTCGCCCGGCATGCCGCCCGCTGGGTGGCGGAAAAAGTTCCCGTGGCGGGCGGCGAGGATAACGGCGACGCGGACCACGGAATTGAGGTGGTGGAGGACGCGGCGACGTGGGTGGCCTCCCTGCCGATTTCGGTGCTGGCACCGTCCTCCGCGGTGGTGCCCGTGCTCGCGACGTGGGGCATCCGGACGGTCGGAGAATTGCTGCGACTGGGCCTGGCCGCGCTGGCGGATCGTCTTGGCTTGGAGGCACTGGCGTTGTTTGCCGCGGCGGATGTGACCAGCCTCCGGCCCCTGCGGCTGATGAAACCCGTGGAGCGATTTGCCGAGGCCCATGAATTTGCGGAACCGGTCACGACTCTGGAACCGGTGTTGTTTTTGGTGCGGCGCTTCATTGATCAACTGACCCGTCGATTGGAACCGTCGGGCCGGGTGGTGGGCGAAATGCGATTGCAACTGCAGTTGGAATCCGGGGACGTGCTGGGGCGGGAGTTGTGTGTGCCGGATCCGACACGGAATGCGGACCTCCTGTTTCGCATGTGGCACACCCAGTTGGAATCGGTTCGGACGGAGGCGCCGGTGACCGGAGTGTCCCTGACCGTGCAACCGGAGCGTGCGGTGGCGCGCCAGTTCAGTCTGTTTCAAACCGTGTTGCGTGATCCCGGACAGTTGCAGGTGACGCTGGGTCGACTGGAAGCCTTACTGGGACCGGATCGGGTGGGGACACCCGTGCGGATCCGGGGACATCAGCGCGATGCCTTCCGGTTGGTGCCGCCGGACTTTGAAAGTCCAATCACCCATGAGGCGTCGCGTCCCGCCTTGCTGCAGCCGGTGCCCTGGCGTCGCCTGCGTCCGGCTCCGGTGGCGCAGGTGGAGACGGGAAATACCGCCTCTTCCGCCCCACCGC
>JANYCC010000182.1 GCA_025360495.1 Verrucomicrobiota bacterium | reverse complement strand
TCCATCGCCGTTTTCCGGGCCCGGATGCCGACCGTGGTCCTCGGCATGGGCGGCTTCACCAGCGCCGGCCCGATTCTTGCCGGCCGGAAACTCGGGGCGGTCACCTGTCTCCACGAATCCAACACGGTCCCGGGTCGCGCCAACCGCTGGCTATCCCATGTCGTCTCCGCCTGTTTCGTCGGGTTTCCGGAAGCCGTCGCGCGGCTGAACCATCCGGACACCACGGTGACCGGCACCCCGGTCCGGGCGCGGTTTCGCCCGCTCGACGGCCCGGAATGCCGGGCGGGTTTTGGTTTGGATCCGGCTCGGCCGGTGCTCGCCGTGATGGGCGGGAGCCAAGGGGCCAGCGGCCTGAACACGGCGGTGGTGAGCGCACTTTCACATCTCCAAACCCGGTTCCCCCAGCTTCAATTCATCCATCTTTGCGGGGAACGCGACGCCGGGTTGGTGGACGCCGCCTATCGGCAAGCCGGTTTACGGGCATGGGTGCGGCCGTTTTGTATGGAAATGGAACGGGTGCTCGGGGCCGCGACGGTCGTGATGGCACGCTCCGGGGCCTCCACCCTGGCCGAAATTGCCGCGGTGGGTGCGCCGGCCATCCTCGTGCCGTTTCCGGCGGCCACCGACCAGCATCAATTCCATAACGCCGCCGCTTTCGCAGGCTCGGGGGCAGCCATCCTGCTCGAACAGCGCCACGCCAATCCGGAAAACATCGGTGCCGCCCTGGCACCCTTCCTGGGGTCAGGCGGCGCCCGTGAAGCCGGAATCCGGGCTGCTTCGGCGTGGCATCGCCCCGACGCCGCCCACGACATTGCCGCGCGCCTCTGGGATTTCGCGCACGTTTCCCCGCGTCGTTCGCGTGCCCTTCAAAAGCCGGATGGTCGTCCCAGCCCGGCGCCCTCCCTATGAGCTCTCTGCGCCTCGATTCCACGCCCGTTGCGCCGGAGTTGGCCCGCACGCTCGATCTGTCGCTGCGGCTCGCCGACCTCTTCGTGGACCTCGGCGACGCGGTGTCCGCCACCACGATCCTGCGTCGTGACGAACCGATGGCCCGTCGCACCACCTTGCGGGTCGGCGGGCCGGCGGATCTTTTGGTCGAACCCGCGGGGGAGGCGGAATTGGTGTCGGTGCTGGACCTGGTCCGGTTGCATGGGGTGCCGTTGCTGGTCTTGGGCCGCGGTTCCAACCTGCTCGTCCGCGACGGTGGGATCCGCGGGGTGGTGGTCTCGCTGCAACATCCGGAATTCTCCCACATCGGGGTGCAGGACGGGCGGATCCACGCGGGTGCCGGCGCGCACTTGCGCCAGGTGGCGAACAAGGCCCGCGACGCCGGGTTGGCCGGGTTCGAATTCATGGAGGGCATCCCGGGTTCGGTGGGCGGCGCCCTCCGGATGAACGCCGGGGCCATGGGCGGCTGCATGTTCGGGGTGGTGGAGTCCCTCCGCTACATCAGCCGGGCCGGCGAGGTGCATGAGATCGCTGGCGCCGCGGCCGGGGCGCGTTATCGGGGTTGTCCGCTCTTGGTGGACCAGATTGCGCTCGGGGCGGTGCTCCGCGGCGAACCGGCCGGACGCGAGGTGATCGCCGGCCGCATGACTGCCGGGAGCCAGAAACGCTGGTCGTCCCAACCGCGCCAACCTTCCGCCGGATGCACCTTCAAGAATCCGATCCCCGACCTTTCCGCGGGACGGTTGATCGATGAACTCGGATTGAAAGGCACCCGGGTCGGCGACGCCATGGTGTCGGAGATCCATGCCAATTTCATCGTCAACCTCGGCGCCGCCACCGCCCGCGAGGTGCTGGCGCTGATCGCCCTGGTGCAGCAGCGGGCGCGGGAGGCCCGGGGCCTTGAACTCCAGCCCGAGGTCGAGATTGTCGGGGATGATGTGTAAATCATGAACGCCACCGACCGGATCACCGTGATGTTGGGCGGCCCTTCCGCCGAGCGCGAGGTGTCCCTGCGCAGTGGCGCGGCGATCGCCAGCGCCTTGCGATCGCGGGGTTTCGCCGTGCACGAGTTGGATCCGGTCCCGGGCCTCTGGACCCTTCCCGCCGGGACCCAGGCGGTATTCCTGGCGTTGCATGGCACTTATGGCGAGGACGGCGCAGTGCAGGCCGAGTTGGAACGTTTGGGAATGCCTTACACCGGTTGCGACGTGGAATCGTCCCGCCTGGGGTTCGACAAGGTGCTGACCAAGGCCCGCTGCGATCGGGCCGGCGTCCCGACCGCACGGTCCTGTGTTTTTTCGAACCCTGCCTCCGCCTGGCCTCCGGGTTGGGAACCCCCGGTGGTCCTCAAACCGGTGCGCCAGGGCAGCAGCATCGGGTTGCATTTTGTCGATCGCGTCACCGATTTTCCGGCCGCCCTGGCAGAATCGCTCTGGCATGACACCGAGGTCCTGATGGAGGAACGGATCCTGGGCCGTGAAATGACGGTGGGGATCCTGGACGGCCGGGCCTTGCCGGTGGTCGAGGTGAGGCCGCGGAAAGGGGCGTATGATTACCAGAACAAGTACACTTCGGGTGCGACCGATTATCTGTGCCCCGCGCCCCTGAGCCCCGGGGTCACGGCCGCGGTCCAAGCCGCGGCACTGGGCGCGTTCGGGGCGGTCGGGGGCCGCGATTATGGCCGGGTCGATGTGATGGTCCGGGACGATGGTTCACCCGTGGTGTTGGAGGTCAACACCCTCCCGGGGATGACTGAGACCAGCCTGCTACCCAAGGCCGCCGCCGCCGCCGGGATCGATTTTGCCGGATTGTGCCAGCGGATGCTGGAACTCGCGCTGCAACGCCGACCCCACTGAGCCATGTTCGATTTTCTCTTCCGACGCCCGCGGAACCGCCGCCAGGAACGGACGTTCCAGCTCGATGTGAAAATCCGTGCCGAAGTGGCAGGACGAAAGCGCCGCCGCGCCGGCGTCCGGATGATCCTCGGATTCTTGGGAGTCGCGCTGTTGGGCGGGGGATTGGCCATCGGGATCGTGCTCGCCCGGCACAAATGGCTGTACCGGATGGACGCCCTGGCTTTGCGCCATCTTTCGGCCCTGACCGATGGTGTCCTGACGGAACGTGAATTGCTGGCGCAGGCCGGCCTGCGTCCCGGTTTGAACTCCTTCGCCCTCGATCTCCCGTCGCTGCGGGAACAATTGCGCCGACACCCGCGCATCGCCACCGCGGAGGTGCACCGCGAGCTGCCGGACACGGTGTGGTTGGTGGTTCACGAACGATTTCCGGTCGCCCGCGTGAAACCGGTGAGCCAGTCGGGGTTCGACTTTTTCTACCTGTTGGACGAGAGCGGGCATGTGCTGTTGCCTTTGCCGCGGGGCAAGGCACCGGCCGACACGGTGGAGGTCGAGGCTTCGCTGCCGCTCCTGACCGGCGCGCAATCCGTGACCTTCACGGCCAATGCCGCGGTGACCGACCCTCAGGTCCGGGGTGCCTTGCATTTCCTGGCCGCGTTCGAGGGATCGTTGATGGCCGGGCTCACGGATATCATCAGCGTCGATGTGGGCCGTCCCGGGGAATTGGAAGTGCTCACGTCGCTGGGCAGCCGGATCACCTTCGCCCTGCGGGATCTGGATCCTCATTTCGACCAGCAATTGCAGGCGTGGGCGGCGGTGCACCAGGACGCCGCGAGCCGCGGGCGCCTGATCGGGACCCTGGATCTTTCCGTCACCAACAACGCCCCGCTCCATTGGCTCGACACGGCCGGGGCCCCCCCCGAGACACCGCGCGTGGCCAAACCCAAACGCAAACCCGTGCGCCGCCATGTTTGACCCGGCTTCCATCGTCGTCGGCCTGGAGATTGGCACCAGCAAGGTGTGCGCCGCCGTCGGTGACCTGACCCCGCAGGGTGCCTTCACGGTGCTCGGACTCGGCCAGGCCCGATCCCGCGGCGTTCGGAAAGGGGAAATCATGGATCCCCAGAAGGCGGCGGAGGATATCCGGTTCGCGCTCGCCGAAGCCGAACAGATGGCCGACGTCGAGATCCGGAGCGTGTTCCTCGGGGTCACCGGCGCGCATGTAAGGGGCTTCAACAATCGCGGCATCCACCCCGTGGTCAGCGCCGATCGCGAAATCACCGCGGAGGATGTCGAGGATGCCATCCGCAATGCCAAGGCGGTGAACCTGCCGGCGGACCACGCCGTGATCCACACCGTGCGCCAGGATTTCGCCGTCGATGACCTCGAGGACATTGAGAACCCGGTGGGGTTGGTGGGCGCACGCGTCGAGGCGCGCGTTCATGTGGTCCATGGCCATGGCAACCGCATCCAGAATAGCATCCGCGCCGTCCAAGGACTCCAGATTGAGGTCGAGCAAGTGGTCTTCAACGGGCTCGCCGGTGCCTTGGCCGTGCTGGGCAAAGAACAAAAGGAACTCGGTGCGCTCGTGATCGACCTCGGCGCCGGCGCCACCGGGTTCGCCCTATACTCCGACAGCATCCTTCGCCACAGCGGCGTCCTGGCCGTCGGAGGCGATCATGTCTCCAACGACCTGGCCTTGGGTCTCAACCTGCCATTGGGTCGGGCCGAACAACTCAAACTCGATCACGGCGGGGCGCTGGTCGAGGAAGGTTCCAATGGTTCCCTGCTGACCTTGGGCTCGGAGCCGGGGTTGCCCGATCGCACCATCAATCTCAGCCATCTTCGCCGCATCATGTCGCTCCGGCTCGAAGAGACTTTGGAATTGGTGGCGCGCGATGTCGGTCCGCTCCTGGCCCAGGCCCGCGCCGGCGTGTTCCTCACCGGCGGCGGTGCCCGCACCCGCGATCTCGTCGCGCTGGCCGAACGGGTGTTCCAATTGCCGGTCGAAATCGCCCGCACCCAGGATGTCTCGGGTCCCACGGCTTCCCTCGACCAGCCCGAATTCTCCACGGCCATCGGATTGGCCCGCTTCGGCGCCCTCCGCCAACGCCGCCGCCAACCGCCGCCCGGTGGTTGGAAGAACCCTTTCTCCAGTTGGTTCGGCCGTTGACCCCCCTGCCACCATGGATGCATCCCCTTCCTCTCCCCCTCCGCCCGGAGCTTTTGCTCCGGGCGATTTCCGCGTGCTCGCCGTCGGGCGCGCCGGGATCAATGCACTGGAGTTGCTCCTGCGGGAGGATTTTGCCGGCGCCCGGTTTGTCGCCCTTCACACGGACCCGGTCGCGCTGGCCCGTTCGTCCGCCTCCGAGCGGATGCAACTGGGGTCGGGTCCCGGGCGAGGCCTGGGGGCGGGCGGGGACCCCGCTTTGGGACGAGCCGCGGCCGAACGCGATGCCGGTGCGATCCGTGGCTTGGTGGACGGGGCGCGCGTCGTGTTCCTGTTGACCGGTTTGGGTGCGGGAACCGGGACCGGTGCGGCGCCGGTGGTGGCGCGGATCGCCCGGGAGGCCGGTGCCTTGGTGCTGGGGGTCACCACGCTGCCTTTCCAGTGCGAAGGCCGCCTGCGACAAGCCCACGCCGCGGCGGGATTGCAGGAGTTGCGCGCGGCGGCCGATGCCGTGATCTGCGTTCCGAACCAGAGTGTGTTGCAAACCTTGGACGAACGCACCCCGGCCACCGAAGTCTTTGCCGCCGCCAACCAACTGGTCGCCGAAGGGGTCCGCGGACTCTGGCGGATGCTCACGCGGCCGGGCCTCATCCAACTCGATTTCTCCCATCTCGAACGACTCCTCCGTGGTCGGCATGCGGAGAGTGTTTTCGCCTCCGTTTCCGCCCGGGGCGAACATCGGGCCCGCGAGGTTGTGGAACGGTTGCTGGCCCATCCGTTCCTTGCCCCGGGCGACGTGCTGGCCGGGTCGGATGCCGTCCTGATCAACGTCACCGGCGGACCGGACCTGACGTTTTCCGAATTGGAGCGGGTGCTCGAACAGGTCCAGCGTCACTGCGAACACGCCCAGATCGCCGCCGGAACCGCGATCGATGATTCCCAGGGCGGCGGGCTCACCCTGACGGTGGTTGCCTCGCGCGGGGGATCGGCCCCGCTGCCTGAACCCGGCCCGCTTTCAATCCGTGCGGATGCCGGGGCGGGGGAAGCCCCGACGCCGACCGTCGCTCCGGCCCGGGACCAGGCCGATCCACGGGACGGGGAATTCCTATCGGAAGGCACGGGCAGTTCGCGAACTTCAAGCCGGCTGGTCCCGCCGGTCCCCGAACTGACCGCTGCCCAGCGCCAGCAACTGGTGGCACGGGGTCGGGGTGGCCCGATCAAGCGGAAGAAAAATGCCGTCCAGACCACGTTCAAATTTGATATCGTCAGCCGGGGCCGCTTTGAAAAAACCGAGGCGACCGTGTGGCAGGGCCAGGACTTGGATCTGCCCACCTTTCTTCGCCGTGGCATCGCCTTGAATTAATCGGAAAATGATGGATCAGCCCGGCCGTCCCTCCGCCCCCACCGAGGTCCTCGCGCTCGGTGAGGTCATGGTCCGGCTGTCACCGCCCGCCGCCGGCCGGCTCGAATTCGCCCGCTCCCTGGAAGTGGATGTCGGGGGTGGCGAATATAACGTCGCCTATGCCCTCGCACGCTTCGGTCACACTTCCGGCTTCATCACCCGGTTGCCGGACCATCCTCTTTCCCGGTTGGTGATCAACCATGCCCGTGCCGTCGGGTTGGACACCCGGCATATCAACCTTGTGCCCTATGACGGCGTCGGGCGCACAGATCGGTTGGGCCTTTATTTCGCGGAGGTGGGAGCCGGGGTGCGGGGAGGGATGGCCGTGTTCGATCGCGGGCACGCCGCCGCCGCCGGATTCCAACCCACCGACTTGGATTGGCCGGAGGCCTTCGCGCATGGATGCCGCCATTTCCACGCCAGCGGCATCTTCCCGCTCCTGGCGCCCAACTGCGCGGAAACCCTCTCCGCCGCCCTCTCCGCCGCCCGGGCCGCGGGGGTGACGATCAGCTATGACCTTAATTATCGTGCGTCCCTGAGCCCCCCGGGAATGGCGGCCGCCATCAATCACCGCATGGTCGCCTCCGCCGACGTGCTCATCGGGAGTGATGAGGGTTTTGCGTGGCTTTTGGCCCGGGGCGATGAACCGGTGTCCCAGCCGCGGTCCGAACTTTTGAAAGCCCTGGGTCAACGCTATCCCAACCTCAAGAGCATCGCCGGCACCGTCCGCACCGTCCGGTCCGGGTCGCGCCATGACCTCACCGGATTCGTCTGGCAGGGCGGGGTCCTGACGGAGGATGCGGGCTTTGCGGACTTCGAGATCGTGGACCGGGTGGGCACGGGCGACGCCTTCAGCGCGGGTTTGCTGCATGGGTTCCTGCGGGGGTGGGCGGTCGCCCGCAGCCTGCGCTTCGCCCTCGCCCATGCCGTCCTGGTGCACACCCTCCGGGGCGATACCTCCCAGTTTTCTGAAGCGGATGTGGCCGAGGTGGCCGGTGGCGGCGGCACGGTCATGCGGAGGTGATTCGGGATTGAGTGTGGCCGGAGTGTCGCCACCTTCCCCGCATGGCCCGCTTGCCCTCCGCACTCGTCCTGGCGTTGTCCCTCACCTCCCTCGTCCACGCCTCCTTCCGCGCCGGGATCGACACCCGCGTGGTCACGCCCGACCCGCTACTGCCCGTGTCGGGAGGCATCGGGGCGTCGCGTCCGACCACCATCAAACAGGGCGATCTCACCGTTCGCGCCCTCGTTCTCGACCAGGACGGCACCCGGGTGGCGTTCGTCTCCGTTGATTTCCTCGGGTTCCCCAAGGTGTTGGGCGACCGGGTCCGCGCACTCGTGCCCTCCATGCCCGGCACCAACATCCTGATCGGGGCGACCCACACCCATAGCGGACCGGATTGCTATGGGTTCCCGGACGGAAAAGGCGGGATGGCGTGTGACCTGCCTTACCTCGACCGGATGGTGAAGGACACCGCCGCCGCGATCCTCGGGGCGATCGAGCACCTGCAACCCGCCGGGATGCGGATCGCGAGCGGCGACGCGAAGGGGCGCATCGCCTACAATTATTATGCCCCCGACTTATATGATCCGCGTTGCTCGGTGATCCAATGTGTCGGCGCCGACGGCCGGCCGTTTGCCACTTTGGTGAATTACGCGATCCACCCCGAGGTGATCGGGAGTTCGCGGGGCATCTGCAGTCCCGACCTCATCGGGCCGCTCTATGACCAGATCAGCGCGTCGGGCGGCGGCACCGGCATCTTCATGAACTCCGCGCAGGGCGGGATGGTGACCGCGGACAACCGGCGCACGGGAGGGGGCGAGGCGAACGACTGGGCCGAGTGCGGCCGCATCGGAAAATTGCTGGCCGACGAGGCGTTGAGAATTGTCGCGACCGCCCCCGTCGAGGCCGATCCCCCGCTGCAGGTTTACGCGCGGACCCTGAAGTTTCCGGTCGAATCGCCACGGTTGCTGGCGATCCTGAAGGCGAGCCCGCTCGGGTATAAGACCGACGCCGAGGGCCGGGTTTCGACGACCCTGAACGTGGTGAACCTCGGCAAGGCCCAGATCGTGAGCATCCCGGGCGAGGCGTTGCCGAACATCGGCTATTATCTCAAACGGAAGCTCCGCGGGAACCCCAACCTCCTCTTCGGCCTCACCAACGACGCCTTTGGTTATATCCTGACCCGCGTCGATTGGGGCAGCTTCGAGCGCTATTCCTATGTGACCCAGACCTCGTTGGGGGAGCGCACCGGCGAGATCCTGATCGACGAGGTGCTGAAATTCGTCGGTGAACTCCCGGCCCCCGGGTCGCGGTGAGAATCCGGGTCCCGGCCTGTGCCCTGGCCCTCGCGCTCACGCTCACGCTCGCCGGGGTGGGGCGCACGGAACCGGTCGCGGCGCCGGCGGAAGGACCGGCCTCGGCGGGATTGCACCGGACGGTGCTGGGGGCCGGTTGGTCCTGGCACGAACCGATCTCGCTGGATGTCGCGGGCGATGGCGCCGTCTATGTGGCCGAACGTCGGGGCGGTCTGTTCCGCTGGGATCCGGTGACGGGAAACGTGCGGGAATTCGGCCGATTGGAGGTGTTCACGGGACCCGAGGACGGTCTGCTCGGGTTCGTGTTGCATCCGGGGTTCATCACCAACCATTGGATCTTTGCCTATCACTCTACCCCCGGTGTCCTGGAGAACCGGCTTTCACGGTTCACCGTCACCAATGGCGTGTTGGACGCGGCTTCCCATCGCATCCTGCTGCGGATCCCGACGCTCATACCCAAACCGAACCATTCGGGCGGCGGCCTCGACTTCGACGCGGCCGGCAACATTTATCTCGGGACGGGAGATTATACCCTGGCGGGCGGGTCCGACGGTTTTGCCCCGCTCGATGAACGGCCCGGGCACGAGCTGAACGACAGCCAGAGGACCGCGGCCAACACGGCGGATTTGCGCGGCAAAATCCTGCGGGTCCATCCCGAATCCGATGGCGGCCTCATTCTCCCCGCCGGCAACCTGTTCCCACCCGGAACGCCTCACGCCCGGCCTGAAATCTACGTGATGGGGGTGAGGAATCCGTTCCGTTTGGCGGTCGATCGGCCGTCGGGAAGATTATTCTGGGGCGACGTGGGGCCGGACGCGACCGGACCCGATCCGGCGCGGGGGCCGGCCGGGTTCGATGAATTCAATGTGACCCGCACGGCTGGCAATTTCGGCTGGCCCTATTTCCTCGCGGACAACCGTCCTTACGCCGCTTTTGATTTTTCCAATCGCACGCCGGGCCGCTTGTTCGATCCATCGCATCCGGTCAACGCGTCCGTCAACAATACCGGCCGGCGCGACCTGCCGCCGGCGCGACCGGCATTCCTTTGGTACCCGCCCGGGCAATCGTCGCGCTGGCCGGTCCTGGGCTCGGGGGCCCGCTCGGCCATGGCCGGACCGGTCTTCCGGTTCCGATCCGACGTCCTGGCCCGGGGTTGGCCGGCGGATTTGGACGGGGCGGTGGTGTTGTGGGATTGGGAACGGGGTTGGCTGCTGGCCGTGTGGCTCGATCCGGAAGATCACCTGTCGCGGATCCAACGCATTCTCCCGGGCGAGAAATTCCGTCGCCCCATCTCCGCCCGGTTCGGTCCGGACGGGGCCTTATATCTGCTCGAGTGGGGCAGCAATTGGGCGGAGAACCGCGATGCCGCGTTGGTGCGGGTTGAAGCGGCCGGGAAATGATCCGAAGCATTCGGCGGCGACGGCTGGGGTGCGTCAACGCGTCGCCGGCCGGAACCGGGCCCGGACCTGATCCATGGATGAAAAAAGGGCGCACCCATCAGGATGCGCCCACTGTATGAAGTCAGTCTTGTGACGGCCCGGGTACGGCCCGACTCACTTGAAGGAGTAGGTGTTGTAACCGGTCTCCAGCGCGTTCTTGATCGCCTCCTGGTAAGCGCGATTCGGATCGCCGGTCGGGGTATAGGAGTTGGCCCGCAACGCGCTGTCGGCCAGTGCGATCAGGTCGGTTGCCGTGATCTTGCCCCCCGGCACGACCGAACAGTCCATGACCCTCGTCGTGGCAAATTCCCCGAAGCGCATGTCCAGGACGAACGCCGCAAGTTGCCGTGAGAGTTGGGACGCCATGTTGATCGAGGTGGCCTTGGCTTCGTACGCACCGAACTTGGCCTGTCCCGCCGCCAGGTCCGCACAGTAGGCGCCCCCGAAGGCACCGGTCGTCGGATTGGTGAAATCCGCATCAGCCCCGTTGTCTTCCACCAACCGCAGGGCACTCAACACCGCCAGGTCGGTCGGTCTCACCAACGAAAGCCCCTTGTGGGACCAGTACCCCGGAGAACTGCCCGTCGCGCCCCCGTTCAGGCCGTTCTGCGGTGAGGCCATGTAGCCGAAGTCCACGTCGCTCCGGCCCTGCCCGACGCCCAACGCCACCACCGTGCGGTTCGGCGTGGCGAGCCCGTCGAGGTCGTACGTCGGGGTGTATCCGGAGGGCGGGGTCACCGAGACGATGTAGGTGCCGGCGAAGAGACCGGTGAATTTATAGGACCCGTGTGAATCGGTCACCTTGCTCGACAGCAGTGTGCCGCTGGCGTTGTCGAAGAGTTGGACCGTGGCATTGGGCAGGCCGGACTCACCCGAGTCCCGCAGGCCGTTGCCATTGGAATCCACCCAGACCAGGTCACCGATGCTGGCCGTGCCGGTGCTCAGCACATAGCCGAAATCGACGTCCAACCGGGTCTCACCCCAGGCCAGCGTCACGGTGGCGGCGTTCGGCGTTCCCAAGCCGTCCACGTCGTAGGTGGAGCCGTAGTTGGCCGGCGGGGTCACACTCACCCGATACGTGCCGGCCACAAGGTTTCCAAAGACATAATGTCCGTCCGCACCCGTGACTGCGGCCGCCACCTGGGTGCCTGAGGAATCCCGCAGCACCACGGGAACGTTGGCCAGTCCCAATTCCCCGGCGTCCTGGATCCCGTTGCTGTTCGCATCGATCCAGACCCGGTCGCCCACCGTGGCCAGCGACGGCGGCATATAACCGAAATCGATGTCGTTCCGATCAACGCCGGACAGCACCGTGAAGGAGGCCGAATTGGCCGTCGCGATCCCGTCCGCATCATGCGTCGGCGTATAATTCGCCGGCGGAAGGACCGTCACCCGGTATTGGCCCGGGCTGATCCCGGGGAACCGGTAGGACCCGGCGGGATCGGTCGTGGTGGTGGCCAGGACGAGGGTCCCGGCGCCGTTCCGCAACTGGACTGTGACGTTCGCCAAGCCGGCTTCGCCAATGTCCCGCACCCCATTGCCGTCGTTGTCGGACCAGACCAGGTCGCCCACGACGGACACCTGCGGTGCCGGGGCGATATAAGCATAGCCGAAATCAACATCGGTCCGGTCCTGCCCGGCGACCAGCAGCAGTGTGGCGGCGTTCGGGGTCGTGATCCCGTCGAGGTCGGACGAGGCGAAGTAATTCGCCGGTGGGACCACGGAAACCGTATAGCTGTCCGCCGGCAGGTTCGGGAACAGATAATGTCCGGTGCTGTCGGTGACGGTGGTCCCGACAATGACGTTGAGACCGTTGCGGAGGGTGACGGGCACGTTGGTCAGGCCCGTTTCGCCGGCATCCGCCGTGCCGTTGCCGTTGAGATCCTGCCACACCAGGTCTCCGATCGAGCCGACCTGCGGGACGGTCGGAACGTGGAACCCGAAGTCGACATCCGTGCGGTCCTGGCCGATCGCCAGGGGAACCGACGCGGTTCCCGGCGTCGCGATCCCGTCGAGGTCGTACGTGGCGACCGCGGTCGCCGGGACCGTCACCTTGACCCGATAGGTCTGGGCCGACAGGCCCGAGAATTCATAATGACCGAACCCGTCGGTGGTGGCGGTGGCCACGATCGCGTTCGAGGCGTCGGTCAGGGTCACGGTCACGCCGGCCAGGCCGGGTTCGCCGGCATCCTGGATCCCGTTCGAATCCAGATCCTGCCAGACCCGGTCCCCGATGCTTCCGAGCGGGGGCGCGTAGACCAGGCCGAAATCCGCGCTCCGATTCGTCTCGCCGATCGCCACGTTCAGGCTCGCCCGGTTGGCGGTCCCGATGCCGTCGAGGTCATAGGTCGGTATGAAGTAGGCCGGCGGCACAATGTTGACGGCATAGGAGCCGGCGGCGAGACCGGGGAAGGCATAGAGGCCGTTCGCATCCGTCGTGGTGGTCGCCACGACGATGT
>JANYCC010000104.1 GCA_025360495.1 Verrucomicrobiota bacterium | reverse complement strand
GTAGGAAAACCCGCCCCCCCGGAGATGTCGCGACCACGCTGGGAGGGCGGGTTTTCCTACCCGCCCCGCTTCCCCGATGGTCCGGCTTCCCACGATGCCAACAGGCGCCCGCCAGCCCCGGTCCGGATGCTTAGGGCTTGACACCAACTTTCCTTCATCATGAGTCTCATTGGCAAGCTAACTCAGACAGATGCCCAAGGCGGGCGACTCTTCCAATTCCAGAATCATTCAGGGGCCGGGGGGATTCCAAAATGAAGGATCGCAGTCATAAGCCGGGAAGCCCGACCCGTTCCTTTGGCGTGGATGGCGCCCCGGTCCCCGTCCTGAAAGGCATTGCCGCCGGAGCGGGCACCCGGCCCCGGACCGGGCACTGCGGGATGACACCGCCCATCAGCGCCCCCACTGTCGATTTCCTTCGGAATGAACGCATCGCCAGCCTGGGGTTGCCGCGGCACTTGCAACCGGCGCCCGACGGTGTCGATGCACTGTTCGCCTGGACCCAGGACGGGGGCGATGGTGCCGGCCAGAGACTGGCGGATATCGAGGGGGGATGGATGGTCGACCACGAGGATCTGGTGGACCATCGTCCAAAGATTCTCGGCGGGATCATTCAGAGCCCGATCCATGGCACCCAGGTGTTGGGGGTCATCTGCGCGGTCGACAACTCGCTGGGTTTCGTCGGGGTCGCACCCAGAGTCGCTTCCGTCCTGTTGGTTTCGCAAAGTGGGCAGACCGGAAACGTCCCCGATGCCATCCGGTTGGCCGTGGAGAACCTAAGTCCGGGGGATGTATTGGTGCTGGAGGTGCAATTGGACACCACCCCGCGGCTTCCGGCCGAGGCGGACCCTTCCATCTTCGACAGGGTCCGCGCGGCCACGGCGCGGGGCATCGTCGTGATCGCGGCCGGAGGCAACGGCGCCTGTGATCTGGATCTCCAGCAGGCGCCCGGGCAGACGGTTTTCGACCGCGGAAATCCGGCTTTCCGAGATTCCGGAGCCATCCTGGTGGGCGCCTGCGAAGTCCGGCAACTGCCCGACCGACAGGTTCCCCGTGCGCGTCATTCCTCCTCGAACTTTGGCAGCCGGATCGATTGTTACGCCTGGGGGGATGCCGTGCTGACGACCGATGCCTATGATATCACGTCGCGACGGCGATCCGTGTCCAAGTACACCAATGCCTTTTCCCAGACCTCCGCCGCGACCGCCATCATCGCCGGAGCTGCCCTTTCCTTGCAGGGGATGGCCGAGCGGAAGACCGGACGGCGGCTCACCCCGGGGCGACTGCGGGAGCTGTTCCGCACGGTGGGCACCCCGTCGGCCGATGTCACGGACCGGATCGGGCTCATGCCGGATCTCAAGCGGATCATCGCCGGGATATGAAAGGCCGCATCACATCCGGAATCCGGGACACCGACATCAACCGGGATGGCCGGGGCAAGGTCGATCCTTCCGTCCGAGGGGATATCAGGGTTGTCGCCGCCATGGATCCTTCGGGAACCAGCGGGTCGCCGGCGGTGTTGCTCGGCTCGTTCTCACTGGGCAACAATGGCCAGGCGTCCTTTCCCACTGCGGACGGTTGGGACCGGTATTACACCACGTTCTATTTCCTGGGACCGAACACGGCGCCGCCCATCCCAAACAACTATCCGAACACTTATAACCAACCCGTCTTGGAAATCCGGACCGATCATCCCGACAACGGCACGGGCCTCGTCGCGGGTGTGGTCATCATCGACAACCTGAACCCGGCCGTGAAGGTCGCTTCCCCGACCCTCCCCGGTTCGCCGCCACGGGGCACCGCCATCTTCAATCCCTTGGGCGCGGCTCGGAAATATCGTGTGACGATCTTTTATAAGAACAGCACGGTCGGCACTCTCACCCGTGTCGTTTTCACCTGGAGTTACCACAGTTGAACCCCGCCACCTGAACTATCATGAGTCGTCCCCAGACCTTTCTGGCGATCGCCGCCGCCATCCTATCCTTTGCGACCGGGTGTTGTACGACCGGCAAGCCCGCCGACGGGGGGCCCGAACGGGTCAAGACCGGCAACAGCGGGACGCTGAACATCTTACCCAGCAGCTTTTCGAACGGCAACAACGGGGTGGCGTGCTTCCCCACGACCAACGGATGGGACCGGTATTTCACGACCTTTTATTTCCTGGGCCCGAATGCGGTGCCGCCGGATCCCAATAAGTATCCCAATGATGGAAAGTATCACATCGTGACCCTTTCGACCGACGTCACGACCAACGGACCGAACCTCGTTGCCGGTGTGGTGATCATCAACAACCTGATCCTCACCAACCGGGTGTGTTCGCCGACCACCAATGGCGCACCCAGGCTGGGCACCGCCAGCATGGTCATGGGGAACACCAACAAGTATCGGGCGACGATCTTTTACAAGAGCGCGACCCTGGGCAACCTGACGAACATTGTGATGACTTGGAATTACCATGATTGAGGTGGGGCGCATCTCTGGACTGCCCCCACGGATGCCATCAGGACGGCTCGGGCGGAGCCTCGCCCTACCGAAACAGGGCACGCCGTAGGACCCCCAGATCGGTAGGGCGAGGTTCCACCCGAGCCGCTTGGAAGTCCATGGGGGGCTGTGCCAAGGTGCCCCCGCGCGGATGAGTCGGATAGGCGGAGAAGATTGCCATTCGGGGTTTCAGAAGCTGACCTTGAACCGCGCCACAAAAGTGCGTTCCCGCGGCAATTCATAGTAAAGGCTCAACGGGTTCAGATGGTAATCCTGGTTGCCCAGGTTCAGCACCCCCACGGAAAACTCGGCCCGTTGGCGCGGGAATCGGTAGCCCCCGACCAGGTCAAGTTGCCAGAAATCCGCCCCGGGAAGGCCTTCGGCATAACCGGTGTTGTGCTGCCCATACCACGTGGCATCGCCTCGCACAAAAACCCCGGATGGATCGTTCCAGACCGTCCAGAAATTCAACCGGTGGAGCACCCCCTCCAAATCGAGCGTCAAGGGCACACCATTGAGGCTTTCGGGCGGCAGGTCCCTGGGGATTTCCCGCAGGTCATGGCGCAGCTCCGTCCCGCTGAGGCGGTAGTGTGCCCCCACGGAAAACTGGTCACCCAGAAGCTGGCTGAGAGAGAGCGTCAAGGCCCGCTCCCGATAGTCCAAGGATTCCGGCGTCGTGGCGGGATAAGCATAGTCCGTGTCCCCCGTGTATTCGAAGACCCCCAGGTCGCGGGTCACTTTCGATTCCACGATCTCGGCGGACAACCCGGCATAGGTGCGGCTGGGAAAATGTTGTTCGAACGCGACGCCATAAGTCCTGACGGGTGCCCCGGCATTGGCCCCGACCACCGATTCGGGGATCACGTCACGAAAACTCTGGCTGAAACCGGCGACCTGGGTGGGTTCCAATTGGAACGTCTGGTCCAGGCTGGCGCCCGAGAGCGAACGCGCGAAGGCCGCACGGACCATGGCATCGTCCCAAGGCCGCCAGGCCAACCCGACCTTGGGCGAGAATTGGGTCCGTTCGACGGTGCCCGGCGTGACGGGAGGTGAGCGGAAATTCCGCGGCAACTTCAACCAGTCATAGCCCAATCCCCCGATCAGGGTCAGCGACCCGGTGACCGCCCAGTAATCATAGCCATAAATGCCGACCCGTTCGAAGTCGGTGCGGAAGCGATCGTCCGCGGCGGCGGGATCGGGTTGGAAGAAGCCCACGACGTCGCCCGCGGCCGGATCCCGGAGCGTGTTGGCGACATCGAAGGTTCCCTGCTGATACCGCAGTCCCCCCACCAGGGTGTGGTGCGCGGCCTGGACGACCTGCTGCAATTCGGCGGTCCAGATCTCCTGGACGAAACGGTAATCCAGGTTGGCGGTGATCGGTTGGACATAGTCCGGGGTCACGCCATCCCCCTTGACGATGAACAGCGCAGCCGAGGCATCCGTGGAGACCGAGTAATGGTCACTGAGCCTTCCCAACGCCAGCAACGTGTGGTTGCCCGGGGACCATTCGTGATGATAGCCGAGCAGGACCGACGGTTCCTGGGTTTCCCGGAACCGCAGTGTCGGATCGGCCTGGTCAGGCGAATAAAGCTGGCGGACATCTCCGCCGCTGGCCGAGTAGTCAACGACCTGGAGATAGACGCTGTCGGCGGTGCCGAATTGTTGTTTCCATTGCAGCCTCAGATCCCGTTGTTCGAAGTCCTGGTTGGGCCGTTCGCCCGGGTCGGAACGATAGGTGGCCTCCAGGGAATAACTGGTGCCGTCCCACATTCCGAATTGGGCGCCCTGTTCCATCCAGGCCCCGCGGCTGAGGTACTCGGTGCTCGAACTGACGCCGAGACGTTCCTGTTCAAAGAGCTTCGAGTATTCCTGCTGCGAAATCCGGGGCGACAGGATGCCGGCCCCCACGGGTGCGATCAGGTTGGCGACGAGGAACTCGCTTTCCGCCGCGGTCTCATACCTTAGATTGATGCGTCGGGGGTCGCGGAGTTGTTCATAGCTATTGGCGAGGAACAGGTGGGGGGAAAAACCGGCATAATCCGCCAGCACACCATGGATCGCCTCCCGCACGCTCCAATCGGTCAGGCCGGCGTTCAGATAGATCCGGGCCAGGTTCGCGCTACGCACCGCCCGATCTTCGTCGAGCAGGAGGTCGGAACGATAGACCGCCCGGTTGGTCCCGAGTGCCTGTGCGTGTTCCAATTCCTGGATCGCATCGTTCACCCGGTTATAGGCATCGGATTCCAGCGCCGAATAGAGCCATGGGGTCGGATCCTTGGGGTCGGATTGACGTGCAAGCGCCAGTTCGTGCCGGGCCCGGTGGGGATCGTCCGCGGCGGCGTAGGCCTTGCCCAGATAGCTGCGGAAGAGGGCCCGCTGCGGTTCACTGGCGGCGGCCGTCATCAGGTCCGCACGCCCACCCGGGACGTCGCCCTGGTGGATGCGGGTGAGACCGCGGCCGAGCCAGGCATTGCCGAGCCGGGGATCCAATGCGAGGGCCTCATTGAAGGATACCCGGGCCCGGGAGGTTTGTTGGCGCGCGGCCAGCATGAAGCCTTGCAACGCGTGGGCCTGCGCATGACTCGGGACCAACTCCAAGGCATGATGGAGGGCGTCCTCTGCGGCGCCGATCCGGCCGAAACTGAATTCCAATTCCTCGAGGCGCGCCCAACCGAACCCAAACTGGGGCGACACCCGGACCGACGAGCGGGCGGCCTCCCGCGCCCCCGCCAGGTCGGCGCCGGCCTGCCGGGCATAAGACAAGGCGAGCCATTCCGTGGCGAGGGCAGGGGGGTTGGTGGAGGCCCCGCCCCCACCCGGGCGCAATTGGGCGGCACCGATGAGTTGGTGCAGGGCGGCGGTGAGGCGCTGCAGACGGTCCCCCGCCGACGGTGGTTCCAACAATCTTTCCGCCTGTTTCACGTTGCCCACGGAAAGCTGCAGGGCCGCATGAAAGATCTGTTCATCCGGTCCTTCGGCGGTGCGTCCGGAGGGATAAATGGCGAGGGCCCCGAGCAGGTCGCCAGCCGAATAACGTCGGAGAGGTTCGGCCAACGCCGCCTGGGCCCCGGCGGACAATTCCAAGTCCCGCAAGTCCAGCACCGCGGGATAATAGAGCATCCATTGGATCGCCGTGATCGGCCCGGCGGCGAGAACCGCGGTGCGACGCGGGGGTTGGCCCTCGGCCAGGGTCAGTTCGACGGGATCACCGGGCAGGGCGGCGAACACCATTTCCGTCCCCTGCGGATCCGGCACTGACACCGAGCCGTCGATCAACGTCAGGGTGAGCGGATTCCCCGGCGTGGCCGCCAAGACGAACTCGGTGCCTTTCACAATCACCGAGATGCCGCCCCGCCGCACCTCCAGGCTTCCCGGACGATCACGATGGAAGAAGGACACCACGCCGCGCAGCAATTCGACAATGGCGCCATGCTCACCGGCGCCCAACCGTTGTTCGGTCAGTTCATCCAGTTGCAGGATGGATTCGTCGCGAAGCCGCAGCGTGGCCCGGCTGTGCTCGCCCGTGCGGATGCGGTCCCCGGTGTACAGCGGATGATCCAGGCTGGCCCGATCCCAGGTGGTCGCACCGTCCCGCGCAACTTCCACGACCGGCACCATGGAGATGACTGTGGCTTCGGCCCCCGGTTCCGCAGCATGGACAAAGCCGGCCAGCACCCCCGCAAATCCGAGGAGGGCAAGGGTGACCCGCAGGATCCCGGCAACGGAAGTGATCCATCGACGGAAACAAGTGGGACACGGTGGAAGGGAGCGGGGCTTGGGGCGCATGATACCTTTCTTCCAAGGCAATCGGTCTGGGTGATTTCAGACTCTGCTTTCCGGCCCCTGCCGACAACATAATTATGGGGTGTTCGAAACGCCCGTACGGATCTTGGCGCTGCCCCCGGTGATGCCTTTGAGGCGTGGATGGCATGCACCTTCCGAGATGAAGCACGCGACCGATGTCACCAAGATGCAAACCTGCGCGGCAGCGTCTTGGAGTGCGGCAGTCCTCTGCCGCTTTGAACCGTTCGCGCCGGCGCCACAGGACTTCCGATCCACCCGGGTCCCCGTTTGAAAGCGCCAGGGGACTGGCGCACTCCAAGACGCCCAGCGCCGTAGCTTGCCGGTCCCACTTCCACCACGTTCGGATCCCTTCCTGGCCCGGGGCAGTGTCAGGGTGCGCCCGAGACTCCAGGGTGGTATGAGTCTTCCCACTCCTATGGAAGAGCTGACCCCCAAGACCCTGGAATCGACGGATCTGGCACCAGCCGAACCGCACCGTGCACCAGCGGCACGGATCACTTCCATCGATGCCCTGCGCGGGTGGGTCATGTTCACCATGATCTTCGTGAACGACCTCGCCGGGGCACCGCGCGGAATCGTTCCCTGGTGGTTACGCCATTTCAAATCGGACGGTGGGCAACGGGGTCAGATCCATATCAGTGACATATGAAGGGAGTTCGGGAGAGTGGGCCGATGGCCCCACCGTTGAGGCTTCAGTCGGCGGGTGCCTGATATCACGCGATGAACCGGGGACCGGCCGCTTTTCCCGATGACGAGGGCCGTCGGCGGTTCCCGGAGTTGGTCTCCGATCATTTTCCTTGCCACCGTGCATCTGACAGTCGCGGTGGCTGTCGTCATGACTGTTTCCCTGCGTCAATTCGTCCGTAATCCGCGCCATGCCGAGGCCGCGCATTGCGGCGAGGAAGTGCTGGTGACCAAGCATGAGCGGCCATACCTCCACATCTTGCCGCCAGAAAAGCCGCACCGGGCTTTCGGGGCGGGACGCCACCTCGCCAAAGGTCAGCCGCTGGGCCCGACACCCGTGCCCGCAAGCGAATGGAAGGGGTTGGAGTGACCCATCTGCTGGACACCTCCACGTGGGCGAACAGCGTTTCGGCGGGGACATTGATGATTTTGGATTGGAGATTGAGGATTGATGATCGGCCGACTTGCGGGGCGCATCCTGGCACTGCCCCCGCCACGGACTCCCCAGCGGCTCGGGTGGAACCTCGCCCTACCAATGCAGACCACGGCGGTGGGCACGCCAATCGCCAATCATCAATCTCCGTCCCTGGTGCGGCTCCCATCTCATCGCGGCGCGGGGGACATTGATGATTCTGGATTGGGGATTGTTGATGGATGATGGGCGGCCCTGCTTCGGGTTTGACTTTTCCGGCGTCTTACCTACCGATCGGTAGGGATGGATGAGTTGCCACGCGATGCCCGGCAGCGGGTGCTGGATTCCGCGATCGAGGCGTTCGCCCGCAAGGGGTACGCCGGCACCTCCGTGCGCGACATCGTCACCGCCACCGGCCGGTCCAAACCCACCCTTTATTACCATTTCGGCAGCAAGGCCGGGCTGTTCCGTTCCATCCTCGATTTTGCCTACGACGAATCCTTCCGCCGGATGCAGGAATCGGTGGGGCGACAGTCGGACGGACCCGCCCGATTGGTCGCGATGGCCGGGGCGATCTTTGAGTTCGCCGAATCCCGCCCGAACCTCACCCGCCTGGCCTTCGCCGCCACTTTCGCCGCGCCCGAGGAGATCCCGCCCGGGACTGTGGATCCGGGAAAGCGCCGGCGGAATTTCGAGTTCGTCCACGGTCTTGTGCAACAGGCGCAAAAGGCGGGCGAGCTGGATCGCAAGGTCGATTCCCTGGAACTCACCCACGGGATTTTCGGTGCGGTCAGCCATCAGGTCCGCACCCACCTCCTTCAACCCAATGGACCGCTCGACGCCCGCCGGGCAAAAAGGGTGGTCGCACTGTTCCTCAAGGGCGCCCGTCCGGCCCGCTGACGCTGATTTGCCATGAAACCCTTCCGCATCTTGACCAAGATTTGGGTGCCGGTCGCGCTCGCCCTGGTCCTCTCTGCGTGCCGGCCCGCCGCCGGTCCGGTCACCGGGGCACCTCGTCCGGAACCGGTGCCGGTCATCGTGACCCTCGCCACCAATGTGTTGTGGGACCGCACCGTCTCCATCATCGGCACACTCTATCCCAAGGACACCGCCACGCTGGCCGCCCAGGTGGAGGGTGGGGTCGAGACTACACGGGTCGATTTTGGCGACCGGGTGAGCGCCGGCCAGGAATTGGCGTCGATCGACACCGGTTCCTATCAGGCGTTGCTGGACCAGGCCGCGGGCAATCTCGCCAAGGCCCGTGCAAACCTTGCCAATGCACGCCAGAATTTCGACCGGGTCGTGGAACTTAAGAAAACCGGGATCGCGTCCGCGGCCGATTTCGACCAAGCCAAGGTGCAGGTGGATCAATGGCAGGCCGAGTTGGTTTCGGCCGAAGGCGTGCAAACGGTCGCCCAGCTTAACTTCGACCGTTCCAAAGTGAAGGCCCCCTTCGACGGCGCGATCTCGCAGAGGTGGGTCACCCGGGGCGATTTCGTGAAGGTGGGTGCGCCCGCGTTTGAGATGGTGAACGATTCCGTTCTCAAGTTCATTTTCCAGGTGCCCGAAAGGTTCGGGTCGATGGTGAAGAAAGGCCTGCCGGTGTCCTTCGGCGTGGACAATTACCGCGGGGAAACCTTCACCGGCAGCGTCTATCTCATCAGCCCCTCGGTGACCACCGCGTCACGGTCCTTCAATGTGGGTGCGCTGGTGACGAACACCGGGTTCCGGCTCAAGGCGAGCACGTTTGCCCGCGGTACGCTGGTGGTCGAACGTTCGGTCCCCACGCCCGTGGTGCCCCTGGATTCCGTGGTCAGCTTCGCCGGTATCACCAAGGTCTTTGTCATCGAAAACGACATTGCAAGGAGCCGGGCGGTCCGCGTCGGCCGCATCCGCGACGGTTTGCAGGAGATCGTGGAAGGCCTGCGCGCCGGGGAGACAGTTGTCGTCTCAGGCCAAAGCAAACTGAGCGACGGCGTGGCGGTGACCCGATCCGTAAAGACCGATCCATCGCCAACCTTAGGGATCGGTTCATCGGTTTCTTCGAATCCCACCAACACCTCCCATGAAGCCCACTGAGAAGCCCTCGGCGGATCCGGCCGGGGAAACAAAGGTGCTGGGGGTCGGCATCGCGGACATCTGCATCAAGCGGCCGGTGTTCGCCACGATGATCAACCTGTTCCTCGTGGTGTTGGGCTGGATTTCCTACCGGGGCATAGGCATCGACCAGTTCCCGACCGTGGAGCTCCCGATCATCACCGTCACGACCACGCTGCGCGGCGCGTCACCGGAGGAGATGGAGACCAGCGTCACCAAGCCGATCGAGGAGATCATCAACACGATCCAAGGCATCGACGAGTTGGGCAGTGTGACCACGGAGGGTGTTTCGGCGATCACCGTCACGTTCCTGCTCGAACGCAACCGGGACATCGCCGCCCAGGATGTCCGCGACAAGGTCAACACGATCCTGGCGCGCCTGCCGCCCGGCACGGACCCGCCCATCATCGACAAGTTCGACCTCGATTCCGTCCCAGTCGTCTCGATCAGCGTCACGGCCCCGCGCGATCTCAAGGAAATCAGTTATATCACCGACAAGTTCATCAAGCAGAACCTGGAGACGGTTCCGGACGTCGGTTCGATCAGCATGGTGGGGGCCCGGACGCGCGCGGTGCAGGTCTCTGTCGATGTCCAGAAGCTCCGCGCCTACCAGCTCACGATCGATGACGTCCGCAAGGCATTGCAGCACCAGAACATTGAGGTGCCCGGGGGACGGCTCAACCAGAAGCCGCGGGAACTCGTCGTCCGCACGCTGGGGCGCATGCAGGCGGTGAAGGATTTCAACGAGCTCATCGTCGCCAATTTCGCGGGCCAACCGGTGTTGTTGCGCGATGTCGCCGTGGTGGAGGATTCCGTCGAGGAGCCGCGCAGCCTGTCCACGGCCAACGGTCGGAACTGCGTCACGCTGGTCGTCCGCAAGCAATCGGGCAGCAACACCGTCAAGGTGATCCGGGCCGTCAAGGAACGGCTCGCGGAGTTGGGCGCCACCGTCCCGCCGGATTTCCAGATGCAGGTCATCCGGGACCAGTCGCGCTTCATCGAGCGGTCGCTGGAGGAAGTCAGTTTCCATCTGCTTCTCGGGGCGGTGCTGGTGGCGCTCACGACTTTTTTCTTCATGCATGACTGGCGCGGGACGGTCATCGCGTCGGTCGCCATCCCGGCCTCGATCATCTCGACCTTCGTGCTGATGCGGGTGATGAATTACACCCTGAACAATTTCACGATGCTGGGTCTGGTCTTCGCGGTCGGCATCGTGATCGACGACGCCATCGTGGTCTTGGAAAACATCCATCGGACCATGGAGGAGAAGGGATGGGACGGTCGGCGTGCGGCCAGTTATGCCACGCGGGAGATCGCTTTGGCCGTCATGGCCACGACGCTTTCGCTGGTCGTGATCTTCCTGCCGCTGGCGTTCATGAAGGGTCGGGTCGGCATGTTCTTTTCGAGCTATGGCGTGACCGTGGCCTTCGCGATCATGATCTCGCTGTTCGTCTCGTTCACGCTCACCCCGATGCTGTCCTCGCGGTTCCTGCGACACAGCGAGGATCCGCGGGTCCGGGAGAAAAAGGCCCATGGCGGGCCGCTCATGAAATGGATCTCGGGCCATTACCTGGGGGTGCTGCGGTGGAGCCTGGCGCACCGATGGGTGATCATGGTCGCCGCGGGGCTTTGTTTCGCCTCGACCTTCTTCCTGGGCAAACTCACCAAGTTCACCTTCATCCCGCAGGACGATTCGAGTGAATTCGAGATCTCGTTGCAGGCCCCCGAAGGTTCCGATCTGGGACGGACCACGGATCTCTGCCGGCAGATCGAGCAAAACCTCAAGGCGCTCCGCATCGAAGGCCAACCCGTGTTCGCTGACATGCTCACGACCGTGGGCATCACCACGGGCCGGCTCGGCAAGGGGGAAGGGGATGTGACTGTCGCGATCTTATATTGCCGCCTGCCGGAATTGGGCGGGATCTGGTCCCGGCTGACCGGGCGGACCCGCGGTTGGACACAGTTCCAAGCCATGGGGCTCGCGCGGAAGGTGCTGACGCAATTCCCCGACGTCCGATCCGCGGTCCAGCTGATCTCCAACATCGGGGGCGGCGGTCGCAATGCCGACCTCCAATTCAACCTGCTGGGTCCGGACCTGCAAAAGCTGACCGCCCAGGCCGAGCAGATCATCACCCGGATGCGGACCCGACCGGGTTATGTGGATGTGGATTCGACGCTGTCGAACCGCAAACCCGAACTCCAGGTGAACATCGACCGGGAGAAGGCGAGCCAGTTCGGGCTCCAGATCCAGGACATCGCGGACAGCCTGCGCACGCTGGTGGGCGGCGAGATCGTCGGGACGTTTCGCGAGAATGATGACTTATATGATGTCTGGCTCCGGGCGGGTTCGGAGGATCGCAACACGCAGGAGGATCTCGAGGATGTGACCCTGCGGGTGGGAGGTGCGGACGCCGGATTGGTGCAGTTGTCCAATTTCGTGGGGTTCCGGGAGGCGCGCGGTCCCAATCAGATCGACCGTTTCCAACGCCAGCGGAAGGTGACGATCGTGGCCAACCTGACCCCGGACAAACCCCTGGGCGAGGCGGTGACCGAGGTGGGGCAGATCGTGAAGGATCTCAATCTGCCGGTGGGTTATTCCGTGAGTTTCACGGGTCGGGCGAAAACGCTCCAGGAAACCGGCCAGAACTTCCTGCTGGCCTTCGGGCTGGCAATGATCTTCATGTATATGATCCTGGCGGCGCAGTTCGAGAATTTCCTGCATCCCGTCTCGATCCTGCTCGCGGTCCCGTTGTCGCTGCCATTCGCACTGATCACCATGATCCTGCTGCATGAACCCTTGAACATCTATGCCATCTTCGGGCTGTTCATGCTGTTCGGGATCGTGAAGAAGAACGGGA
>JANYCC010000100.1 GCA_025360495.1 Verrucomicrobiota bacterium | reverse complement strand
CGAACCCCTCGTCCTCGAACCCCTCGTCCTCGAACCCCTCGTCCTCGAACCCCTCGTCCTCGAACCCTCGTTCTCGACCCCTCGTCCTCGACCCCCTCGTCCTCGAACCGTTGGGGCTGAGTTCGAGACACGAGGACGAGGACGAGACACGAGACACGAGACACGAGACACGCGATGGACGAAAGTTTGATGGCTGTCACCGGCGCTTTATCGTCCCCAATGCCGTTCGATCACGAGAAACTGGATGTGTACCGGGCCGAACTTGAATTTATTGGATGGGTGACCGCCCTGCTTGCGATGATACGGGAACAGCGATCCCGACGGGTCGGTGAGGTGTGCGACCAGCTTGACCGGGCAAGTCTTTCAGCACTTCTGAACACGGCCGAAGGCAACGGCAAACGGCCCCGTCTGGTTCGGGCACGATTTCTTGATGACGCACGAGGCTCCGCAACCGAATGCGCCGCCTGCCTGGATGCATTGGTTGCCAAGGGGCTTTGCACGACTGCACAAGTTCAACCCGGAAAGAGCCTGCTGCTTCGGATTGTGGCCATGCTTTCGAAACTGATGGTGCATTTCGATCCCACATTCCGTGCCGCTGCCGAGTGAAACACACTCTCCGTGTCTCGTCCTCGACCCCCGTCCTCGAACCCCCGTCCTCGACCCCTCGTCCTCGACCCCTCGTCCTCGACCCCTCGTCCTCGACCCCTCGTCCTCGAACGTTGGGGTCTGACTTCGAGACACGAGGACGAGGACGAGACACGAGGACGAGACACGAGGACGAGACACGAGGACGAGACACGAGGACGAGACACGAGGATGTCCTGCCGCACCTCTTGACTGTCGCCAACCTCGGAACCGTCGGGCATTCTCGCGGTCATTCAGCGGGCATGGATAAGGTGTGCGCCGCAGAACGACCCACCGATGAAACCCTCCCGCGAAGAAGAGCTGTTTGACGCCGCACTGGCCAAGGCGCCCGGCGAACGCGCCCTCTTTCTCGACGGTGCCTGTCACGGGGATGCCGGCCTGCGCCGCCGCCTCGACGCATTGCTGGCGGTGCCGGACCAGGGCGAGACACTGCTGGTGCCCCATGGCGGGGCGGCCCGTCCCGTGATCGGTCCGGAATTCATCGAATTGCCCGATGAAGCCGTCGGCCAGATGGTGGGCCGCTACAAGTTGCTGGAACGGGTCGGTGAGGGTGGCTGCGGGGTGGTCTATGTCGCCGAGCAGACCGAACCGGTGCGCCGCCGCGTCGCCCTGAAGGTGATCAAGCTGGGCATGGACACCAAGCAGGTGGTGGCCCGGTTCGAAGCGGAGCGGCAGGCGCTGGCGATGATGGATCATCCCAACATCGCCAAGGTGCTCGACGCCGGAACGACGGGGCAGGGGAAGCCCTACTTTGTGATGGAACTGGTGCGGGGCATCCGCATCACCGACTATTGCGATCAGGCCGATCTCACCACCCGGGAACGGATCGACCTCTTCATCAAGGTCTGCCAGGCGATCCAGCACGCGCATCAGAAGGGTATCATCCATCGCGACATCAAGCCGTCGAACATCCTGGTGACCCTGCATGACGGTGTGCCGGTGCCCAAGGTGATCGACTTCGGCATTGCCAAGGCCACGGAGGGCCGGTTGACCGACGCCACGGTGTACACGCAGTTGAACCAGTTCATCGGCACGCCGGCGTATATGAGTCCGGAGCAGGCGGAGATGAGCGGGCTGGACATTGATACGCGTTCGGACATCTACAGCCTGGGTGTGTTGCTCTACGAGTTGCTGGCCGGCAGCACGCCCTTTGATGCCAATGAACTCGTGGGCCTGGGCATTGACGCGATGCGGAAGGTGATCCGCGAGAAGGAGCCGGTGCGCCCGAGCACGAGGCTGACCCAGATCGTCGCCGCCGGGATGACGCGGGGGAAACGTGGGGACGCCCAGCCTTCCGCCTCCGCCGCTTCGCCCGCCTCCGCCTCCGCCTCCGCCTCCGCCTCCTCACGTCGGCGGCTACAGGAGTTGGTGCACCAGCTCCGGGGTGATCTGGACTGGATCGTGATGAAGTGCCTGGAGAAGGACCGCACGCGCCGGTATGAGACGGCCAATGGGCTGGCGGCCGATCTCAAGCGTCACCTCAACAACGAGCCCGTGGTAGCCCGGCCACCGAGCGCGGCCTATCGCCTGCAAAAAGCCTTTCGTCGGAACAAGCTGGCCTTCACTTCAGCCACGGTGGTGGTGGCCGCAGCCCTGGCCGGAATCACCGCGATTGTCGTCGTCCAGCGCAATGCCAACGCCAAGCTGGCCGACACCAACATCGCCTTGGGTTCCGCCCGCCGAAAGATCAGTGAGCAACTCACCGTCTCGCAACGGTCCCAAGCCGAGCTGACCTTCCACAAGGGGCGCGAACTCGCCGAGCGGGGCGATGTCATCGAAGGGCTTTTCTGGATGTTGGAGAGCCTCAAGGTGGTGCCCGGGGAAATGGTCGATTTTCAGCGCCTGATCCGGCTCAACCTCGCCTCCTGGACCCAGTCCGTCGCCCGTTTTGAGCGCGGCTGGCCCGGCAGCGCGCGGGCCGCCTCGTTTGCGTTCAGCCCGGATGGCGCCTCGGTGCTGCTCGGGTTCAAGGACGGCAGCCTGCGGCACCTCGACCTTGCCAAGGGTCGCGACCTGCATCCGCCGCAGCTCTTCCCCGACCGGATGGTCGCCGCGATCGAGTTTCATCCCGATGGCAGGACGTTCGCCATCGGGTTGGCCGGGGATGGCGATCGTTCCTCCAAGGATGGGTCCAAGGCCTCCACGTTTGATTCCCCGAGTGACGCCCTGATCTGGGAAGTGGCGAACTGGTCCCAACTCGGCCAACCCATGCCCCACGCCGGGGGTGTGCATAATGTCCGGTTCAACCGCGACGGCACCCGCCTCCTCACCCGGGAATACCCTGGTACAACGCTGCGGCTCTGGGATCCGGCGTCTTCCCAACCCGTCGGCGAACCCTGGGTCGTGGACCGACATCAGATCGGCGAGGACGTGGAATTCAGCCCCGACGGGACACAAATCCGTCTCCGGATGCAGCAGCCCGGACAGAGCCGGATTGTCACGGCCGACGGATTCAGGCCCGCCGGGGTGCCGGTGGTCGGCAATGGATGGCTGCATCCGTTCCATCCCGACGGTTCCAGCGTGCTGGTCGGGCGTCCCGGCCGGCTCGTCGGCACCGAACTTCGACTGGTGGATCCCGCGTCGGGGGTTCCGCGGGAATTCCAACTCGACCTGCCGTCCGGCGTGGAGAGCTCCCGATTCAATCCGAGCGGGCGCGAACTGTTCGTCGTGGGCCAGGACGAAACAGTCCATGGATGGGATGTTTTCACCGGCCATTCGCTGGGGGCCGTGGTTCCCGAAGGGCAGGTGCGATGGGCCGCGCCCGATCGCGAATCGCGGTTCATCCTGACCGCCCAAGGCCAATGGCGCCTGCCGCGTCTGCCGTCGCGGCCATCCGCCCCGATCGAGCATGCCGTTTCCGGCGGATCCGAGATCCGTTTCGGCCGGGCATCCCGCACCGCCGTTGCCTATTCAGCCGGGGGCTTGCGCGTGCTGACGCGGTCCGATCGTCCCCATCCGGGCACCACGGCCGCACGGTTGTGGGACGCGACCACGGGTCAACCGGTGGGCATTCCCCTCCGCACCACGGGCAACATCCTTTCCGACGTCGCCCTTTCCCCCGATGGATCGATCGCCGCGACCTGTTCGGTGGCCGATCCCGGGTTGTGGGAATTCAACGTCGGTGGGGTCGAACTCTGGGACGCACGCACCGGGCGCCGCCGCTTCAATCCGCTTTCGCCGTCCAGTCCGATCGCCGTTCTGGACTTCAGTCCGGACGGGCGTCTCCTCGCCGGCGGCGCTTACGACGGCAAGGTTCACTTCTGGGACACGCGGACCGGGGTTGAGAGCGGCGAACCGCTCAGTCATCCCGAGATTGTGTTCAGTCTCACCTTCTCGCCGGACGGCACCAAGATCGCCGCGGGAACGACGCATGCCCGGACGGGATTCCCCCACGCGCGGATCTGGGATGTGGCCACCCGACGACCGCTGTTCGATCCCCTGGGTGGCTTCAACGAAGAGTGGGTGCTCTTTTTGGAATTCACCCCCGACAGCCATCGGTTGCTGGTGGGCACCCCGGCTCGCTCCACCGTCTGGGATGTCACGACCGGCAAGGCGGTATTTGCCCAGCCGCGATCGGCCCAGCGAATTTATGCCCAACGTCTGAGTCCGGATGGAAGGTTCATCGCGACGGGTGATCAGAACGGCGTCATCCGTCTCCTTCACACGGAAACCGGCGGACCGTTTGGCCGCCCGATGCAGCACGGCCGGCCGATCCAATGCCTGGCCTTCAGTCCCGACGGCCGCATGCTGGCGACCGGATCGACGGCAGGAACGGTCCGGCTTTGGGACCTGCAAACCTTCGAACCGGTGTGCATGCCGTTCACGCACAAGTTTCCGGTTTTTGGGGTGACGTTCACCGCCGATGGAAAGTCAGTGGTTTCGACGGATGCCGGGGGGCGCAGTCGGGTGTGGCCACTGCCGGAGCCGGCGCGCGGGACCGTCGGGGAACTTTCGGTCGCACTCGAAACGAGGACCCTTCACCACATGGAACAGGGTGTGGTTCGCATGCTGACGCGGGCGGAAATGGAGGGTTCGGGGACGGGCGATCCCGGGTTGAACAACGCCGAAATCCGGTTGGACACCCCGATGACCGATGAATCCTGGCATCGGGCGCGCGCCGCGGATGCCGAGGACGATCGCGACTGGTTCGGTGCACTCTGGCATCTGGACCGCCTGATCGCATCGGAACGCACGGATTGGATGCTGCGTGCGCGTCATGGCCGGGCCCGGGTTGCGCGCGGGGAGTTGGAGGCAGCGGCGTCCGATTTCGAGGATGCGACCCGGCTGGCCAACACTTCCGGGGACGGTGAGGCGCTGCAGAGCGGTCTGCAGAATCTTGCGTATGAAGCCCGGGAGGACCGCCAATGGCCCGCCGCTGTGTGGCTCCTGGATCGCGCCCTCACGGGCTCGCCGGGGGACTGGCAACTTCTGGCAGACCGGTCCGAAGCCCAGGAACAACTTGGCCGCCACGACCGAGCCCAGGCCGATTTCGCCCGGGCCTTGGAACTGTCAGCGGAGCGGGCCGCGATCCCGGACCTCGCCACTCAATGGGTCTCCACCGGAAAATGGTCCGACCTGACGGAAGAATACACCCGGATCGAGAAGGTGGGCTGGCTTTTCCTGGAGGACTGGCGTCGTTACGCACTGGCGCAGCTCAAGGCGGGGGACAGCGCCGGGTATCGTCGCACCTGCACGCACCTGTTGGACCGGATCGGGACCGCCGCCGTGCCGGAAACCGTGGCCGGCGTGGTCCGGCGGGTGTGTGCGGTGGGACCGTGTTCCGAGGCGGATTCCGCCCGTGCTGCCGTGCTGCCGGTGGGCAAACCCCGTTCGCCCAAATCCCTCCCGGCAGGCAGCGATGTCTGGGATGAAATCGAGGCAAGACTTCATCCTGTGGCATCACGGGATTCCGCCCGTTGAACGGCCCGCTCAACGGCTACGACCCACGTGCCGGCGGGCCCGATGCCGTCATCAGATATCCCGCGGCGCCCAGGCATCGGGCAAAACCTCCAGCATTTTGACCGCCCAGTTGAGATCGGGGGGCAATTTGGACGCCCGATAGTTCCACGCGAACACGCCGCCAAAGTTCGGCAGATCCCGCATCAGGGTCTTCACCGTCTGGATCGCGTGGTGCAGCACGATGCGGTTGTTGGTACCGAACCGGGCTTCGTTGGCGCTGATTTCCTCGGGAGTCTCGCCCGGGCTGCCTTCGCCCCATAGTCCGAAACCGATGACCATCCGGTCCTCCGTGAGATTCAACTGTCCCATCAGCCTCCGATACGCGCCGATCACGCCCGGATCATTTCCCGGGTTATATCCCTGATAGGTATCAAACTCGATGTTGACCCACGAGACGACGTCCTGCCAGTTCCGGCCGGCCGGCACCACCTTGTTGATCGCGTCCAATTGGCCGAGGGATTGGTTGGAGTCATCATCCACCACATTGTCCATCATCGGTGTCAGCGTGATGAAAAGATGGCCCAGGGCTTCGCGCAGGCCCATGGCAAACAACGCGACCGTCTGGAGAAGTGCCGGATCGAACCGGACGTCCGGCGGGCCCTCGAAATTGAGGTCCACGCCGTCGAATCCATGGTCGACGACGAAACGGGCGAGGATTCTCGCCGCCGCGGTTTCCAATCCCCGGATGTTGTTCCAGGTGCCGGAGCCCCAGCCACCGATGGAAATCATCAACGTCTTCGGGTTCGAACCGATCTTCAGCCCCTGGAGCTGCGGCCAGAACGTGTTGAAATTCTCCACCGGATACGGACCGTTGTAGACCAACCGCGGATCGGGATGGGTGGCAGTGGCCGGGTCGAAGTGCAGGAAACAGACGAACACATGCGAATAGGCCGACGCCCTGAGGACGTTCAGCGTGTCGGTGGACAGCGGCGATTCCGCGGCACCGGCCCAGATGATGTTGCGGGGGATCCGTTCGGGAATGCGCTGCTCCGTGGTGTTGATGCCGGAGATGGGGTCCGAGTTGCTCATGCATGAGGGTTGTGCAAATGCGGTCACCGAGTCGAGCCGATTGAAAGTTGGCGTTTTGACAAGGGCGCATCCGGGCATCGTGGGAAGCCGGGCCTTTGGAGAAGACGGGGCAGGTAGGAAAACCCGCCCTCCCAGGGCGGCCGCGACAGCTCCGGGGGGGCGGGTTTTCTTACCCGCCTTCCCACGACGCCCAGATGCGCCCGTTTGACAAGTTCAAGGATGCGGCAAATAACAAAGTCCGCAGTGAGAAGAAGCACCTCCGAACACATCCTGGCCCTCCTCGGCATCGTGCTGCTGGCCCCGCTGGTCCCCCTGCGGGGTGGCGATCCCTCGGCGACGCCGGGAGACAGTGCGCTGCCGCTGATCAGGCCGGCGGTTTCCACCGGCACGGGACTGCTCCTGCAGCCCCCGTTGGATCTTTCGAAGTTCACGACGGAAGAATTCGTGGCCCTCAGTTCCACGGTCGGCACGAATCGGATCCATAAGCACTGGACGTCGGCGGTCGTGACCCTGCCGCCGCACGCACGCCCCGGGGTGCACGGCCTGACCGAGGAGGAGGTGAAGGACTACATGATCCAGGTGCGCCGCCTCTTTGACGAAGGTTCGGCGATACCGATCTCGGACACGGGGTTGATCAGCACGCAGGAGGATGTGATCCGCCGCCCCATGCTGAATCATATCGCGGCGTTCTCCAACTCGGTGGCGCGTGTCTATCTGCTGGTGCAGAAGACTTCGACGGACAAGGGCTGGGGATACTTCTCCATCGTCCAGGACCTCACCGTGGATCCCCCCTTGGATTATTTCGCCGATCTCAACGGCAAGGGGGTCAAGTTTGAGGGGGCCACGTGTTATAAATGCCATTCCTCCGGTCCGCTCGCCATCCATCCGGCCCGGGCCGACCTCGTGAGCGACGCACCGCTCGCGGCCGCCCTCAGCAAACACATCGCCGACCAACCGCTCTCGCGATTCCGTTTCCCCCAAGGCGAGATCCCACCGGATTACGGCAGGCCGCTCGCCTTGAAAGCCTGCACAAAATGCCATGACACGGACGGGGACCGTCTGCCGCTGTTCCGAGTGCATTCCCATCCCATCCGCATCCTGGTCGACTTCGGATACATGCCTCCCAAGCGTCGCCTGACACCCGGTGAAATCGACGAGCTCCGGGCGTGGCTGGAGCAAAAGCCGTGAAGGAAAGCCTGCGGCCAAGGCGCATCCCTGCTGCAGGAGGCTCACGCGAAGCCGCGAAGCCGCGAAGAAACAGGGGGCTTTGGGCATGGGCAATTGTCATCGGGGTGATGCTTGGGGCGATCGCAACCCCTTTGTCCGCCGCCGAAGTTCCCGCATCCGCCAACTCACCCCGACGGGGCGGCACATTGAGGCTGTGGTTCCCGACCGACTGGCGGTCGCTCGACCCGGCGATCGCGTTCGATAATTATGCGGCCCCGCTCCAGAAACTACTTTTCCGGGGCCTGCTGGATTACGACGCCGGCACGCAGTTGGTCCCCGACCAGGCCGTTGATTGGAACGTCTCCCCGGACGGCCGCATCTATACCTTCCACCTGCGGCCCGGGGTGCGTTTCGCCCATGGCCGGGAAGTGGAGGCAGACGATTATGTATTCTCGATTGAGCGGGTCCTCGACCCCCGGACCGGCTCGGCGGGTCAGTCGTATTTCATGGATATCGCCGGGGCGCCCGAGTTCAGCGGCGGCAGGGCGGCGCACGTCGCCGGTCTGCGCGCGACCGATCCGCGCACGCTGGTCATCGAACTGGCCAAGCCGGCGTTCACGTTCCGCTATGTGCTCGCGATGCCCTTCGCGGCGGTCCTGCCCCGCGAGATCGTCCGTCAGAGCGGCCCCAACTTCCAGTATCACCTGGTCGGTTCGGGCCCGTATCAGGTGACTGAATGGCGGCGGGACGTGCGCTGGCGGTTCGGTCGCAATCCTCACTATCA
The DNA here is from genome assembly GCA_025360495.1 of Verrucomicrobiota bacterium. Taxonomy (GTDB): domain Bacteria; phylum Verrucomicrobiota; class Verrucomicrobiia; order Limisphaerales; family UBA9464; genus UBA6176. The sequence continues at coordinate 6,123 of JANYCC010000100.1, read as the reverse complement.
CGGCACCGATGGCTGGGTGGACTCCGTCGAGATCCTGTTTGGCGACCAGATGCTGGGGGTGATGATGATCGAACGCGGAGAGATCGACCGTACGATGGCCGATGCGGTCTCGGCCCTGCGTTTTGCGCGGGATCCGGACCGGGCATCCTGGTTGCACCGGGTGACGCCGGTGGGCACCGGTTACCTGTTCCTCAACACGGAGATGAAGCCCTTCGACGATGTGCGGGTGCGCCGGGCCATGAATCACGCCATCGACAAGCGGCGCCTGATCCGGTTGGCCGGAGGGCTTGCGGTGATCGCGGACGGCGTCGTGCCGCCGTCGATGCCCTGGGCCAATCCGGGGTTGCCAGATTATGAGTTCTCGCCCGTCAAAGCCCGGACACTGTTGGGCGAGGCGGGATTGGCGAAGGGCTTCAAGACCACGCTTTGGTTCATCCTCTCCCGCGCGATCGACCGGCATATGGCGGAGGGCATCCAGCAGGATCTCCGCGAGGTGGGCATCGAACTCGAATTGAAGGGGGTCAGCCAACCGGCCTTCGAGCTCGGGGCCCGGGCGCGCCGCCGGGCTCCGTGCGGCATCTGGGGCTGGGCGCAGGACTATCCCGACCCGGGCAACTTCCTGGATGTCCTGCTCAATGGGGACCGGATCACGGACGAGAACTGCAACAACCAGGCGTTCTATAGCAATGCCGGGGTGAACCGCCGACTGGCCGCCGCGACCGACAGCATCGATTCCGGGGAAAGGCTCCGGCTCTTCCGTGAAGCTGAATCGATCGTGATGCGCGATGCGCCGTGGGTGCCGCTTTACCACGAACAATACCCGATCCTCTGTCATCCCCGGTTGCTCGGTGACGTGGCGCATCCCGTCTGGCTGTGGCGTTACGAAAACATGTGGCTCGCCGACTGAATGGAAATGCAAATGATACCGACGCCAACCCAGGAAACGCCGGGGGGGCGGGTTTTCTTACCCGCCTTCCCACGATGGCAGGATGTGCCCGGCAGGATCCGTCCGCACCGGACTGCTTCAATCTCGTTCCCCTCATTCGCCACCGTCATCATCCTGTTCCTGCTTTTCTTCCCCACGGTCTCCCTCCCCGCCGCCGAAACACCCCGGAACGGCGGCACGCTGCGACTCGCCCGTCCGGCGGATCCGCAAGCCTTCGATCCGGCCGTTTGCTATGATAGTGAATCCCTGCTCCTGACCCGCCTTGTCTTCCAGGGACTGCTGGACTTCGATGAACATATGAAAGTCGTCCCGAAGCAGGCCGTGAACTGGGACATTTCCGCGGATCGCAAGACTTACACGTTCCACCTTCGGCCCGGGGTGCGGTTCGCCAATGGTCGCGAGGTCGAGGCATCGGACTACGTGTATTCGCTGCAACGCATCGTCGATCTCCAAACCCAGTCGCCGGGCGAAACCTTCTACAATGGGATCGTCGGGACGCGGGATTATCAACAGGGGAAGACCCACGTGGTGGGCGGCCTGCGTGCCCCGGGGAAATACACGCTCGAGATCGAACTAGCGGCGCCGGACTTCGCCTTCGAATTCAAGATGGCGATGACCTTTGCCTGCGTGGTGCCGCGGGAGGCGGTCCAGGCAGAGGGAAACCTGTTCTGGCTTCACGCGTTCGGAACCGGCCCCTATCGGCTCACCGGGTGGAGACGGGGGATCCGGATGGGGTTTGTGCGCAGCCCGGAGGTGAATCAGGGGGACGAGGGCCACTTTGACCGGGTCGAGGTGATGATTGGCGGGGATCGGGCCCTGCATGCGATGATGTTCGAGCATGATGAGTTGGACGCGGTTTATCTTGTGCAAATGCCCGACCTCGTCCGGTTGACCCGCAACGGTCGTCAGGGCGGGGTGGTCCATGCGATCGACCAGGCGTCCACGGACATGTTGTTTCTCAACACGGAATTGCCACCGTTCACCGATCCCAAAGTCCGACAGGCCATCAGCCATGCGATTGACAAGAGGCGTTTGGCGACCCTGACGGCGCACACTTCGGTCCCGGCCAAAGGGATCCTTCCCCCGCTGATGCTGGGATTCAATCCGGAGCAGAAAGGGCTGGAGTTTGATCCGGAGCAGGCGAGAAGGCTTCTCCGGGAGGCGGGCACTCCCGAGGGATTCAGTTTTGATCTTTGGTACAGTGACAATGATCCGCGTTGGGAACGGATCGTGGTGGCGATCGAGAGCGACCTGCGTGCCGTGGGGGTCACTGCAAAGCTGAAAAAACTCACCCTTCCGGCGCTTTACACCGCCATGCAAACCCGGAAGGCGGTGCCCTGTGCCTATTGCGGATGGAATCAGGATTACCCGGACCCGAGCAATTTCCTCGATGTGTTGTTCAATGGGACGCGCATCCAGGATTTCGGTGGGAACAATTTCGCCTACTGCAACAACCCGCAGGTGAACCAACTGCTCGCGGAAGCGGATGGGATCGCCGTTCCGGCGGAGCGCTACCGGCGGTACCAAAGGATTGAAAGCCTGATCCTGCAGGATGCCCCCGTGGTTCCGTTGGTCCACCCGGCGCTGCCGGTGTTGATAGCGTCACGGATCGGCGGGTTCAGGCCGCATCCCGTGTGGCAGATGCAGTTGGAGCATTGGTGGGCGACAGATTCCCCGCGGATGGGCACTCCGAATCGGTAGGGCGAGGCTCCGCCCGAGCCGCCCTGATGGCATCCATCGGGGGCAGTGCCAGGAGGTGCCCCGCCAGAAACATTGAGTGCCCGGACTTTTTCGAGCTGCCCATCGACGGGGACGGGGACCACCGGAAGTGGGTGCTCATCCAAGGGAACGGCAATTATTCCATCGGCACCTTCGATGGCGTCGGGTTCAAGGAGGAAACCACGCGCCGTCCCTGCGATGTCGGCCCGAATTTCTATGCCACGCAGAGTTGGCACAATACGGAGACCGGCGAGGGCCGGAGAATCCAGGCGGCTGGGATCCGCGGTTCTGATTTCCGGGACATGCCCTTCAACCTGCGGGGTCCCCGTTATCCTGACCTCCAAGAATGGCCGGAGCGGTTGACGGACTAAGCGGGGATTTCCTGGATGCGGACCCCGACCTCCATCAGGCGGTCCTGCGTGCCCTTGTAATGGCCGCGTGTGGGTGGGACATCGGCATAGTCCCGTCCAACCGCGATCTTCACGTAATGTTCGTCGGGTTGGCAGTTATGGGTCGGATCCAGGGCGCGCCAACCGATTTCCGGGAGGAACACCTCGACCCAGGCGTGGGTGGCATCGGCATTGGGGGTGTGAAGGTAGCCGCTGACGTAAAGGGCGGGGATCTGGATCGCCCGGCAGAGCCCGATGAGCACGTGGGCGTAGTCCTGGCAGACGCCGGTCCGGCGTTCGAGGGCCTCGCTCATGTGGGTGTAGGCGGTGGTGGCGAAAGGTGCATAAACGAAGTTTCCATGGACCCAGCGCAACAGGGCTTGGGCCGCCTGCCAGACATCGGTCTGCCCGACCGTGATGTCCAAAGCCAACCGCCACAACTCCGGACCGATCTCCACATAGGAGCTCGACTGGAGGTAATCGAAACAACGCTCCATGCGGGCGCATTCGGCAACCCGGGCGAGTGGGAACGGGGTTGCGGCCGGATCAAGCCAGTTGGCGCGGTTGGTGGTGACCGTGGTGTCGGCCTCGATGCTCAGTGAACTGTGGGGTTCGGGGATCTCGAAATGATGGACGCAATTGAGGAAGAAATCGTCGTAATGCCGCAGTCGCGTTGCCGGCAGGATCTTGAGCACGAACGCATCGCAGTGCTGGTGTTCGTTGGAGACCGGCTTGAGGCGGACCTCGTTGAAGCTCTCGCGCACCGGGGCCGCGTAAGCATAGCGGGTGCGATGGAAAATCTGGAATTTCACCTTTTGGAAACCGCGCGGGGGACGGTGGGCATTTGTCCTGCCGTCGGCAATCCCGGAGCGATGCAGCCGGAAATGGGAAGTGGGACTCTCGGAGATCGTCCCTCCAGGCGGGGTGATCAGCGGGATCCCACCGGGAGGGACAGGCCGCCGCGTCCCGGGGGGGCCGATCCCAGAACTGCGTTGGATCCACCCGGCCCTCCCAACCCCGGGGGCCCGATCACGTACCGATTGCCTTGCCCGTAGTCGTTCAGGGTGTCATCGCGGTTGAAAAGCAGACCGAAACTATGACCACCCGGACCTCCGGCGCCCGCTCCGGCGGCGCCTCCCCGGCCGCCCGGCGCCCCATTGCCGCCAAAAGAGCCGAAGTTGTTGAGCTCGCCGTTGGCTCCGGCGCTTCCCCCGGGACCCCCGTTCCCGCCATTGCCACCCCGGCCACCCGCCCCGCCGTGCCCGGTCACCAAATCGCAATTGAGGATCGTGACCATGCTCGCGAAGGAATAGACCGCCACGGAGCTTCCGCCGCCGTGGCCTCCCTGACCCGGGGTTCCCGGGACTCCTCCGCCCCCGCCGCCGCCTCCACCCCCGGCTTGGTCGCCCGGGCAATCGAGATCGCTTCCGGAGAAATTGCTACCGCCCCCACCGCCTCCTCCTCCGCCGCCGCCCGGAGCGCCCGCCAATCCGTTTCCACCGTTCAGGGGAAGATAACCGGTCTCGGTCAAACCGCCCCAAAGGTCGGCCGCCGCACCATGATGTCCCGGGTCACCCGTCGTGCCCGGGATTCCGTTCAGGCCGCTCCCACCCCGCCGACATCTTGTCCCCACTTCCCCTCCATCGCCTCCCAAGCCGCCCGCGTCACCCGCACCTGAGCCGCCATCGGCACCCACCGCGCCCAATCCGCCGGTGCCGCCCACGCCTCCGGCCGCGCCGCCGGGCCGTAATCCCCCGGTGCCTCCGACGCCTCCGGCCGCGCCGGACGCCCCCTTGGTCCCGTCGCCGCCGCCCAACCCATCGATGCCGCCAATCCCCGGCGACCCCGGCGCCCCATGTCCGGCGGTGATGCGACAATCCTCAATCCGGACGCCATCGGGGAGATTGCGCACGATGATGGCATAACTGCTCCCGCCAAAGACCCCGGCGTCCGCGGCGATGACATCGATGCCCACCAGATGCACCTCACCGGTTGGGAATCCTGCGCCCTGGGAATCTCCCAGGACGAGGGTGGTGCTCGGACCTCGGATGACGGCCCGATTCTGGACGGCACGTCCCCAATTCGGGGGGCCGTCGAATTCGCCGTACAGGCTGACTCCGGGCGGCAGATGAAGCGGAGTCGCGAGCCGGTAGGTTCCTTGGGCGATATAAACGTCGTGTCGCAAAGGGACGGTCTCGGCCAGTTCCACCGCCATTTCCAAGGTGGCCACCGGTGACTCGGCAGTCCCGGGATTCTGGTCGTCGCCGTAGGGTGGCGGCGCCAGGAATATGGCCTGCGAAAAATCCCCATCGATCCCATCCCCATTGGTGTCCGCGAAATCGCCGGGTTGGTCGACGCCGGCGTCCGCCACCTGGACGAGCCGAAAGAACCCCATGGCCGAATCCTGGGGAAGCTTCAGACGGTATTGCCCGTCCACCTTGGTGGCCGCCTCTTGGATGGGCTGCCAGTCGGGTTTGTCCAACCCCACGGCGGTCGTCTCGACGCGGAATCCCAGATGGGACGCCGGCCAGGCGAGTTCCAGCTGTGGGCCTTGGGTCCGAACGCCCAGTTCGGGCGGAGTCGCCCACAGTTGAACCCCCGCCGAAAGGAACAGGACTGCCTGCCCAAACCTGACGGTGGAGAGTGGGCGGGGTAGGGGACGACGATTCATGGCCTTGGCAAGCTCACGCTACGCCCGCCCCTCCGGGTTGTGGCAAGCCCGTTTGTCCGGCGGCGTGGGTCCCTGACTAAGGAACCCGGACTTCCCGTGAACCCACGGCCAGCACGAAACCCAGGGGACCTTCCGGAGCGGCACCGAGGCGCGCGGTGATTCCGCCCGCCCCGCCCAATCCCGGAAACCCGTTCCTATAAGTATTGCCCATCCCCACGTTCTTGAGTGTCGGATCGTAGTCGAAGAGGAAACCAAAACTATGTCCACCCGGTCCGCCGGCGCCGGCCCCGGACGCACCCCCGATTCCGCCCGTCCCTCCGCCGCCCCCCAAGGCCCCGTAATGGTTGATCGCCCCGCCGGCTCCACCCGCGCCGCCCAATCCACCGATTCCCCCATTG
>JANYCC010000089.1 GCA_025360495.1 Verrucomicrobiota bacterium | reverse complement strand
ACCCATAAGCTCGATGGCCTCGGCACGCGCTTCCTCGGTCTGCGGAACGTGTCTCGTCGCCCACGACGGGGTCAACCCCCACCCGCGCAGTGTCCAAGCCTCCGATCCCGAAGCCGGGGCGCCCGCCTTCGCCGCCGTCGCTTCGTCCGACTCCGCGCCGCCCGTCATCGGCCCATGACCGTCGCCGCCGAAATCCGTGAGTCCGCCCTGATCGCGTGGTCCGCACTGCGCGCCAACAAACTGCGTTCCGCGCTCACCACCCTCGGCGTCGTCATCGGCATTGTCACCGTCACGCTCATGGGCACGGCGATGAACGGGATCAACCAGGCCTTCCGCCAGAGCATCTCCACCATGGGCGCGGATGTCCTGAACGTCGGCCGGTTCCCCTGGATGTCGTTCGAGGATTGGCGGCTTTACCGCAATCGCAAAGAGATCTCCCTCGCGGACGCCCGCGAGGTCGAACGCCTGATCACCACCGCCACCGCCGTCGCCCCGCAGGCCGATGACAATGGCACCGTGACTTACGGACGCCGCCGTGCGACGGGTGTCTGGATCAATGGCAACACCGACCAAAGCCTTGTCATCCGCGGCCTGACCCTCGCCCAGGGCCGTTGGTTCACGCCGACCGACATCACGTCCGCCCGCAATGTGTGTGTCCTGGGCGCTTATATCGCCGACGGATTCTTCCCGCACGAATCGGCGGTCGGCAAACGGGTCCGGGTCAACGACTCGACTTATGAGGTCGTCGGGGTCATTGAGAAACTCGGTAATTTCCTCGGCGGCTGGAACCAGGACAACCAGGTCATCATACCGGTCACCCGTTTCGAGTTCGACCAACACCAGCGCCCCGACTACCAGATCACGATCAAGGCCCGGAACACCGCCGAACTGGGGGAGACGATCGAGGAAGTCCGGTCCATCCTGCGCCGCATCCGCAAGGTGCCACCCGGTGCGCCCGACGATTTCGCGATCAACCGCCAGGAAGCCTTCATCCAGTTCTTCCTGATTTTCGGCGGAACGATCGGCCTCGTTGGGCTCTTCATCACCAGCCTTTCCCTCTTTGTGGGCGGGATCGGCATCATGAACATCATGTTTGTGTCCGTCACCGAACGCACCCGCGAGATCGGTGTCCGCAAGGCACTCGGGGCCAAACGCCGCACCCTGCTCGGACAGTTCCTGATCGAGGCCGCATCGATCACGCTGGGCGCCGGCCTGCTCGGCATCGGCATCGCCTGGCCCCTCACCCTCGCCATCGATCATTATACCAGTTTCGCCGCCAAAATGTCCTGGTGGATCGTCGCGATCGCCCTGTTCGTCTCCGTCCTCACCGGGGTCATCGCCGGATTCATACCCGCCCTGCGCGCCGCCCGCATGGACCCGGTCGAAGCCCTCCGCGCCGAGTGAACCATGCGCCTGCTCCGCGAACTCGCCGAAAACATCCGACTCGCCCTGACCGCGGTGCGCTCCCACGTGCTCCGTTCCGCCCTCACGGTCCTCGGAATCCTGGTGGGGGTGTTTTCGATCATCCTCGTCATGACCGCGATCCGCGTGCTCCAGGCGAATCTCGAAAAACAGATGAGCCAACTGGGCACCCACACCTTCCAATTGCAGCGCTTCCCCGCCATCCAGGTCGATGGTGATGCCGACAGTTGGCAGAAGTATGCCCGGCGGAAACGGTTCTATATGCCGGATGCCCGCCGGTTGGCCGAACGCGCCACCCTCGCCCAAGCCGTGTCGGTGATCGCCAACCTGGATGTCAGTGAAGCCTCCTCCCGCTACGCCCGCACCAACCCCAACATCCCCGCCACCGCCGTCTCCCCTGAGGCTTTCTCCACCCGCAACTGGGTCGTCGCCGCCGGACGCGCCCTCGTTGATCCCGACAACGACAACGCCCGCCTGGTCTGCGTCCTCGGTGCCGACCTCGCGCTCAAGCTCTTTCCGTTCGGTTCCGCGGTGGGCGACACCATCAAGTACCACGGCGCCAATTATACCGTCGTCGGCGTGCTCGAGGCGAAGGGCTCCATCTTCGGCCAGAGCCAGGACAACTTCCTCGCCATCCCCATCGAGACCGGGCTCAACCGGTATGGACGCGAATTGTCCCTCCAGATCCAGGTGCAGGCCCGCGACGAGGCCTCCTATGACCCGACCCTCGAACAGGTCCGTGGCATCCTCCGCGCCCTCCGCAAGGTCCCACCCGGGCAGGAGGACGATTTCGAAATCGTCTCCAATGATTCGCTCGTGTCCCAGTTCCGCGGCCTCACCGAAAACCTCCGCCTCGGCTCGGCCGTCATCAGCAGCATCGCCCTGCTCGCCGCCGGCATCGGGATCATGAACATCATGCTGGTCAGCGTCACCGAACGCACCCGCGAGATCGGCATCCGACGCGCCATCGGTGCCAAAAAACGCAGCATCATGGCCCAGTTTCTCTGCGAGGCGGTCGTCCTTTCGGAGATCGGCGGACTCCTCGGCGTCGTGCTGGGCATCCTGGCGGGCAACCTCCTCGGACTCATCCTTCATGCCCCGCCGGTGATCCCTTATGACTGGGCCCTCATCGGGCTGTTCGTCTGCTCCTTGGTCGGTGTCGCGTTCGGCACCTATCCCGCCTGGATGGCCGCCAACCTGGATCCCATCGAGTCTCTCCGTTACGAGTGAGCCCCGCCCGGGAGACCGGCCGAAAGACTCCCAAGCTATCCGGACTGGGGAAAGTGGGACTCGTATGACATGTGGGACTCGTATAACTCGTCCCTCCGGGTGTTGAGGCCGTTCTTCCACACCTTGCACAAACGCCGGATCCCCTCGGCGATCCGGTCCGGTGACGGATGGGAAAAATTGAGACGGAGCGTGTTGGTCCCCGTGCCGTCGACGTGAAACGCCTCCCCCGGCACGAAGGCCACGCCCACTTTCAATGCCTCCACCAGAACCGCGGCGGCCGACATCCCCTTCGGAAGCGTGACGAACACGAACAACCCACCCTCGGGCCGCGTCCACGAGACCCCGTCGGGAGCGTGTTCGGCCAATGCTGCGAGCATCGTGTCCCGCCGTTCCTTATATCCCGCCCGCAACAACGGCAGATGGTTGTCGGGAAAGCCGGCCCGCAACATCTCCAGGACCAGGTGCTGGCTGAAAGTGCCGGTGTGCAGATCGGCCGTCTGCTTCGCCTGCACCAACCTTTCAATCACCGACTCCGGGGCGATGACCCAACCGACCCGCAATCCGGGCATCAGGATCTTGGAGAAGGTCCCGGTCAGGATCA
>JANYCC010000071.1 GCA_025360495.1 Verrucomicrobiota bacterium | reverse complement strand
AGGTGTTCTTTGTCTTCAATGGAACGGCCGCCAATTCCCTGGCCCTGGCGCATTCGACGCAGAGCTACCATTCCGTGCTGTGCCATGAGGTGGCGCACGTGGAGAAGGACGAGTGCGGCGCCCCGGAGTTTTTTGGCAACGGATCAAAGCTCCTGCTCCTGCCGGGCGACCAGGGCCGGTTGACGCCGGACGGCATCGAGGACGCGGTGAAACGCCGCTCCGACATCCACTACCCCCGGCCGCGCGTGGTGACCGTCACGCAGGCGACCGAGGTGGGGACCCTTTACTCCCCGGCGGATCTGCGGGCGATCGGTTCCATGGCGAAGAAGCACGGGCTGCGATTCCACATGGACGGCGCCCGGTTCGCCAACGCCGTGGCCTCGCTCGGGTGCGCGCCACGGGAGATCACCTGGCAGGCCGGCGTCGATGTGCTGTGTTTCGGCGGCACCAAGAACGGGATCCATGTCGGGGAGGCCGTCGTGTTCTTCAACCTGGAATTGGCGCGGGAATTTGATCTGCGCACCAAACAGGGCGGACAGTTGTGTTCGAAGATGCGATTCGTCTCCGCTCCCTGGCTCGGGATGCTCCGCGACAATGTCTGGCTGCGCCATGCCGGCCACGCCAACCGCATGGCCCGGCTCCTTCATGACCTGGTCGTCCCGGTTCCCGGCGTGAAGATCCTGTTTCCCGTCCAGGCCAACGCCGTTTTCGTCGACCTTCCCAAGCGGGCCATCCAGTCGCTCTGGGCCCGCGGTTGGCTTTTCTATAATTTCATCGGCGAAGGCGGCTGCCGGCTGATGTGTTCCTGGGACACGACCGAGGAGGACGTCCGGTCGTTCGCCGCCGACCTCGCGGAGGCCATGGTGACGGGGTGAGCGTGGCTCAGGGGCGCATCTGGGCATCGTGGGGAGGCGGGTAGGAAAACCCGCCGCCCCTGAGCTGTCGCGACCGCCCTGGGAGGGCGGGTTTTCCTCCCCGCCCCGCTTCCCCCATGGCCCGGCTTCCCACGATGCGCAGACGCGCCCCTGGCTCAGGGCTCCCGCACTTCCATGACCCGGTCGATCGCCGGCGCCGACAGGATCTGGACTTTGCCGTCCGGCCATTGGATCTGGAGTCCGTCCACTGCGGTCGCCGCACCCAACCCGATGGTGACCGGCAGTTCGCTTTGGGAGAGATAGCTCTTGGTCGGCATCACCTGGCGGGCGAGCCATTGACCCTTCACCCGCACGCGCACCCACGCCCCGATGGCGTCGGGATTCGCGGGTGGCCCGACCAGGCGCAACCGCAACCAGTGGTGCCCCAGATGCTGGTCGTTCCGCAACACCAGCGGGGGACCGCCCACCTGGGTCAGCACCACGTCCAGGTCTCCATCCAGGTCGAAGTCGGCGTAGGCGCTGCCGCGTCCGGCCAGCGGCTTGAACAGGTCCGGCCCCGACTGTTCCGGGCCCACGGATACAAACGACTGCGGACCTTCCGCGTGCCAGAACAGTTGGGCGGGCTGCCGGTAACTCGTTCCCGGCAAGACCCGCTCAATGTCCTGCTCGATATGTCCGTTCGCCGTCAACACGTCCAACCTTCCATCGAGGTCGTAATCGAAGAAAAAAAGCCCGAATTTCAGCAGTTGCCGGCTCGCCTGGCCCAGACCTTCCTGCACGGCCTCATCGGCGAACATGAGTTGGTCGTGCGCGGGTTGGGACACATACAACGCGTTCATCTCATTGGCAAAATTGCCGATCGCGATCCCGAGCGCCCCGTCGTTGCGGAACCGGGCGGTGTCGATGCCCATCGCGCCGCGGGTCTGGCCATAGACGTCGAAGGCGATTCCGGACTGCGCCCCCACCTCCACAAAGGTGCCATCGTGCCGGTTGGTGAAGACGAAGTTCTGCACTGTGTCGTTCGCCACCACGAGGTCCATCCAACCGTCGTCATTGAGATCGATCGGGGCGACGGCGAGGGTTTTGGCGAGCGGGAGGCCGGTGGCGGGATTCCGCACCTGCAATCCGGAACCGGCGGTGACCTCCGTGAAGCGCGGGGGACCGCCACGAACGGTGTCGTTGCGGTAAAGATGGGGGAAGGTCCCGGGGAAATTCCACGGACGTCCGTAGGCGCGGCCCACGCCCGGGAGTTGGGTCGCCACCTGGCGGTCGAGTTCCGGGGACCAGCCCACATAATTTCCCACGAACAGATCGAGATCTCCGTCATTGTCGATGTCGATCCAAGCCGCCGCCGTGCTCCATTCCATCCCGGTGCCGCCGACCCCCGCCTCCCCCGTCACCTCGGCGAATTTGCCACCGCCCAGGTTCCGGAAAAGGTGGTTGCCCCCGACCGCGGTGAGAAACACATCGACCTTTCCGTCGCCGTCGAAATCGCCGCACGCCACTCCCATCCCGTAGATCGGCACGTCGAGACCGGATCCCGCCGTGACGTCCGTGAACCGGATGGGTCCGCCGCGGGGGGTGTCGTTGCGGTAGAGCGCCGCGGTCGTGGGTGCCGCGTTCGTCCCCGTCGCACCGGGCCAGGCAGTGCCGTTGATGAACAGCAGGTCGGTGCGTCCGTCCTGGTCGAAATCAAAACAGGCCACGCCGCCGCCCATGGTCTCGGGCAGCAGTTTTTCGCCGCGGGCGCCGGTGACATGATGGAAGCGGATCCCGGATTCCGCGGTGATGTCGGTGAAACGGACGCTGGGGATCCGGGGGGTGAGATCGGCTGGAAGGCCGTCCGCGGGGACCTTGGACCGGGCCGGGTCGCGGGCGAACCACCACACAGCGCCGCCGGCCACCGCGCCCAAGAGCAGCAGCGCGAAGAGCGAACGCCGCAGTGCCTGCGCCACCCCCGCGTCATCGGCCGCGGGCGGCAGGTCAGGGGAGGATTCCGGGTCGGATTCCAAGGGCATCGGCGGGGAAGGCGCGGGGGGATGCGGCGGGCGCGGATCAGGGTTGGGGCGTGATTCCACGGCCTTTCAACCCCTCAAAATTCCCCTCTTCACAGCAGCGCACGAAGGTCTCCGTCACCGTCTTCAGTTGCTCCCATCGCGCCCGGATTTTCCTGGCCTCGGCGGCATTCACCGAAAGGTCGGAGGACGCGGACGACACGACGGCGAGCAGGTCGGCGAACTCCTGCACGATCTCGTTCGTGGCCGGCATCAATTGGTCCGAATGGCCGGAAACCGTCTTTGGGTTGCGGATGAAAAAGCCGCCGGACCGTTCGCAGATCCAATGGATGAGACGCAGATCCTGCGTGCTACGGAACAGTTGGTCGACCCGGTCGAGCGGGTTGAACGATTGGGACAGCGCCTCCGGATCGGGGGTCTCGGCCCATTTGTAGATCAGGGAGAGCGAGAGGTTCAGATCCGCGGCAATCTGTTTGGCGGAGGTCGACTTCAGCACTTCCCGGAGCACTTCATGGGATTGCATGGACCGGGTGTAGCAGGGAGGGGGGCCCGGGTGAACTTGAAAACCGGAGCCAAATGAAACGCGGAGCACGCGGATTTCGCGGATTTTCACGGCCGAAGACCCGGCTTTCAAAACACTTCTCTCCAAATCCGTGATGATCCGTGCCATCCGTGTCGTTCCGGTTTCCCCCACCGGACGCCCGTCACGAACCTGCTTTGACCCGCACGATCCGGTGTCTAGTGTCCGCAGCCATGGGGTCGATGGCACTGGAACTTCGGGAGGTCACCAAGTTGTATGGTGATTTCCGGGCGGTCGACGGGCTTTCCCTGCAGATCCCGACCGGCGCCCTGTACGGTTTCCTGGGTCCCAATGGGGCCGGGAAAACCACCACGATCCGCATGATCCTGGACATCCTGCGGCCGACCACCGGTTCGATCACCGTGTTGGGGGCGGATTCGGCGCTCAAGGTCCGGACCCGGTTGGGCTACCTGCCGGAGGAGAAGGGGCTCTACAAGAAAATGCGGGCCTGGTCGGTGATTGCCTACTTCGCGACACTGAAGGGCCTGTCGCGGGCGGATGCCAAACGGCGGGCCTTTGAGTTGTTGGAACGATATGGGCTGAAGGATTTCGCCATGGCCCGGACCGAGGCCTTGTCGAAGGGGATGGGACAGAAAGTCCAGGTGCTGGCCAGCATTGCCCACGACCCGGAACTGGTGATCTTGGATGAGCCGTTCTCGGGATTGGATCCGGTGAACCAGAACGTGATGGAGGAGATCGTCCAGGACATGCGGCGGCGCGGTCGGACGGTCCTGTTCAGCACCCACGTGATGCAGCATGCCGAACGGTTGTGCGACCGTTTGGTGGTGATTGCCAAAGGGCGCGCCTTGTTTGACGGGACGGTGGGTGCGGCGCGGCGTCTGGTGCCGCGACGGGTTCAATTCGAGACGGCGGACGACCCGGCGCCCTTGCGGGGATTGAGCGGGGTGGCGGGATTGAACGCGCAGGGCGAAGGGCGTTGGGAGGTGGAACTTCACGATGGCGCGGATCCGCAGGCGATCCTGCAGGCGTGCTTCGAAATTCCCGTCCGCCTGCGTTCCTTCAATGCGGCGGAACCCACCCTGCATGAAGTCTTCGTGAAACTCGTCGGGGATCAGGCGCGGGAGGCGTCCTTCCGATGAGGTACGCGTGGCTGGTGGCCTGGCGGGAATTCATCGAGAACGTCAAGACCAAGGGGTTCTGGCTCGGGCTGTTCCTGTTTCCGGCGATCATCGTCGTCTCGGGCACGCTCCCGGTGTTGCTCGCGACCAAGGGGGTTCCCACCCGGCATTTCATCCTCGCCGATTTTTCCGGTGACCGCGCCGTGGTGATCCGCAAGGAACTCGCCCGGATCCGCGAGGTCGAACTGGCCGAGGCCCTCCAGGTTTTTGCCCGGCACGCCCCTTACTCCGAACCGTTTTCATACCATGTGCGCCCGAGCGTGACCAACGGGGCGGCCTGGCACGGCGGCGAACTCGATCTGGTCGCATGGCGCGCCGCGGCCGGGACCAACTGGCTGCGGGTGCCGGGGTTCACGCTGCCCCGTCCGGCGCTCGCCGAGGTGGTGCTCCCCAAGGAACTCCCCGAGGCCCGGACCCCGGCGCAACTCGAGCAGCTTCTGCGTCCGTGGCTCCGGGGTGAACGGACCCTCCCCGCACCGGACGTCGGCAATCCGGTCCGTCTCTTCGCCGCCTTGGTGATCCCGGCAGACTATGGCCCGGGCACCACCAACGCCTTGCACTATTGGTGCGAAAACCAGGCTGATTCCGAATTGCGGGACCTGGCCCAGCGCCTGTTGAACGACGATTTCCGCCGCGCCGAATACCGCCGTTTGGGAGTCGATCCCACGGTCATCGCCCGCGTCGAGACCCTGCGGGCCCCGATCACCGTCCTGAATCCGCGCAAGGCCGAGGGGACCGAAAAAGTGGGGCTATCGGACACCCTGCGCCAATGGGCCCCGAGCTTCTTTGTCTACCTGCTGTGGATTGCGATCTTCGCCGTCTCGCAGATGCTGCTCAACTCGGTGATCGAGGAGAAATCCAACCGCATCATCGAGGTCCTGCTGTCGAGTGTGACGCCGGGTGAATTGATGATGGGCAAACTGGCGGGGGTGGCGGGGGTGGGGATGGTGATGATGCTGGCCTGGGTCGGGTCGTTGGTGGGCATGGCCCTGTTCCAAGCGGGACACATGGCGGGAAACGGGGCCCCCGGCTCCACGGCCTCCACCATTCCGTTGGAATTGGTCGGGTTGCTCCGGGACACTTGGTTGTTGCCGGCGTTCGCGTTTTATTTCGTGGCCGGATTCCTCCTTTATGCCGGGGTCTTCCTGACCATCGGTTCGGTCTGCAACACGCTGAAGGAGGCGCAAAACTTCATGGCGCCCCTGATGCTGGTCATGATGGTCCCGCTGTTCCTGATGCCCTTCATCCCGCGCGACCCGAACGGTCCGGTGGCCACCGTGCTCTCCTGGGTCCCTCCTTATACGCCGTTTGTGATGATGAACCGGATCACCGCCCATCCGCCCTTGCGCGACCTGGTGGGCACGACGGTGATGTTGGTGGGGTTCACCGCCTTGTTGCTCTGGGGTTGCGGCCGGATCTTCCGCACCGCGATCCTCCGCACCGGACAACCGCCGCGATTGCTTGAGTTGCTTCGCTGGATCCGCGGCGATTGATCACACCCGGGGATGGAACCGTTTGTGGACCTCCCGCAACCGGGTTCCCGCCACGTGCGTATAAACCTCGGTGGTCGCGATGCTCGCGTGCCCCAACAGTTCCTGGATCACCCGCAGGTCGGCCCCATGCTCCATCAGATGCGTGGCGAAACTGTGGCGCAACATATGGGGCGTCACGTTGCGACGGATCCCCGCCCGGGCGACGCACTGCTTGATCCGGAGCCAGAGCGTCACATGGGCGAAGGCCGTCCCGCGTTGGGTCAGGAACACGGTCCCGGGTGAACGCGGCTTCACGAGGTGGGGACGCCCCGCCCCGAGGTAGTGGTTCAAAGCCGCGACCGCCTGGCGCCCGACGGGGACCACGCGTTCCTTGTTGCCCTTGCCGATGACATTGATGAAGCCGGATTCCAGATGCAGTTGTTCCAGGCGCAACCCGCGGAGTTCGGCCAACCGCAACCCGCTCGCATAGGCCACTTCCAGCACCGCGTGATCACACAGGGCGGACGGGTCCGCTCCCAGTGGGGGTTGCAGCAGGCATTCGATTTCCGCCGTCGTGAGGGACTTTGGCAGGCGTTTCCAGCGACGGGGCAGGGTCAGGTTTTCGGTGGGATTTTCCGGGGTGAATCCCTCGGCCTGGCAGAATCGGAAGAACGCCCGGAGCGCGGCCACCTGCAGATAGACACTCGCCGAACTGAGCCGCTGGCTGGCGGCGGCTTTCCCGGCCGACGGTCCCTCCATCCGCCGCTGGCGTTCGTGTTCGAGGAACTGCATCAGGTGGTTGACCCCCACGTCGCGCGCGGAAGCCAGCTTTTGGGCGTCCGCCCAGGTGGCGAACCTTCCCAGCAGGGAGGCATAGGTCCGCTGCGTGTTGGCCGACTGGCCGCGTTCGTGGCGGACATGGATCACGAATTCCTCGACCAACGTTGCGATCACCCCGGGTGAATGACGTTCCTCGCGGCCCGGCACAAGTCTTCCGTTGGATTTCGCAAACGACGGCATAGTGGTAAGTGAAAGCCATGCAAACGACCAACACCGACCGGATCGTGCTGCGCGTCTTGGGCGGCGAAATTGACGCGTATGCAGAATTGGTCCGACGCCATCAGCAGGAAGTATGGCGGATCGTGGCGGCCCTGCTTCTGGATACGCAGCAAGCCGAGGACATGGTCCAGCGCGCCTTCATCCAAGCCTACCAACAACTTCACCGGTTCCGCCCCGGGCACGATTTCGGACCGTGGATCAAGGAAATCGCCCGCAATGTCGTGCGCCAGGAAGTCCGCCGTCGCCTGCGCGAGGACACCCGCCTGGAACATTACCACAACCACTGGGTGGCGTTGGCCGACAGCACGGATTCGTCCGCCCGTGAGGATCGCCTCGCCGCCGCCCTGCAAGAGTGCACGCGACAACTTCCGCCCGTCTCGGCGCGATTGCTCGAACTTCGCTACGAGCGCGCCCTGGGTTTCGCTGAAATCGCCACTTCAATCGGTCGAACGGTGGAAGCGACCCGCCAACAGCTCGCGCGAATCCGGTTGGCCCTTCGCGACTGCATCAACCGGCAACTCGCCCGCCCATGACGCGCCTTGAAGAACTGACGCTGAAGCTGGCGGACGACAGCTTGTCCGACGAAAAGGCTGCTGAACTGGTGACGCTCCTGGCGGAAAGCGATGACGCCAGGCAGACGCATTTCCAGTTGATCCACATCGAGGCCGGCCTTCGCGCGATCAGGACAATTCCCGATTTGGCGCCGGCAATCCTGACGCAATTGCACCGCGATCAGGAGGAATCGATCGCCACCGGTGTCATGCGGCAGATCCGGGAGTTGCCGGTGTCTGATCGCCCCCCCGAGGCAATCCCCAACACTGATCCTGCCAACCCCGAACCTGGAGTCGTGCCGTTCCCGGTCGCTCCAAGCGCGACGCGCAGGTCACGTCGGCGTATATGGCTGCCGCTGGCGGCCTGTCTCGCCTTGCTGATCGGCCCGGTTGTCTGGTGGCTCGCGCCGGTGACGGGCGATCCGGTGCTGGCTGAAATCCAAGGCGGCGACCTGATCCTCGAGCGCGCCGGTCACTTGCTTCGGGCGACCCCCGGAATGCGGCTTCAATCCGGGGATCGATTGCGAACCTCTGACAAGGTTGCGGCAGTGATCGGCTTCAGTCCGGAGACCACGCGCTTTCTTGTCCGAACGAACACCGAATTCACACTGATCTCCGTGTCCGGTGGCAAGCACTACGGTCTGGGTGCGGGATCGCTAGAAGCTTCGGTCGCGCGCCAGCGGCCGTTCCACCCGATGCTTTTTGGCACACCGCAGGCCGAAGCCCGGGTGATTGGCACCAAGTTCACGCTGATGACCACAACCACGGCCACACGCCTCGAGGTGGCCGAAGGCGAAGTCCGTCTCACGCGCGCCGGTGACCGCACGCACGTGGATGTGCCGGCCAGACATTACGCCATCGCGGCGGCTGGCATCGAACTGTGCGTGTTGCCCCGGACCGGCGGCATTCTGTGCGAGTTCTGGACCGGCATTCCCGGTGGTGAGATCAAGGATTTGCTGGATCATCCCGATTATCCAAGCCGGCCCGTACACCGCTACGAGCTCAACAATTTCGAGACGCCCGTCATTCAAACCAACAACTTTGCCTGCCGTCTCAGCGGCCATATTCATCCGCCCACGACGGGCGATTACACATTCTGGATTGCGAGCGGTGGCTCCGGCGCCCTTTGGCTCAGTCCCGATGAGGATCCCAGTCGCACAGAGGTCATCGCGACAACACGCGGCGGATTGCCACGACAATGGGATGCCCCGAATCGTCGGAACGAACTCATGATGTCGCAATCTCCCAAGATTCCGCTGGTCGCCGGCCGATGCTACTTCATCCAAGCGGTGGAGAAGTCCGCGACCAATTCCAGCCATATCGAGGTTGCCTGGATGATTCCGGGCGCCGAACGCGAGATCATTTCCGCTGAGTTCCTCTCGCCGCTCACCGGCAAGACGAAAGAGAAAAAGCGATGAAAGCCATGAAAGTGTTGGTTCGAAACCCGGCCTTTTCACCCGTTGAACTGCTCGTGGTCATCGCAGTCATTGCGATCCTTTGTTCGTTGATCCTGCCCGGTTTGAACTCGGCCAAGAACCAGGCCAAGTCCACTGTGTGTCTCACCAACCTCAGACAGATCCAAATGGCCGGCATCAATTACACGCAAAACAACAACGATGCGCTCGTCCCCAACAAATCACGAAGCCTCGATTTCATCCAGCAAAGTGTCGCGCCCTCTTGGGTGCTCGGCAATGCGAAGCATGATCGCTCGACCACCAACATCGAAGCCGGTCTGCTTTATCCTGAAATCGGCGACGCTGCGGTCTATCACTGTCCCTCCGACAGGTCGAGTGGCCCGCCACCACGACCGCTTCGGACCCGGAGCTATGCACTTTCCGGCTGGGTGTCGGCGACCGATGTGGAAGGGAAAGGGGAAAAATATCCGACCGTTCCAACGCCAAGGAAGATAACCGAGTTGAACTCCCGCCCACTCGCGGAAACCTTCGCCTTCATCGACGAACACCCGGACGGCATCGACGACGGCGTCTTCGCCGTCAACGCGCGCTACATGAGAGTGGAATGGAAGGACCTCCCTGCCGATCGCCACAACCGCGGTTGCAATCTCTCTTTTCTGGATGGCCATGCAGACCACTGGCGCTGGTTGGCCCCAAAAACCTTCCGCCATTACAATCAGCGCCCAGCCAACGCCCTGGACAAAGAGGATCTGCTGAAATTTCAAGACCATCTGACGGAGAGCAATTGATCGCAGCCCAACGCTTGTTCCCATGACCACATGTTTTCCGTTTGAACCGATTGCGCGCGATCGCGTGCGATCCGCACACCATTCGGCTTCCCTCGAGGATTTCGGCGGCGGGGAATCATTCGAAAAGGGTCATTCGCGGGGTTTCACGCTGATCGAACTTTTGGTGGTCATCGCCATCATCGCGATGATCGCAAGCATGCTTCTGCCTGGGCTCAGCAGGGCGAAGTCCAAGGCTCAATCGATTTCCTGCCTGGACAATCTCAAGCAGCTTCAACTGGCTTGGAATCTCTCTGCGGATGAAAACGATGACCGGCTTCCCCTGAGCATATCGGACTCTGCCGGCAATCTTCCAGGATCCTGGGTGCTCGGAAACGCTCAACGGGACACCAACGTGACCACCGGCACTCTTTTTCGCTTTGCGCCGTCCACAGGGGCCTATCGCTGTCCGTCGGACAAGTCAGCGCTTCGAAACAATCCCAACGTGCGCCGCACCCGGAGCTATGGTCTCAATGCCTGGTTGATCAGCATACGCCGCAATCACCCTTCCGGCGACAATTGGGATTTGGGGGATGATGTGGCAAGATGGTGGCCCAAACGCCTGTCCAGGATCACGACCCCTGCCCCGAACCGCTTTTACACCTTCGTCGATCAGAACGAATTCAGCATTGATGATGGAATATTCGGGATGGCCGACCCATCGGGTCGCTACGGTTTGGCGGACCTCTGGGTCTCCCTGCCCACAGATCGCCACAACCAAGGATTCAACCTCGCCTTCGCGGATGGGCATGCCGAATTCCATCGCTGGCGTGCTCCAAAGAAATATGGCGGACAGTATTATCAATTGTTTCGCGGTGCCGAGGACCTGAAGGATCTTCGATGAGTGCAGGACCGGATTCCAGTCGTGAGATAGAACGGCGGAACGATCCAGACAGCTTCCATGAATCGTGAGCCCAAAGTGTTCGCGGCAAGGGTGTGGATTTCACCGAAGGTCTCGGCGTGAAAGAGCTGCCGTCAGCAGCCGGAAGAACAAACCCGTATGGCACTATGAATCAAAAAATCAGTCTGTTTGCCGCCGGGCTTTTCTTGGCGGCGGTGGTCGAGGCCCTCGCCCAACCCACGATCATCCACCAGCCAGTGGATCAATCGGTGAGTCTGGGTGCGAACGTCACCAACCAGGTTCGGGCCACGGGCACGGCACCCCTCAACTACCAGTGGCATGTCAACGATCTGCAGATCATCGGGGCGACCGATGCCATCCTCGTCTTGACTTATGTGCAACTCCCCGACGCTGGCAGTTACACTGTGGTCGTGGGTGATTCGACGGGCTCCGTCACCAGCCGGGTGGCGATATTGACCGTGGATCCGACGTTCACCAAGATCATGGCCGGACCCGTCGTGAATGACGGCGGCAGCTCGGCGCAGGGTGTCTGGGCGGATTACGACGGGGATGGGTATCTGGACCTCTTCGTCTCCAATGGCACCGTTGGAGGCGCTCTGCAAAGGAACTTTCTCTATCGCAACAACGGCGACGGCAGTTTCACCAAAGTCACGGCGGGCGCAATCGTGACTGAGGCGATCGATTCCCACGGCGGCGCCTGGGGAGATTGCAACAACGATGGATATCCGGATCTGTTTGTGCCCAGTAACGGCTCCCGAAATGACTTGTTCTATCGGAACAACGGTGACGGCTCGTTCACCAAAATCATGACCGACCCCGCGGTCACCGGGGGACAATTTGCCTCCGGGGGTGCTGCCTGGGCTGACTTCGACAATGATGGGCATCTGGATTTGTATGTCCCGACGTTCAATGACAATCCCACGGTGAATCGCCTCTTCCGGAACAATGGCGATGGCACCTTCAGCCGGGTCACCAATGTCCTTCCCGTCCGTGAGTCCGGAGACTGGGCGGTCGCGGACTGGGGAGATTTCGACAATGACGGGCGGATCGACCTGTTCGTCAGCCGGTATGGCGGTGGGAACAACGCGCTCTATCGAAACACTGGCCAGGGCTCGTTCGCCTTCGTCACGAGTGGCAGGATTGTCAACGATGGCGGATTCTCGATCGGGTCCGCCTGGGCGGACTATGACAATGATGGATTTCTTGATTTGTTTGTCGTGAATGGAGGTCCGGCCCTCAGCGACAGCGCATTCAATTTTCTCTACCGCAACAACGGTGACGGCACGTTCGCAAAGAACAGCTCGGATATTGCCGCTCGCGACCGTGGAAGCTGGTCCACTTGCGCTTGGGGCGATTACGACAATGACGGATTCATCGACCTGTTTGTGGCCAATCAGGTGACCAAGAATGCGCTATATCACAACAACGGCGACAGGACCTTCACGAAGATTACAACCGGCAGTCCGGCCAATGAAGGCAGGTCTTTCGGTTGTTCCTGGGCGGACTATGACAATGACGGCTTTCT